>JAPPEF010000331.1 GCA_028875335.1 Gemmatimonadota bacterium
GCGACGGCACCTTTGCCGAAGTATCCGAACGCGCCGGGCCGGGCTTTGCCTTAGTAGAGGTGAGCCGAGGTGCCAGCTTTGCCGACTACGACCGCGACGGCGATATCGATATCTTCATCTTAAACCTCAACAGCACGCCCAATCTTCTGCGCAACGATGGTGGCAATGAGGGCAACTACTTGCAAATCGCCACCGTAGGCACCCGCAGCAACCGCGACGGAATCGGCACCCGGATCGAAATAAGCGCCCAAGGTAAACGCCAGATCGCCGAGGTGCGCAGTGGCACCAGTTTTCTCTCTCACAGCGATCTCAAGGTACACTTTGGCTTGGGCGCTGCCTCCAGCGTCGAAAGCGTCGTCCTCCACTGGCCTAGTGGCACAGTCCAGACGCTGCGCGATGTGGCGGCCAATCAGGTGCTGACCGTGCGGGAGCCTGCTGATTAGGAATTGGGAATTGACGTTACGCATTGTAGGGGCAACCCTTGTAATTGCCCTCGTCGGATTCCGCTGGCGGCATACGCGGTGTCGCATGGGCGCCCACAAGGGACGCCCCTACATAGATCGGTTCGGTGCCGATGCGTAACATCCGTAGGGGGCGGTTTCAAACCGCCCCCTACCATCGCGTCACCACGGCATCCCATCCCGCAATCAGATCCACCGCCATCCACAAACCTGCACTGCTGACTTGGCCCAACACCATGCCGAGGAAGAAGGGCCGCAGCCGGCGAAAGAGTGTGATTCCGCCGTACCGCAATACGATCCACTTTGCCAGCCAGCCCAGCGCCATACTCGACCAAGCGAAAAACATCACATAGGTCCCCCCCACCGGCAGGCCGATCGGGTGGATGGGCCACCACAAGAAGCGGTGGCGCAGGTACAACAACAGAAACATCAGCCCGGCTCCCAAGCCGGTGAATGCGCCTCGTGGGCCCCAGAAATTCCACGCGGCCACCGGATTGAGCTGATTCGTCGCCATATCGTTAAATGTCCAGCGGCCCATAATGCTGTAGAACCAGTAGTGGAGATTGACCCCGCCGTAGGTATAGGCGATGGACAGTACCGTCCAAGCCGAGGCGACCAAACTCACGGCGATGGCTATGAGCAAAGCCCAAAAAAGTGGCGGTCGGCGCGTCCCGACGACCTCGGCTAGCCGGGTGCTATTGGAAGCTGCGGCCATAACGGTCGTGCGGATATCCCCGGCCCAGCCATTGGCAAACCCGAGCACCATTAAGCCGCGCGGTCCAATGGGTGCCGTGCCCAGCGCGTTGATCGCAAAGGCTGATGGCGTCATCTGCGCCCGGCCGTACCCCATGCCCCCTTCGGCGACGATCCGCGTCAAACCGACGAATACCACAAAGGCGATAACGAGCAATAGCAGCGCTGCCCCCACGGGCAATCCCGCGCTTTTCAACCATAAGACCGCGTAGAGGAAGGCTCCGATCAGGAGCCACACCGCCTTGCGATAGGAGAGCATCTGCCCTGTATCTTCTCCTGGTTCCTTCTTTTTCCACGCTCCGACGACCACTTCTTTGAGGTGCCGACGAGCGGTCCATAAACTGGCCGCCACGAGGGCAATCAACGCTCCCATGGCCTGCTGGGCGGTGGCGATGGATCCTTCGGTGTGCATCAGCCGGATTTCTGCAATGCTGAACCCGAGGGTGTTGAAAAGGCCCAACTGGAAGAAGTTGAGCAAGTAGAAAAACCACAGACTAAAGGAGACCTCCAGACTCAGAAAGTACGTCAGGCCAAGGACGATAAACCACAAGTTGAACAAGACGCCTCGCATGTCGTGGAAGATGGCCAATTGGGTTGACAACTGGATGGGAGCAATAAAGGGATAGTACTTGTGCAGGGCATTGATTCCCAAGAGGACGAAGGGAATGGCAAATCCCAACCACATCAGTGGTTCCTTCAGAAAGGGATTGACCGCCGAGGGTCTGTCGTCTTCATGGATCATGTACAGCGGCAACTGGACGAGGGGAAAGATCAAACGCTCGTTGCGTGCCCATTGTTCGTGGAGCAGAGCCGACAGGGCGATCATCATCAAATAGAGCGCGCCCAAAAAGGAAGCCCACGCCAACAAGGGTACTAACCATGCTCCCCAAGGGATGGCTACCTCTTGGGGCAACCCTTCGTAGAAGTACTTGACCGCCATCGGGTCTTGCGGTGCCAGCCACGGCTGGATATGGGGATGGAGCAGTTCGGCCCAGTTGTTTTCGGGCGTGGCATAGTAATAGACTCCGGCCAAAAAGGGGACCAATTGCGCCGTGACTCCGGTGGAGGGAATCGCCGAAGCTGCGACCATCATGGCGTAGATTACCACTAGCTCCTGGGCTGATAAGCTCCATTTGCGTCCGATCCACTTGAGCGGAATGTTGACTAATAGCAGGAGGAAGAGGAGGAAAATCGCGCTCAGGGCGATGAAATCGCCGGTCCAATCGAGGGTCCCCATCACCAGAAGGCCATAGGGAAAAACCGTGTTGATCACCACGGCCATCAACGCGCCGACGAGCAAGGCCCGATACGGCACCCATCTTTTATTGCTATCGACGAATTGACTCATAGCCTCTATTCGTCTTGGGGCGGTCGCCGGATAAGTTGCTCGGCCAATAGGTCGAGGAAATAGGCCGAAGATCTATCCTCGGGATTCGCCTGTAGTGCGCGCTGATAGGCCCTTACCGCGGCCCGGTCGCGGTTTTGCAACCGCATGATATCTCCCTCTAGCGCGTGCTCGCCAGCCTTGAAATATGCCTCTATTGTTCTCCGTACTGCAGCAGAGGGTGCCGTCAGCAGCGACAGAGCCGAGGTGCGGTGCGGTGCCAAATGCTCCAACACCTCCCACGAGCCGCTGCTGTAGCCCTTCGGGCTGACAAAGCTGATGTAGGGATGGTCGTCGGTGTTGAGAGTACCTTCTCCCACATAGCGCCGCAGGGCGACCTCGTCCATCACTAGGCTGTTCAAGAGCGCAAATGCGTTTCCCAGATCAATGCCCTCCAGACTGCGATGCACTCGCGGCGGTGCCATCTTCTCGTTGAGCAACTCCCAATTAATCGCCTGCGGCTGCATGGTCCCCACCATGATTGAGTAGTTGTTCGAGCGCCACAAGGTGGCGTGGGGAAAGACGTGCTGAAAGGTGCGCACGATGGTCTTGTAGTCGTCTGGCGGCAGACCGTGGAAGGGCAGCCACTGGGCCATGATCCCGTCGGTGCTTAGGTGTGCCCGGCACAACTCGTAAAATTCCTTTGTGTAGAGCACCCAGCTATCGGCGCTCGTTGGATGGGTGGCGTCCCCAGTGATGATTTGGTAGGTGTCGCGGCTGGAGAGGAGAAAATTGCGGCCGTCGTCAATAACTAATTCGATATTCCACGCAGTCGGATTCTCGAGCACGTGGTGATTGAATTCGCCAAAGTGCAACCGGGCCGCGTCTATCACCTCCGGCACCAATTCGACGCAAGTAATGCGGCGTGGCTCGTACTGGGCTGCGCCCCCCAAGGCGATGCCGCCGCCCAAGGAGACGACCAACACCTCTTGCGGATCGGGATGCAGGAGCAGGGGCAAATGGCCCAGTAGGCGGAAAATTTGCAGCGAGCTGTAGTCGGTAGGCACCTGACCGCCCCCATTGAGCGCCATTTTGCGGAAACCATCGGTTTGTTGTTCGACGGTGATGACGCCCTCGGCCCCCTCTTGGTAAAATACTAGTTCCCGGTTGACGGCCGCTGGCTCTGCAATGCGCCGCAGCACATCCGAGGGTACTAGGACTAGCAGGAGTGCCAAACCCGCCGCTCCGCTCCAGACCAGCCGCTTGCGTTGCTGGCTAACTAAGGCAAGGGTTAGGCCAACCAATCCATTCAACGCGGCTAACACCTTGACGCTCCACTCGGTCCCCAGTAGCGGAATTAGCACAAACCCCGTCACAAAGGCTCCCCCAACCGCGCCCAAGCTGTTGACCGCACCGATGTCCCCTATGCCGCGCCCCAGACGCGCCAGTTGTCGCGTGTAGATTTGGCCGACCAGCGGAAAGATAACCCCCATCGCCACGGTCGGCAGCAACATGATGGCGACGGCCGTAAAAAACACGCCGGTTCGCGACACCCACCACGAGTCTGCCCGCTGGATCGGCTCCACGAGGACGGATAAATGAGCAAAGGCCAGCACGGACAGAGCACCGCACGCGCCGATCAAAAACTGGATACCGATAAAAATTGACAGCAAGTCCGCCCGTCGCACGAGTAGCCGACTGCCCAACCATCCCCCCAAGGACAGTCCACTCAAAAAGGCCACCAAGACAATGCTGAACTCGTAGTGTGAATTGAAGGAGAAACTCACCATCAAGAGCCGCATCCACGCCACTTCGTAGCCTAGGGCGGCAAAACCGGAGATGGCAAAGCCGGCCAGCACGCCCCACAGGATGAGGTCAGAGTGCGCGGTTTCTTTTGTTGCCGCCCCTTCATCGACGCCGACGGCTCGTTGCCCCCCCCACAGCCAAGCCGCGCCCGCCACCAAGAAATTCACCACAGCGATAGCTTGCGTCGTCCCCTGCAAACCCAGCCCTTCCATCAGTCCAAAGGTCGCCGCCAACACCCCGATGACCGCGCCCAGCGTGTTGACTGCATAGAGTTGTCCGACCCGACCGCCTAACCTGCCCAGCCGCCGCACCGCAAATTTGGCCATGACGGGTAGGGTGCCCCCCATCAGCGCCGTGGGGATCAGGAGCAAGGCAAAGCAAAGGCCGAAGCGGGCTAGGGAAAAGAGGTAGAAGTTCCCCTGTAGTCCCACTAGAGCACCGTAGGCATTGCCCAAATTCGCACTAATACTGGGAAAGAAAAGAGCAAAAAGACCAATGCCGACTTCTAGCGCGGCAAAAATCCGCAGGGGGTGTTTGCAGCGGTCGATGTACCGCCCCAAAACATAGCTACCCAAGGCTAGGCCAGCCATGAAGGCGCTGAGTACGGTGCTAGTAGCCAGCAGGGTGGTGCCGAAGACCACGGTCAGCATCCGCGCCCACACGACCTGATAGACTAAGCTGCTAACCCCCGAAAAAAAGAACAGGACCAAGAGCGCCTTTTGTTCAGACTGCTCCAAGTCCCGATCGCGTTCTTCCACACTGAATGCTCTTTTTTAACAAATGATGTTACGCACCCGGGTAGGGGGCGGTTTCAAACCGCCCCCTACGGTCACCGGCCTCGTCGGATCGAGGGCGGGACGCCCTCGACGCGGGCAAGATGCCCGCGATCCCAGCGAATCGGGGATGCGCTTCGACAAGCTCAGCGCCCGGCTTTGACCGCGCAGTGCGGTAGGGGCGGTGCGGAGCGCGAACCGCCCCTAAGGTTCCTCTATGGTGAGTCGCTGATTGGTCTGGATGGGGCCGTCCAAGGTCTGCTCCTGACCTGAAGGCCAGCGCACTGTTAGGCGATCCACGGCCGCGGCTTCTCCCAAGCCAAAGTAGAGTCCATAAACACTCTGCGACAGATACCCCGACTGCCCATCCTGCACTTGGGTATATACCTGATCGCCTGCTGCCACTGCGACCACTGCGCCCAATCCATCCCGATTCGACGATTTTCCCACTAGGACCACTTCCACATAGCGCACCGTCCGACGCTGACTCAGGTCGCTGAGCAAGACCAGCGGCACCCCATTGAACTCATTGGTCACAATGTCGAGGTCGCCATCGCCCTCCACATCAAACAGTGCCGACGAGCGCGTCCCTAAAGCACCGTACACCAGCAAGCCCCCTTCCTGCCCCTCGCAGCGCTTGTGCTTTAAATCCGCCTCGTCGCAGTCGAGTGCAAACCACGGCTGCGCGGTGCGACCGTCGCGTCGCGGTTCTACTCCTAACACAAACTCGCTGTCGAGGAAGCCGCGTCCTTGGTCGTTGAGCAAGACAGTGTTGATCCCATAGCGAAAGGGGTAATTCATGCTCGAAGCCACGAACACATCCTGCCAGCCATCGGCGTTGAGATCGCCGCTGCTCAACCCCCACGGCCAATAATTTTCAGCACCGATTAGGTCGGAGATTTCTTCGAATTGCCCCCCGTCTAGGTGGTGGTAAAAGGCATTGCCGAAGATGCTTAATCCCTCACTGCGCAAAAAATCGTCTGGATATTGGATATACGACTTGAGTTTTTCGTCCCAAGGCCCTGCCGGCTGACTCATATCGGAGTGCATATCGGAGACGAAGAGATCCAGCCGACCGTCGTTGTCGTAGTCGAAGGCCTTGATTCCCATCGAACCCCACGGCGTTTTGGGAAATACCGCGCGGCTCTTTTTAACAAAATGCTGCCCTGCCACATTCTCGTAGTAGGAGTCATGCCCCTGCATGTTGAGCACGTAAAGGTCCTGCCAGCCATCCCCGTTGAAATCCACCGGACTGGCATCGCCCGACCAGATCGAATCCAATAACCCCACTTCGTGCGAGACGTCGGCGAAAACTCGCTGTCCCAGGTTCTTGAACAGTGTACTCTGTTCGGCGCGCTCGGGTTTCAAATGCCCGGAGAAGGCGTCCTTGAAACCTCGGTAGTACTGATAAGTCGCCCCTGTCTTCAAACGCGTCGGATCGACCGATGCCGTCCCCGTTTCATCTTTGGTATAGATTCCCACATTGGTCACAAACAGATCCAGCAAGCCATCGTTATTGTAGTCGAAGAACTCACCAGACGACGAGTGCGCCTGCCAGCCCGTGCCCGAATGCTCGGTTATATCTTCGAAGCGGCCGGTTCCGTCGTTGGCCAAAAGCTGGTTGCCCAACCGCACCGCCGTGGCGTACAGATCGACATCGCCGTCGTTGTCAATGTCGCCAAACGACGCGCTCACCCCGATCCTATCGGCCAATTCTAGACTCGGCGTAGTGTAGTCCTCAAAGCGCGCTCCGCCGAGATTGCGCCATAGCTGATTGCTGCCCACTTGGGTTGTAAAGTAGAGGTCGTAGAGTCCGTCGCCATCCACGTCCCCCACTGCTAGTCCATTTCCATGATCGTAGTGAACCGGGATATGTTCCTTGGCGGAATCCTCTACCACTCTATTGCGAAACTCAATACCGCTGGCTTTGAGTTGGTCGGTAAAGGAGAAGTCGCAAAAGACCTCGTAGGCTTGGGCCGCCTCCAATTGGGCTTGCTGGCGGGGCACCAACCACGATGGCTCGATGATTGCGGCTGGCTCGGGAAAGGGCTTGAGAATTTTCGTCGGCTCTGGGGCGTTAGATTCAGCGTGGACGGTTTTTAAGGGAGTGAACGCAAAAATACACAGCGCAAAGAGGAAAGCTGCCTGATAATTCAGCATGGTCTATATTTTCGACGTATTGGGACGTTTATTTCAGAGCGATTTTGCGTTGAGATGGGCGTTAAAAAAGTGGCATGTACCCCTTATGTCAAGCGATTGCGCCTTGCCGCCCTGTCCTTGTATCGGATATTATGGACTCCTGCAAAAAGCCAAAATCCCAAGCTTGCGCAAACCATGGTCTTCTACTCATCGGCTCATCGTCTTCTCTTGCTATTCCTGATAGCTCCTCTGCCCTCGATAGCCCAATACGAAGTGACCGTGGAAGGCAAAGCCTACCAGCTCATCCTCGCCCGCGACCTAGTTGCAGCAATCCAACAAGCCCCTGCCGACACCACACTCGAATACAATCGCATTGTGGTGCAGGGGCCGCTTGAATTGACCGGCGACACTCTGCGCGCGGCGCTCGCCTTTGAGGATGTGCGCTTTACCAATCCCGTAGTCTTAGAACGCGCCGTTTTTCTACAATCGATGAGCTTTGTTCGCACCCATTTCCAACAGGGGATCTCCCTGCTGGAAGTCCGCCTCGAAAGTGGATTTTCCTGCCGCGACTGCCGCGTAGTGGACACGGCTAATTGCAAACGGACTGTGTTTGCCGATAAAGTAGATCTTTCGGCCACCCAGTTTTCCGGCGCGGCCTTTTTTCAGCAAAGCGACTTTAGCGGAGAAACTACCTTTGAACGTACGCAATTTGAAGACGCGGCCTATTTCGATCAGACTGTGTTTGCCCGCTCCACTTCTTTTCAGGATGCTTCCTTTGCGGATTTGGCCTCTTTCAAAGGAGCGGCGTGGCAATCGACCGTTTCCTTTGCCGGCGCTCGCTTTGGCGAGGAGGCCCTGTTCGCGCAAAGCCGCTTTGCGGGAGCCGCTGCGTTCACTGCGGCTTACTTCCGCAGCACAGCCCATTTCGAGCGCGCCGATTTCTCCGCTGCGGCCTCCTTCCGCCGCATCGTCTTTGCAGGTCCGGCCCGGTTTGGAGATGCCCACTTTCGCACGTCAGCGGTCTTTGTCGATAGCCGCTTCAAACAGGAGGCCGCCTTTGCTGGCGTGACCTTTGCCCAGCCTTTTCGCCCCGATGCCCACTTTAGTGTTGCTCCCGACTTAGCCGATGTGACCGCTCCTTCCATAGACCTAACGAAACCCGAGGCCAAAGCCCGCTCGGTTCCACTGCCAGACACTACCGACCCTAGTTGCAACCCCATTCAATTGGTCGATATAACCCAAGCGGCTGGTATAGACTTTAAGCACTACAACGGCTTTTCGGGCGAATACTACTACGTCGAAACCTTTGGTTCCGGGGCGGCTTTCCTCGACGTTGACGGCGATGGCTGGCTCGATCTCTATCTGGTCAACGGCGCACCCCTAATCGGCGAGCGCCCCGATCCGATTCCCACCAATCGCCTGTACCACAACATTGGCACTGGTCGCTTCGCCGATGTGACGGCAGCCTCGGGAGCCGGGCACACCGGATACGGCATGGGCTGTGCGGCTGCTGACTACGATGCGGATGGAGACGTGGATCTCTACGTGACCAATGTTGGCCCCAACCTCTTGTTGCGCAACGAAGGCGACGGGCGCTTTGCCGACGCGACCGCCGCTGTGGGTGGGGCCGATGCCCGGTGGGGTACTAGTTGCGGTTTCCTAGACTACGACCTCGATGGCGATTTGGATCTTTACGCGACCAATTACGTGGAGTTTGACCCGCAGAACAATATCGTCTGTGCCGAGGGCGGCATTCGCTCCTATTGCGAACCGAAGTTCTACGAGCCGGTAGGCGATGTACTCTATCGCAACGAAGACGGCCAATTCCGCGATGTGACGTTGGAGATGGGAATCGTCCACAAGGGGCGCGGCTTGGGCGTGGCCTTTGCGGATTACGACCTCGACGGCGACACCGACATGTACGTGGCCAACGACGGCACGATGAACTTTCTCTACCAAAACCAAGGGAATGGCTTTGCCGAGGTCGGCCTCTACGCCGGAGGGCGCTACAACGAGGACGGCTTGGCCGAAGCTGGCATGGGGGTGGAATTCGGGGATTGGGACAACGATGGGTTGCAAGATATTTTTGTGACCAACTTCGCCCAAGAGACCAATACCTTGTACGGCAACGATGGGCAAGGGCAATTCTACGACATCACCCAACGGGCCGGCTTGGCTGAGTGCAGTTACAAACTGCTGGGCTTTGGCACCAATTTTTTCGACTACGACAACGACGGCGACCTAGACCTGTTTGTCGCCAATGGCCACGTCATGGACAAAATCACCCAAGTACACCCCGACCATGCCTATCCGCAGCCCAATCAGGTGCTCTGCAACCAGCGGGGGACCCGCTTTGTCGATGTATCGTCCAAATTGGGTTCCGCACTCGCGGTGGCGGCGGTAAGCCGCGCTTCGGCTACGGCCGACTACGACAACGATGGCGACCTAGACCTGCTAGTGACTAATGTTGCCGCCGTCCCCAACCTGCTGCGCAATGACGGGGGCAACCGGCAGCACTGGCTGACGATTCAGTTGGGGAACACCGCGCAGCACGCCCGCGTCGCCGTGACGGCCGGTGGGCAGCGCCAAGTTAAGGAGCGCCAGTCGGGTGGTAGTTATCTTGCGAGTAGCGATCCTCGTCTCCACTTTGGCCTAGGAGAGGCTACTCAAGCCACAGTCGAAATTCGCTGGCCCGACGGCGCGTTGCAAAAAATAGAAGCGGTGGCGGCCGATCAGATCCTGCACATAATTCAATCCAAACCCTGATGCCAAGGAGTTGCAGATGATCACCAACTCCCCCGTACCGCGATCGCTGTACAACCTTTTCGCCGCCCTGCTAATCTTGGGCGCGGCCTGCTCTCAAGATCCCGATAACGACTCCTTGGAAAAGCACCTCCTCCTCACCCGCCAAAATCCCACCGCGCCACCCGCTTACTACAACTTGGCCGTGGCCTATACGCAAGCCGGCCGCTACGACGAAGCCCAGCAAAACTATGCCAAAGCCCTCGACCTCGATCCAAACTACGCCCTCGCCCACGATGGCTTGGGGCTTTTGGCCCAGCGGCGCGGGGCCTTGGACGAGGCCGCTGCCCACTTTCAAAGAGCTATTGAACTCGACTCCACCTTGGCTGCGACGAGCAATAATCTGGGCAATATTCACTACCAGGATGGAGCCTTGGAAAAAGCCGTTGCCGCGTATCAAGCGGCCGTGCGCCAAGCCCCAGAGGACATCGCGTTCTACATCAATCTCGCTCGTGCTCTGCGCGACCTGAGAGAATTCGATCAGGCGGTGGCCGTTCTGTTGCAGGCCGTTGATCGCGACCCATTTTCCCGGGAAGTCCACGCGGCCTTGGGTCATCTGTACGCCGAAGATTTGCGCGTTGAAGATGCGGTGGCCGCCTACGGCGAGGCTCTCCGCATTGCGCCCAGTGCCGACCTCCACATCCGCTTGGGGGATGTCTATACCCGCGTTGAAAAATTGGACGAGGCGGTGCGCGAATACGAAAGCGCCTTGGAGTTGGACCAAGATAATGCCGAAGCTCGTTACAAGTTGGGTGCTATCTATGCTACCCAGCAGCGCATTCCCGAAGCAGTAGCTTTAGCTGAAAAAGCCGTCGCACTAGATTCGACCCAGACAGCGGCTCTGCAGCTCTTGGCGCGGCTGTACGTCAACCAAGGCTTTTATGACAAGGCCGAAAAAGCCTTGCTGCAAGCCATTCAAACGGATCCCGACTTGATGGAAGCCCGCAGCGAACTCGGGGCGCTCTACATCCGCCAAACCCAGTACCAAAAAGCCGAAGCTATCTTAAAAGAAGCCGTGGAAAAGGATCCGCAGCACGGCGAATCTTGGCGCCAGTTGGGTCTGCTCTATAGCGATTTGAATCGCCCCGAGGAAGCGGCCAAGATGCTGCGCCAAGTTCTCGACATTAATCCCTTACATCCGGAAGCCCTCTACAACTTAGCTAACGTTCTCCTCGCTCTTGGCCAAACGACCGAGGCCGAGCACCTACAAAACCGCTTTGAACGCCTCGGACGTCTTCACGACCACATCAATCAGCTACAGCAGGCCCTCGACGCTACTCCGGCCAACGTCGCAGTTCGTTTGCGCTTGGCGCGTGCTTATCTCGCGCTCCGGCAGTGGGAAAAGGCCGAAGCCCAGTACCGGTTGCTGCTCGCCGATGCGCCCACCCATTTGGAGGCGCGCCTCCAGCTAAGTGGCCTCTACGCCCAGCACGGCAAGCTCGCTAGGGCACTGCGGGTGTGCGAAGAGGCCCTAGCGCACAGTCCCCCGGACTCGGCCCTCTATAAAATTTACTTTGCGCTCGGTCATCTCTACCATGCACAGGGCCGTATCGAGGAGGCCGAGGCCGCCTTAGAGCGCACGTTGGCACTAGCGCCTACTCATGCCCAAGCCTATAACAATTTGGGCAATCTCTACCTAGCAAAGAACGATCTTCAACAGGCGGCGACGGCCTACCAAAAGGCGCTTGAGGTAGCGCCCGACTTTGCCGAAGCCCATTACAACTTGGGCCACCTCTATGCCCAACAGAAGGCCCATGCCAAGGCCGAGCGCCAGTACCAAGCCGCTCTGCGTGCAGATTCTACCTATGCCAGAGCGCATTATGCACTTGGTGTGCTCTACCAAGAGGCGGCGCAACCCCGCCAAGCCATCCGCGCGTACAAGCATTTTCTCGCGCAGTGGCGGGGCGATCCTCGCCTAATCCAATCCGCTCAAGAGGCGTTGGCACGACTGGCAGATTCCCAGTAGAGCAGGCCCATAGATAGCGGTCATTCCACGACCGCGCTACATTGTTGCAACGAGGAGAAATGAGGATAACAATGAGAACAGCATTCGCCGGTATTTTCTTGGTCGCACTGATGGCTACTCAGACGGCAGCCTTCTCGCAAACCGAGTTCCACCTGCAGTACGGCAAACACAAGAATCCATTCTCGGCAGCCACACAACAGACTTTTGTATTTACTGTGCAACAGGCTGCGGGATGGAAATTGGGCGATAGCTTCTTCTTCATCGACTACCTCGATGACGACGAGCGCGACGGTTTCAACGACCGAGATTTCTACGGCGAGTGGTATCCAACCCTGAGTTTCGGCAAGCTGGCCAACAGGGAATTGCGCGTCGGCCCCATCAGGGATTTTGCCCTAATTGCCGGGGTCAACGTCGGCGGCGACGCCAACGTCGTGAAGTACCTGCCCGGTCTGCGGGCCTCTTGGGACCTGCCGGGATTCGCGTTCCTGAATACGGATCTGACGGCCTATATCGACGACAACATTGGCTTCGCGGGAGGAGGTGCCCCCAAAGAGGACAATAGCTTCATACTCGACGTCAATTGGGCCTTGCCCATCAATGTTGGCAGTCTGTCCTTGGCCATTGTCGGCCATGCTGAGTACTTGGGCGGTCGCACCAATGAATTCGGTGAAAACGTCAAGGATTCCATTCTCGCTCAGCCGCAGTTCACCTGGGATCTGGGCAAAGTGGTCGGAGCACCCAATCAGCTTATGGTTGGCATTGAGTACCAGTACTGGGTCAACAAGCTCGGAACGGACGAAGATGAGAGTACGGCCCAGTTGTTGGTGGTATGGCGTTTGTGAAAGTGACCGGAGATTTTTGGCGCGAGTATGAGGTGGTGCATCGGTTGAGTTCGTCGCATCTTTCTCCAGACGGATTTGCAGTGCAACTTGATTGAAAGGGTGAACTAGGCAATGGCGCAAGTAAATGAATACATCCGCTACGAGCCGGACGATCGGCCTCCCCACTCCATCGCCGCTGGGGTTGGCTTTCAGGCTGCGGTGGTTATCATCGCGCCGGTGGTGCTCAGCGCGATCATTATTGGCCGGGCGGCCAACCAGCCGGAGAGTTACCTGACTTGGATCGCGTTTGCGGCTCTGCTGATCAGTGGAGTGAGCACGATTCTGCAAGCGGTGCGGGTCGGGCGAATCGGGGCCGGGCATGTGCTCGTCATGGGTACTTCCGGTGCCTTCATCGCGGTCTGCATCACGGCACTGGTGCAGGGCGGACCGTCCTTGATGGCGAGTCTGATCGTGGTCTCGTCGCTGTTTCAGTTTGCCCTAGCCGCGCGGCTTTCGCTATTGCGCCGAATCCTCACACCGGTCGTCTCCGGCACGGTGATCATGCTGATCGCCGTCACGGTCATGCCGATCGTTTTTGGCTTGCTGACGGATGTGCCCGAGGGTACGCCGTCGGCTGCTGCTCCGACTGCGGCCGGCGCGACGCTCGCTACTCTTGTGGTGTTGGCGCTGTGCGCCCCAGGGGCTTGGCGACTGTGGGCACCGCTCATCAGTATTGCGGTGGGTTGCGCCGCTGCTGCCCCCTTTGGACTGTTCAACATTCAGCCCGTAATCGACGCGCCTTGGATCGGTTTTCCCGATGGCTCGTGGCCGGGATTGGACCTGACGTTCAGTGCAGAATTCTGGGCGTTGCTACCGGCGTTTGTGGTCGTAACCTTGGTAGGCGCGATTGAGACCATTGGCGACGGCATTGCCATTCAACGGGTCTCGCGGCGTCGGCCGCGGGCAACCGATTTTCGCTTGGTCCAGGGTGCTCTCAACGCCGATGGGACGGGCAACCTGTTGTCCGGGCTGCTCGGGGCACCCCCCAATACGACCTACTCAACCAGCATATCGCTCGCCGAACTCACCGGGGTTGCCGCGCGCCGCGTTGGGGTATATGTCGGGGCCATCTTTGCGGTGCTGGCCTTATCGCCCAAGGTGACAGCCCTCCTGATTGCGATTCCCAATCCCGTGGGCGCGGCCTATGTAACCCTGCTAATAGGCATACTTTTCGTGCAGGGTATGAAGCTAGTCGTTGAGAGCGGCCTCAATAGCCGCAAGGCCGTGGTGGTGGGGCTGTCGTTTTGGATTGGGGTGGGCTTTCAGAATCAGGTAATCTTCGCCGACTTGCTGGGCAAGACGTGGGGCACCCTACTCGGCAACGGCATGACCGCTGGGGGTATTGCCGCGATCTTGCTGACCGCGTTTATGGAGTTGACGGCTCCGCGCCGCCGACGTATAGAGGTCGAGTTAGCCGTTGCCTCGCTGCCCAAGATCGACGAGTTCCTCCGCGCCTTTGCCGCGAAAATCGGCTGGGACGATCCGGCGACCGAGCGGCTGTGCGCTGCCGGAGAAGAGACTTTGGCGATTCTGGCGCAACAAGCTGAGGACGATGCGGCCAACGGACGGCAGTTGATCCTCTCCGCACGGCCCGCCGAGGGGGCGGTGGAACTGGAATTTTTGGCGACTGCTGCGGGAGAAAATCTCGAAGATCGGCTGGCGTATCTGAGCGAACAGCCCGAGATAATAGACGAACACGAGATTTCGTTCCGGCTGTTGCGGCACTACGCCTCTGCGGTGCGACACCAGAAATACCACGACCTAGACATCATTGCGGTGCAGGTCGAGCGCGCGCCTTAGAGGTAAGCCGACCGGTGTTATTCGTGTAAATGGTGCTCGGCCCGTTTGGGATGTTCGACAGCGAATTTAAAAGAGGGCAGCGCTAAAATCTCCAGTTGTTCCCGTCCTTCGGTGACTCGGATGATCGCGTTTACTGGCACTTCAGCGAACACCTGCTCTCGGCCACTTTTCGGCCAAAAAACCACTAGCTGCGCCACTCGCTCCGCTGGACCCAACCCCACGTACTGACGCAGTGGATTACCGCCAAAACTGCCGCCGCTGCCGACCCAGCGATACAGCGACCGCCTTTGGCCGCCCTCCACCACATCTACTCGTAGCTGCGTCCCAATCCCCGATCGATTCGACTCTACCCCTATTACCTCAATAGCTAGCCAGCCGTGACCAAATCCTGGATTTTCGTATAGCACATCGGCGAATCCGTCGCCGCGATAGGCCCCGCCCATCTGCTCGAATATATCCACATCGCCATCGTGGTCTAAATCGGCAAATACGACCCCATGCCCCTTCTGCAGATGCCCCAACCCACTGGCAAAAGTCACATCGACAAAGCGCTGACCCGCTTGGTTCCAATACAGCACATTGGGCATTAGCTCGGCGTAATCGGTGTCGCCGGTGCCCAAGTAGAAATCCAAAAAACCATCGTGGTCTAAATCGCCAAAATTGGCCCCCATAGGTTTGGTCGGCTGTGCAAGGTGGCGATCTTGGGATACATCCGCAAAGCCGCCTTGGCCATCGCCGCGATACAGCCGCGCCTGCTCCACGGACACTGAGTGGCCCAAATGCGCGGCGGCGATGTCGGCGATGGTGGCCGAATATGCAGCGACGAATAGGTCGAGGTAGCCGTCGTTGTCGAAGTCCCAAAACCAGGCTGGGAAGCTAGCCCGGGGGGAGACGACGCCGAGAGTGGGAGCTACATCGGCGAAGGTGCCGTCGCCTTGATTGTGGTAGAGCCGATTGGGCTGCCCGAGATTGGACACGTATAGGTCGGGCCAGCGGTCCCCGTCGTAGTCGCCCCAGACGACGGCTTTGGCGTGGGCGTATTGGTCAACGCCGGCGGTGGGAGCCACATCGGCGAAGGTGCCGTCGCCTTGATTTTGAAAGAGTTGGCCGGGGGCTATAAAAGTGTCAGTGGTTTCATTGCCGATGTAGAGGTCGAGATCGCCGTCGAGGTCGTAGTCGGCCCAAGCGGCAGTTTGGGTTGGGTAGTGGTTTTGTCCTAAACCGGCGGCAAAGGTCGCGTCGAAGAAGGTGCCATCGCCTGCGTTCCGCAGCAGTGAATTGGGGTGCTGGCCATGTTCGCCGAACCAAGCTCCGCGCAGGACCAAGAGGTCGAGATGGCCGTCGTTGTCGTAGTCGGCTTGCACCAAGTTGAGTCCGCCCAACAGCCCGTTGAGGTTGGCCGCCTCGGTCCGGTCCGCAAAGGTGCCGTCCCCCCCATTGCGGAAAAAGCGCAGTTGTCCGGCCAAATCCGATGTCGAGACGAAGAAATCGAGATACCCGTCGCCGTCGAAGTCGTCGGCCACGGCTCCACCAGAAAGGCTGAAGGTGTCCAGTCCAAGAGCAGGAGCCACATTGACCCAGTGCGGAAACGCTGCTTGAGATTCAAAGGCTTCGGGAGGAATCCGATGAGTGGGCGGCACCTCCTCGGGATACTGCCCCAAGGTCATATAGGCGATGTTGAGCAGCCAGCGGGCACTTAGGCGTAGGCGCTCCTCTGCGGCGGTATTATCGAGCACGGCTTGAAAATAGGGGATGGCTTGGCGCGACCCTTCGGGGAGGGTGTGGAAACCACCGGGGCGAATGGGCAGGATGCAGTGCTCGGTGCTGGGATTGAGGACGCAGTTTTGGGTTTCCCCCAAGCGCAACCACGCCAGCCCTAGGCGAAAGTGTATCTCATTTACTACCTCAGAAGGGACCGAGCGTTGGCCCGCGAGCATCTCTTTGGCCGCGGCGAGATGGTCTATGGCGCGGCGTTCCCGTCCCAAGAAGAGTTCGGCGATCCCGAGGCGAAAATGGAGACTAATTCGGTCTTGGACGGGAGCTGAGTCGGGCAGCGCCTGCAACTGATCTTCTAACTGTCGTAGCTGACCTTCGCCTTGATAGGGATTTTCGTCGAGATTTTGCGCGCGAACCTCCGCCAAAAGGGCCACCATTTTTCGATGGCTTTCCCCTTGCGAGAGCGAGGCGGCGTAGCTGGCCGAAATTGCGAGTAAGAATAGAAAAGGCAGTACATAAGGCATGAATGGCGGCGGGATGCCCGCGTTCCGAAGAGGCGCGCCCTTGGGTTTTGATAGGGACTCTAAGTCCATTACACGCTCACCTATCCCATGGGAACGCAAACGTCGGCCCATTGGCATAGCGCTGCATCCCGATCTCCAAGGTCTCCCCTGCTCCCGGCGCTAGCTCCACTGCAAAGGACGAGTCATCTATCGCGGTTTCCTTCCCCTCCACGCGCACGCTGGTGAACTGGTGCTCGGCATAGGCTCCGCCCTGTACGATTACTTCGCGCCCTGCTACTGGGTCTGTGTTTACTAGCGTCAGCGTCATGGAGTCGGCACCGAGCCGTTCCACTAGCGCCCCTACGCCCTCGGGCATTCCCGCCCGCCCGGCCTGCGGATCGAAGTAGCGCACTCGGCAGTGCAGCGGCGAGCCGTGGCGCGGCGTCAGCCCGCCCATCATGAGTTGGGTCAGCCCGTTCGGGATGGCCGGGTTGAATGGGTTGGGATTGTCCGACAGCCTGGTGTCCGGCGTCGTTGGGTCGCGGCGTACCTTCTCCATCTGCGCGCGGAGGCGGGCAAAGTCGGCCTGTAGCGCCGCTTCCGGGTAGGTGGAGTCGCGTCCCTCCAAAAAGCCGAACCAGCCGCTGTCCGCGTTCAGCCGACTCAGATCGGCTCGGTCCATCGACCAGTAGTACACCTCTTGTGCTCCGTGCGCGTACCTTGCTGGCCGGAACTCGTACCAGCCTTCGTCCCCGTGCATGTGCGGGTACATCATCTGCCCGTCGATTTCTTTTCCGTTGGCGTTGATTTTATCGATCATCTGCCGCCACACATCGACGAATTTCTGCTCGCCCGACAGCAACAGCGCGTTGCCAAAGCCCGAAATCCCCAGCCCGTGCGTGTTGCGGCTGGACATCTCCCCAGTCTGGGGCACTTCGACGGTAAAGGCCCAGCCGTAACACCCTCCGTACCACTTGCCGTCGCACTCGCCGCCGATGGTCCCATCGAGTCCGATATTGGTCGGGATGATCCCGTCGTTGGCGAACGTGCGCTGCCGCCAGGCTTCGACGTATTCGAGCACCCAGTCCTTGTATTGGCCCTCGCCCGTCAGCGCGTACGCGTTCAGCCCCAAAGCCGTCGCCACCATGTTCTGCGGATGGTCGCCGACGACATCGGTATAGTCTTTGAAGTGGGCCAGCATCTCCTCGAAGTTGCGCTCCCCGTGCAGAGGAATAAAGCGCTCCTGCACCTCATCGAGCGGATCGCCAGCCCAGTCGAGCGCAGTGGCCTTGCGCAGCAGTGGCCCGCGGCTGCCGTTGAACAGGCTCTTGATGATTTTGCGTTCGGGATCGTAGTTGGGAGCTTGGGGGTCGTCGCCCATGTAAAATCCGGCATAGCGCCGCACCCGCTGCTCAAAGGCTTGCTCGCGTGGGTTCATCAATCCGTGCAGGTTGAACGTCGTCAGCCCTTCCCCGTTGTGTACCCAGTCGAACATTACTGGGAATTCGCGATAGTACATCCCGTCCCGAGTAAAGGGCACTTCCGTGGTCTTGGCCTCGGTGTATTGCTTGAGATGCCCCTCCCATGCCAACTGGCACATATCGTACAGATGGGCCCCGCCGCCCAGTGTGTAGAGCACGGGCCAGTGGACTAAGTTCTCGATGGCGTCGTCCGGCCCGTCGTTGCCGCCCCAGCGCGGGATGCACTCCAAATAGCCCCGCTCGTCGAAGTACTTGGCGAAAAATTCCGTGCATCCCCTAGTTTGTGCCCGAATCAGTTCCCACTCCAGCAGCGCCCAAGCGGGCGGCGGCATTGGCGTGTCAATGGCGATGGCGCGGGGATTTAGATAGCTCATGGATCGCTCCTTTAGTGAATAGGCTGTGTGCGTCTGCCGGGACCATTTGGCACTGGCTAAACCGCGACGTTTGTTTGCCCCGTTAATGAGCGGCATGGCCAGCGCACGGTCAACCAAGCGCCGCCCGTCTCATTGACAAAGAGCCTGTCGCGCAATATGTATTTTGCCATCCAGTGACCGCAATGCACACAGGAATGGGCAGAAGTGCTATAAGACCGCTTGGATGAAATTACGCGAGCCCTTTGACGGCCCCGACGCGCAGAAAGTCCGCGCCACGGAGACCGACCAGCAGAAAATGCTGATGGGTGCTATCGAAAAATGGTAAGGAGGAACCAACCCATGTTGACCACCGCACAAGTTGAACACTACCAGACCGAAGGCTACGTCGCCGTCCCCGGCTTCCTCAGCGCCGAGGAGGTCGCGGCCTTCCTGCGCGAGATGGACGCCGTCAGCGCCGGCAATACGCTCGCCAGCCACGATGCCGCTCGGATGGAGATGGAGCCTAACCAGCCTTCCGATGGGACGCAGGTGCGCCGTTTGTACGAGCCTTGTAGTCACTACGAGGTCTTCCGGGAATTCTCCGCATCGGAGCGCCTCCTCGACGCGGTCGAGGCCCTACTCGGCCCGGACTTGGTCTTCCACTACAGCAAGATCAACATGAAACCGGCCGGCGTTGGCTCGCCCGTCGAGTGGCACCAAGACCTTTCCTACTACCCGCTAACCCATCGCGGCTCGGTGAGTATCCTCTTTTATCTCGACGACGCGAGTGTTGAAAACGGCTGTCTGCAAGTCATCCCCCGCCGCCATCGGGCTGACCTGCTGTCGCACAGCACGGACGGATTTTTCCAGGGCCGGGTTACCGAAGCGGTTGATCAGTCGCTAGCCGTGCCGATCCCCGGTGAAGCGGGCACGGTCATCTTCATGCATGCGATGACCCCTCATGCTTCTATCGCCAATGTCTCCGACAAGCCTCGGCGCACGCTGATCCTCAGCTATCGCGCCGCCGATGCGTTCCCGATCTACACTGGCGAGATGACGTATAAGACCGAGGCCAATGCGCGTCTAGTGCGCGGTCAGATCCCGCACGCGGCGCGCTTTGAGGAGCGCACCTTTCCCATCCCGCTGTACAAGGACGCCATTTCCTCGCTCTACGATTTGCAGGAGCGCTCGCGCCAAGGGGAGATGGCGGCTGGTTAGAAGATCGCGATTAAATCTTGGGAAATAATGCAGACTCAGACGCAAGAGAGGGATTTTGCAGGAATCAATGAAAAGGTTTAGTGTCATTCAATATAATCCGATCTAGGCGAAAAAACTTTGCCGCAATCAAAATAGAATAGATGGTGGAATATATGATGGTCGGCGGATTGATCCTGATGATGATGAGTGGAAAGTCACCTCGGGAATTTCGCTTTGGTCCGGTGTCGGGGTATGGTCAGTGGTTGATGCATATCTCTATGCCAACGAAATCAACGAGCAAAATCAGCAACCTTCTTACGGGCATCTGATTGAGCTTGGCGGCAGTCGAGCTACGCTTGGTGTCGATCCTGTAGTTTCTCACAAAAATCTGGGGACGAGACTGACGCTCCATTTTTAGTTCGTTTTGGAACCACTTGACGGCGGGGCAGAATTTTATTTCTTACCAGTAAGATTAAATGAAAGGAGGCTTTATGGAGTCAGTCGCCACCACCCGCATGTCCTCCAAAGGGCAAGTCGTCATTCCCGAGTCCCTGCGCCAACAGCTTGGATTGGAGTCAGGTACCCGGTTCATCGTCATGGGCGAAGACGATGTCATCATTCTCAAGACCATCCAGACGCCCTCCATGCGCGATTTTGATCGCATGATTGCCAAAGCACGCCGCCAAGCTAGGCAAGCCGGAATGAAACGGTCGGATATTGTCGCCGCCGTTTCCCGGGTCCGAGCGGCAAAATGAAAGTCGTAGTGGACACGAATGTCTTTATATCGGGCATATTCTTTACTGGTCCACCACATCAGATCCTTGATGCTTGGAGACGCGGCAGAGTTCAGATCGTCGTGGCACCCGAAATTCTTACTGAATACCGCGACACTGGAACCGAACTGACAGCTAACTTTCCCGAAGTTGAACTGGAGCCTTGGCTGGAACTACTCGCCGTCAAGTCAATTTTAGTAGAAGCACAGCCCCTAGAAGAACAGGTCTGCACCGATCCAGACGACGATAAATTCCTCGCTTGTGCCCTAGCTGGCAGAGCTTCGATCGTCATTAGCGGCGACAAGGCTCTGCTGCGGGCATCCGGCTATAAGCGGCTCAAAGTGCTCACGCCTCGATCCTTCGTTGATCAGTATTTATAAGGGACTAGGCTGACGCTCCATTTTTAGCTCGTCTTGGAATCTTGTCTCGCCGTTGGCATGGTTGGCACTTCACGTAGAGGCCGGATAAAATTACTCGTAGGAGAGATGCGATATGGATACGTCCAGCATTGACCTGACATTTGTCCCCGAGCTGTTGCGCTTGCCTTATTCACAAGTTTGGAGCGACTATGATGAAGGGGCTGATGTATTGTATCTCAGCTTTGAAAAACCTCAGTGCGCCAATGACAGCGTGATGGAAGAAGACGGGAATATCTACCACTATCGCGACAGCCGTCTTGTCGGCATTACGCTTCCCAATGCTCGAACTCGCTTTCAACAGAGTCCTTCACAATAGAAGCTGTGCCACGTCATGGGCGAAGACAACATCATTATTCTCAAGACCCGGCTTCCTCAGCGAAGAGCGCAACAGCACCCTCTCAATACCCCAATCGTTTGCGGATAGCATGTTTCAATGTGCCCCAACTATATTGGGCTATATGAGTCTGGTCTTTAGGTCGCAAGAACAATGAATCATTCGCCCGCTGTTGAGGCCAAGAAAAAACAAGAGTACCTTCTTCCATATTGCTAGATACGATCCGTCCATCTTCTTCTTCAACCTCCCATAGATGAGGGTCGTTTAGATATAGTGCTACTTGCCAATCGGGCTGATCGCTATGTGCTCCTATAATACGCAGTTGATACACTTTTTTAGAGATGCTTTTTATTTCTATTGCTACAGTGCGCCACTGCTGAATCCGCTTAACGACGTCTCGCACCGGCGCGACCCATAATGCTGGATGCTGCTGGGATAAGTAATGCAAGTGCTCGGCAAAATCCTCGGTGGCTACTCGACAAAATCCTGGTTCGTCAATCGGATGTAATGCTTCAACTAGCCAGCCGTTGCCAGCGATTGTACGCTCGACTGCGCTATCCCATTGTGCAACTGTGCTACATGGAAAAAACGCTTTCACCGACATCAAATCGACCGTCGCCGGATCGTTATACACGGCACTTCCGTCCGTAGGTGGCCCGGCCCTACCGCTCTGGTAGATCAGACGGGCCTCTTCGGCGACGGCGGCATTGGTTCGCGAAAATGGATAGGCCAAGCTGACGACCGGTTCACCTAAAAACAGCGAATCTAGTATGGCTTTAGAATGGATGAGTTCAGCCCTCATTTGCTGGACTTCTATCGCGTCCAATGGTACGTGACTAACAGTGTGACTAGCCATTTCATGTCCCCTTGCGGCAGCGGCTTGCCACTCGGAGATAGGAGCAGAAGGTCTATGGTTTATGTATTTGCCTTGGCGAAATAACTTATCGACGATCAAAAAGAACGTGCCGCGAAATCCGTGGTTTTCCAAAAGAGGCATCGCCTGACTAACATGGGATCTATAGGCATCGTCAAAGGTGATACTAACGGCCGCTTTAGATGCTGAGGGCCAAGGCAGCACTGCGGCTTCTATGCCAGGTTGGGCCTCAAGCGTGGATCGAAAAGAAAGAATCGATATGGAGAGAAGTGTATAAGCAACGTACTCTTTCATCGATTTCATAACACGACTCATTTTGTGCAATGTAGTGTAGTAGAGTTGGCTTCTTTCTGGACAGCGCTTGACGCATATCTTACGTTGGCTAACGTAGTAACTTTTATCGACAACCGACAGGAACGCCGCCGATGTCCCAACAAGACTCTAAAGAAAACTTCGACCAACTCATCCGCGACGGCTACTGCCTGGTAGAAGATGTCCTCGACGCCGACATCCTCCAGCGTCTGCGCCAAGTTACCGACCAACTGCTCGACGCTCAAAGCCAAGAAATCCGCGCCCAACAGCGCTCCACCGGCAGCATGATTGATGTCGGTGTCCACCCCATCTTCGCCGAACTCGTCGCCTACCCGCCCGCCCGCGCCGCGCTCGAAACTTTGGGCTTTTTGCGTCCTCGGTGGATGTCCGGCTACGTCATCAGCAAACCGCCCAATAGCCCGGCGCTGTTTTGGCATCAGGACTGGTGGGGCTGGGACGATCTTTCGAGTTATACGCCCCTGCCTCAGCAGCTTTTTCTGATGTACTACCTCGTCGATACCACGCCCCACAACGGCTGCCTGCGCCTGTTGCGCGGCTCGCATCTGAGGCGCCATCGCATGCACGACGAGGTGCCCGACGCCCACACCGACGAACTCCGCCGCGTGGCCGATCCCGACCATCCGGCCTATCAGTCGATTCCCGAAGAAGTGGATGTTCCCGTGGCGGCGGGCGATGTGGTCATCGGCGACTCGCGGCTGTTGCACTCGGCTCACGCCAATAAATCGGCCCAGCGCCGCACTGTCATTACCCTGTGGTATTTCCCTTATTTCGACCTGCTCTCCGACGGCCTCCGCGCTGCCATCGCCCGCCCCCGCGAATGGGTTGGCTGGGACGACGAAGATAGAGCACGGGTTGCCGATCTTCTGCCCACTTATGAGGGTGCTGCTAAACCCGTGCTTTGGAACCGGATGCCGGGCGAGGCTCTCACTCACTAAACGAGGAGCTTTGCGATGGACTCGATCTTGTTGGACGATAGCCGCATGCAGTCTTTCATCGCCGATGGCTATACAGCGGTCAAGACGGATTTGCCCGCGGATTTTCACCAATCCATTTATGGGCAAATAGAGGAGGTCTTGGCTAGCGAGGGCAATCCGGGCAACAACCTATTGCCCCGCATTCCCGACTTGCAGCAGGTGTTCGACCAACCCGAGGTGGCGGGAGCCCTGACCAGTATTTTGGGGCCGGGATACTATTTGCATCCGCACCGGTTCTGCCATTTCAACAAGCCGGGTTCAGAGGGGCAGCGGCTGCACAAGGATAGCTGGAGCCGGCGGCACCACCGGCTGCGCTGGGCCATGGCCTTTTACTACCCGCAGGATACGCCGGTCGAGCGCGGCCCCACGGGCGTTGTCCCCGGCAGTCACTATCGCAATCACCTCGACCAAGAGGATGAGGAGCGACAAGTCGCGCTCTCAGGGGAGGCTGGGACGGTCGGCATTGTCCACTACGATTTGTGGCACCGAGCCACGCCCAATAGCACCGAGCAGGCTCGCTATATGGTCAAGTTTCTCTTCGTTCGTCTCGAAGAGCCGGAAGGGCCTAGTTGGGATGCGAGCGGGGAGCCTTGGAGCGGGAACGGTCATGCCGAGGCACCCATGTGGCACAGTATGTGGGAATGGTACGGCGGCCAGTCTGAGGGCTTTGCTGTCGACGGTGAGCAGTCGGTGCTGCTGCAGACGCTGATGGGCGATTCCGAGGTGGCGAGTCAAGCGGCGGCCTATGCCCTTGGTCGCGCTGGGGAGCCAGCCGTGGGACTGCTCATGGACTGTTTGCGCCAAGGGTCGGAACATGTGCGGCGCAACGCTGGCTACGGTTTGGCCGCGGCTGGCCCGGCCGCTGTCGAAGCGCTAGCCCAAGCCTGTGCTGACGACGATCCGGACGTGCGGCTAGCCGCGGTCGATAGTTTGGGCGATATGGGTCGGGTGGGTGCTCCAGCGGTACCTGCATTGCAGCGGGCGCTGGGCGATGGGTCGGACAAGGTGCGAGGTCACGCTGCCGAAGCCTTGGGGGCTATGGAAACATTGCCACCAGCGGTGCTGGAGGAACTAGCCGGAGTTTTGGGCGACGACGACGAATGGGTGCGGCGCAATGCCGCCTTGGGCTTGGCGCGACTGGGCCCGGCCGCCGAGGCCGTGCAGCCAGCGTTGGTAGCAGCTCTAGACGATCCGAACCGCTACGTCAGCGCCAAGGTGGCCAAGACCCTAGAGCGCATTGGCACGCCGGAGGCGACGGAGATCTTGTTCGACTATTTGTTCGCCGCCCGCTGGTGCCCCATCACCACCAAAGATACGCCGTATTAAGAAGTAAGGGCGACCGGCCGGTCGTCCCTACTAAGCCTATGCAAAGGGAATTATATACTTGACTTCACAAACTTAATTCCGTATCTTTGTAGTGTCAAAAGGAGATGACGCCATGCAGAACGCGCCGGGCCGACACTACAGAGAAGGTATTTCACTGATTGACCTCTTCAAAATGTTCCCCGACGAAACCGCCGCTGAGGCTTGGTTTGAAGCTGAGCGTTGGAGCGAATCGGGGATGTATTGCCCGCGTTGCGGCGGCTGTGATCGCATCAAGCCTATTGAGTCTCGCAAGCCTATGCCCTATTGGTGCGGCGATTGCAAAAAGCGTTTCAGCGTCCGTACTGGGACGCTCATGGAGCGCAGCAAGATTCCCCTCCACAAGTGGGCTATCGCCATCTACATGGTAACGACCAGCCTCAAGAGCGTCTCCAGCATGAAACTACACCGCGACCTAGGCATCACGCAAAAGTCAGCATGGTTCATGCTCCACCGGATTCGCCAAGCCTATGAGCAAGCCACGCCCCTACTGGACGGGCCGGTCGAGATAGACGAAACCTATGTCGGCGGCAAAGAGCACAACAAGCACGCCAGCAAGAAGCAGCACGCCGGCCGCGGTCCCGTTGGCAAGGCGATTGTGGTGGGTCTCAAGGATCGCCAGACTAAGCAGGTGCGGGCGCAGGTGATTGAGAACGCCAAGCGCGAAGCTCTACACGGTTTTGTCGGGGATCACGCCCAGCCGGAGGCCATGAAGTACACCGACGAACTACTGGCCTACGAGGGCCTTGAAAATCACGAGACCGTAAAGCACTCTATTAGCGAGTGGGTACGGGATCAGGCCCACACCAACGGCATTGAGAGCTTTTGGGCACTACTAAAGCGGGGATACTACGGAACCTTCCACCACATCTCTCCCAAGCACCTGCACCGCTATGTCAGCGAGTTCGCTGGACGGCATAACGTCCGCGACAAGGATACTATCGACCAAATGCGGGATCTAGTGGCCGGAATGACGGGCAAGCGGCTAATGTACACACAGTTGGTTGCTGACTGATAGGCTAACCACTGTCTAAATCTGGATGCTCGATAGAAATACCCTCAAGGTCGAGAACGGCGTCCCTCAATTCTATTGCAAGGACATCCTGTATATTTTGCAGGGATAGTCCTCTATTAAAGGCGCAGTCTTCAATTTTTGCATTCATGTCATCATCAATAAAGTCACTTGGAAGCCCTAGCGCTTCTTTATTCCCCCTCTTTACAGCATCAAAGCAGAACCTCTGTATTTTATAGGGCCTACTCCCTTGAACAAGGTTTTGCACCTGTTTGGATTTCTCCGAAGCCCATTCTTTTGCATCTAACTCTATTGATACAGATTGACCAAGATCGGTTAGATTTAAAGGACTTGAAGATTGCATCGTTGGAGAGCTTAATTTCCCCACGATTTGATTTACCTTATCCCTAATATCGTTCAAAACTGGTTTAGCATCATCCCTAAAACCTCCTACGCTATCAATCCACATCCCAACCTTTAGAATTGCACCGATAACGGCAAGAATAGCAAGTACTGTTGTTCCAACATTCCACCATTCAGGCGTGGTGGCGACGGTCGCGGTCGCAGCGGCACTCTCCATGTTTATCTCTCCATCGAAAAAGGTACAAAGGCCCCAAAAATAAAGACTTAGACCTATTCCCTTATCAGGTCGTATTTTTTATTAGTTGCCACAATCGCAGGGCGCGGCTGGCCCTCCGACCTCCTCTTGTGGCGAAGAAGTTGGGACACTATATAACGTAAATTACAGGTGTTATCAAGTCAAAATAGGGGCAAATCCCTATTCAGCCGAGCTATTCACTTAGATGGCTTGGGCGGCATCTGCATCAGCGTCCGGGCCACAATAGAAGCCCGGCGGTGAGTTTCTGCGGGGATATTCTTGCGATTGCCTCGGGGTGGCGGGGGCTGCTTAGTTGGCTTTTTCATAGGACGGTCCTTTCGTTCTCGGGGGAGAGGGGAACCGATCCTGCAAGGTAACAAAGCCCCGGTAAGGCTGTCAAACGACGATTTCCGAGCCTATATTATAAACGTTCAACATTGCCTGTAGGTTCCGGCCCAGCTAAGCATCCTAGTTGGGCCGGTCTTTTGCTCTGGAGTTTAAGCGTCGATGCCAAAGATAATCACAGGGATGTCGATGTCTGCTTTTCCCCGCGCCTCTAGGTCCCAAACAAACTGCTCGAAGTAGGACACGCCAGAAGACATCTCATCCGCGAATGACTTGACGGGCACTATCTCGATACCAGCGTCAATAATTCCTAGGTTGCTAAAGATGGTCATTTTGGCGCAGACGTTATAGACCATGAAAGCGTATTTGCCAAACTGCACTTCTACGCCGAGGCGATCCTTGAGGAAGTCGATTTCACGGAACGCTCCCCGATTCAGTTGCTTCGGCTGATAGCCCGGTCGATAATGGCTTGTAGAGTAGTTGCACCGCACTCGCTTTTTTTGCCAACCTCTTACCGTAAAGCCAGACCAAAACGCCATGTTCAAGCTCTTGGGGCCATAGAGCACCTTCCCCGGCATGGTAATTTCCTCGCTCGTTTTGTTCTTGTGAAGCGAGGCGTCAACCTCAGAGATGATGTCTTCTAACTCTTGCACCAACTGCGGGCGCTCACGTCGAATAACCTGCCCGTCATTGAATGCGTACTCCGCTGCAACAATCATGGTGTCTCCTTCATCCACTCAAGCGGCATTTGCGCCACCTTCTCGCTTCCTGTGGGCTTGTGAATAGGTTTTCCTAAAGGGCGAATCGGTAGCGTCCCATTCCGAAACCGATCTATCCGATCTTTAGCGATGGCGATGTATTTGGCATCCTTCTCGGCGGCAATCGCCTTGCGGTTGTGTTTCAAGGCCGCGATGACAGTAGAGCCAACACCGCAGTAAGGGTCCAAGACGACCCCACCCTGATTAGTGAGGGCAAGAACGCATCGCTCGACTAATTCGATGGGGAACTGGCACGGATGGGGCGTCTTCTCAGGATGATTGGCCTTCACGTTGGGAATATCCCAAATGCCTTCTTCCCAATCCTGCTGGACTATATCCCATACGTCAGAGGGGTTTTTCCCTAGTGGGTTGCCCGATAGCTGGCCGCGCTTAGGCCCTTTGAAATGACGCTTGCCCGGATACTTCGCAGGTATCCGAACAGGGTCAAGATTGAATATGTATTCCTCGCCTTTGGTAAACCATAGGATCACTTCATAGCGACCAGAGAATCGCTTAGAGGCGTGTAGGCCGTGATTAAAACGCCAGATGATCCTATTTCTCAGATAGCAGCCTTGCCGCTTGAATATCTCGTAGAAGTAGATGTCGAGGGGGAAAACCTCACCTTTATGGACGTAGTTCCCAATCTGCCAACAGACACTTCCAGTAGGGGCGAGCACCCCTAGCAATGCCTCTATGACGGATTCCTGCGCGGATAGGTATTCATCCAGAGGAACGGACTGCTCATACTGTTTACCGACGTTATAGGGTGGTGAGGTGATAACGAGATCTACTGAGGCGGGAGGGATGTCTGCAAGTAGGTCTGTGCAATCCCCTTCAAAGAGTAGGCTGTCATTGACCGGCGGTTCGTTTGGTCTTTTCATAGACCGGAATATACAACGACCCTGCTTATGAAGTCAAGTATATAATTCCCTATGCAAACCCCTATTCGCCTCGGACTAATCGGCTGCGGTGGCATCGTCCAGTTGCAGCACCTGCCGACGTTGTGTGAGCTCGATACGGTACGCATTGCCGCGCTGGCTGATCCAGACGATGACAATCTAGCCAAAGTCGGTGCGACGACCGGCGTCCCGCCCGCCCAGCGCTACGCCGACTACCGCGACATGCTGGAGCGAGCCACCCTCGATGCCGTCCTCATTGCCACGCCACACCACCTCCACGCCGAGCAAGTCGTTGCTGCGGCGGAGGCTGGCTGTACCGTCATCAGCGAAAAGCCGATGGCTACCTCGCTGGAGGAAGCCGCGGCCGTGCTAGACGCTGTGGCGCGCCACGACGTCATTTATACAGTCGTTCACAACGCCGTCTTTACCCCCGGTACCCTCCACGCCCTCGCGCTCTTGCACGGGGACGAGTTGCCCGAACCGCAAGTCGGTCGCGCCAAATCGCTCTTCCCCATGACCGAGGCCCATCACCGCGCCAGCCCGGCTAGGATCTGGCGGGCTTCCAAAGCGGCGGGCGGCGGCTGCATCGGCGATACGGGGTACCACGAGATCTATTCGCTCGAAACCTTGATGTGCTCGCCGGTGCGCTACGTCGAGGCACGAGTGCAGACGCGCTTTTTCGACATTGACGTCGACGATGCGGCGCTCTTGCTCCTCGAACATGAAAACGGAGCCATCTCCACGGTCTCGACATCGTGGGGCATGGTCGGTGGAGGGGCTGGCGAGCTAGGTAATCTTTGCGAAGTGCACACTCGCGGCGACTGCCTGCGCGTCGTCGGTCGCGGCCGGGCGCTGCATCGCTTCTCGCGGGAGACGGGCGCTTGGTCTGAGATTCCGCTCGACGTCACGGAGCGCAATGTCACCGGCCACGCCGACTATTTCACTGCTACATTTGCCGCCTTAGCCTCGGGAGATCCTCCGCCGATTGCCGGCGCGCGGGCCTATCACAACCTCAGCATTATCGAGGCGGCGCGTCGTGCCACTCAAGCGCGCCGCGCCATCGACCTGACGGAGCTTTGAATGCGTCCCTATATCGACTGCCACAACCACATCGGCCGCACCATCGACCGCGTGCCGCCGGTCGGCCAAAACACCGCTATGTGCCTCACGCGCTTCGCCGAGACCCACATCCACGCCGCGATCTCCATGCCCACGGCCGTCGGCAGTCCGATTGCCCGCGGCGTCGTGGATATTCGCCATCAGAACGAGGTCATCGCCCGTGCCTGCCGTGATTTTCCCGGCGTCTTTCCCGTTGGCTTGGCCTTGATTGAGGAGCGCTTTGGCAAGCTGGGCATTGAAGAAGCCGAAAAGGCCATGAGCGAGTTGGGGTTGGTCGGCATCGTCGGCCATCCGCCCATCGCCGAGTGGTGCATTCCCTTCGTCGAGGCCGCGGCCGCCCGCGAGGGCTTGGTCAACCTGCATATGCACAACCCACTAATGGACCGCATCGCCGCAATGTTCCCTCACTGCACGTTCATCGCCCACGCCAGCACTTGGGCCGCCGAGCATCTGGCCAAGTACGACAATGTGTTTTTCGAGGTCGTTCAGTATCCAGACGGGCCAGGCTCTGAGTGGGATTTCGCGTGGCTGGCCGACAAGGTGGGCCGCGAGCGGCTGATTTTTGGTGCCGACTTGCCCTATTACGACTATAGGATATTGCAGCAGGTCATTGAGGAAGCCCCGGTTGACGACGACCTCAAAGACTGCATCGCCTACAAAAACCTCGCCGCGCTAATCGCGCGCTTCAACCCAGAGTGGTCTCTACCGGCGCATCCCCCGAAGGCCGTGCGCGTTTACGATCCAGCGGAACTATGGGCCGTCAATCCCGCCAATCCCGCCCGTCTGACGGTTTTTGCCTGAGAGGAATCCCAGAATCTCTAGGGCGGTATTCTACGACGGTGACCTGCGCCTAGGCGGAGGTATTATCCAGTAGGGCGAAAAATGAAAATGGCGAGATCGTATCCTCTGTTGCTCCTGCTCGGTCTCTGCCCGCCCGACGTACAGGGGCTGACCATTTACCGAATTGGTGGGGACGATCAACCGCCGCCTGCGCTGGAGGTGCCTTATGAATTCAGGCACGTGCCTTGGAGTGCAGTTGTCGCGACCGCAGGCGATCAGACCCAATCCCTGCAATTGCGGGCGGAATACATCGAGCCTAAACAACTGGATGGCTCTGTCAATCTCCTCCCGTCCATTGTCGAAAACGGCGGCTTGATCCTCATCACCAACCGCTATGATAGCTTGGTTGCGCCCGGCGAGAGCGAGTTGGTCGCTTGGGATGGCGACATTGAGACTGCTTACCAAGGGGATGAGTCGGTTACATGGGGGGGGATCTTCAACCGCCGGGAAAATAGGTCGTACAGGCCCTTCAAGTACTGGGTTTTCGATCTCGGGGGACGCTTCACTATTCAGAAGATCCGTTTCTATCCGAGGGACCGCTTTCGCTTTGAGCGCTTTGCGGAAAGTTTCATCGTCGGCGTCAGCGACGGCGACCCCGTCAAGGACGGAACTCGGAATCTCAGGGTTACCGAAGAATCGGACTTCGACCAGATTCACAATATCCGCGAGAACACAAACGCCGTGGTCGAACTGGAATTTCCCCAACAACCGGTGCGCCAGATCTTGTTTGCAGTGGGCCGCAATATCCGCAGTATCTGGGAGATCGCCGAAATCGAAATGTACGGGACTGGTTTCAGCGCCTTTGCCCGCTACGAATCCACTATCATCGATCTGGGCCAGCCCTTCATCTTGGGTCCCTTGATCTGGGCCGGAGACCAGCCTCTGGGAGCGAGTATCGAAGTGCGGACCCGGCTGGGTGACGACCCCGATCCCAACTTGTATTGGCGCACCACGTTTCGCGGCGACGAGAAGACTCTTTTCGATCGCCAGGGCAAGCTCCTGACGCGGGAGACGTACGCGGCTCTGCAATTGGGGGAACGCGCAGGCACGACCCACGATACCCGCAATTGGAGCGATTGGAGTGCCCCCATCGCCTTGGCTGCTGGAATTGGGAACCCGATCGGGGACCGGCCGCGGCGCTTTGCTCAGGTGCGGGCCGATTTTCACTCGCGGCCCGAGGCCGGTGGTCGCCTAAACTACCTACAATTCGCCGCTTCCCAGCCTTGGGCGGCGCGCATTATTGCGGAGATTGAGCCGACACAGGTCCGTCCCGGTCAAACCACGTCTTTCACCTACAAGCTGCTGCCTCGTTTTGATGGTGATGAAGCGGGATTCGACCAAGTGGAAATCGACACGCCTGGGCGCGCTGTGAGCGTCGATGCTGTGCGCATTGACGGGCGCGATGAGGGCTTTGCCGTGGCTAGGCTGGATCAGTCGGGCTTTGCCGTGCAGATTCCCCACATCGATGTGCGGCGATCCCTAGATATCATCGAGATCGACTTTAAGGCTCAGGTGTTCCAGTACGGCACCGTTTTTTCGGGGCGGGTTTCCGACAGTACCCAGCTCCAAGAGGTGGCCCAGGCAGTGGTCGCAGGGGACGCGGATGTGCAAAATGATAGCGCGACGTTGCAGGTGGCGCTAGCGGATGTCGGCATTGAGTCCATCGGTCGGGTGGAATTGGGCGCGTCGATTTGCACGCCCAACAGCGACGGAGTCAACGACGGGGTGCGCCTCGAATACGACTTGCTCAATCTGGCCGGCGCGGCGCTGGTGTATATTGACGTGTGCGATCTGAGCGGCCGAAAATTGTGGGCCATTGACCGGACTGCTCACTCGAGCGGTCGCTTTGCGGTGGTTTGGGACGGCCGCGACGACAGCGGCTTGCTGTTGCCGCCGGGGGTTTACCTGTTGCGCTTAGAGGTGGAGACAGATAAGGGAAGGGACCGCGTCAGTCGGATCGTTTCGTTGGTTTACTAGCATTTTGCAAAAGGCATCCACATGACGGGATTTGGACGTCTCCTGTTCGCAAGCCTCCTCGGGTTAGTCCTAGTACTGACCGATATCCACGAGGTCTGGCCCCAAAACGCCGGCCACCGGGTCAGAGACAATCATGTCGTCATAAACAGTCGCAACCACTGGCAAAACTGGACCTTTCCCCCCGGAACCTTGGTCATTTCTCCCGAGGGAGCGGTACAGGCTCAGCGCATTGAGAAAAATACCAATGCGGCTTTAGATATCGTCGATTACCTGCGCTTCAATCCTCCCCCTTCGCTAGGCGACAAGGATCCCGAGACAATCACCTTGGCCGACGCTATTGAGGGGCGCTCTAATGTCGCCGATGTGGCCAAGGTCTTCGACGGCGATATGACCACCTACTGGGAACCTGCCCCCCCGAGAGATGAGGTTGATCTGGCCTTGCAGTGGTGGTTTATCGTCGATTTGGGCCGCTTAGTCTTCGCCAAGAAACTCGTCGTGCGCTTTGTCGAGGAGGGTCTAGGCGACCCCTTTCTCCTCTTTGATGTTCTAGTCTCTAACGGCCGTGAACCGACTCGCGTGCAGGGGAGCGGAGCGCGAGCCTTTGAGACTGTGCTGCGCACCTTGAGCAAAAATAAGAGCCTGCGGGTCTTTGAAGTTGACTTGACTAAACGGGAACCCACAATAGAAGCCGCTCCTGTGCGCTTTGTACAGATTCTGGTAACGGGTACCGATGGACCATTGGGCACGGAAATCACCCGTGAGGAGTACGAAGCACTGACCGCGGATCAGGGAGCCATCCAGTACCTCAAGCGGCAATTAGACGGCCGCGAAATGCCCGTCGCGCAAAGAGTGTACGAGCTCCTCGACGAGGAGCGTCAGGGCCGCATCCGCTACTTCCGCCGGGAGCGGCCCCGCCTAGCCGAATTGGAGGTGTGGAACGAAGGGGACGAGCTCGTCGCCGGCCTACTGGACCGCGGCGGTACCATTGCCACTACGGCTGCGCAGACCTTAGCCCTTAAGAGTTTGGTCGATGGCAACTTGGACAGTTTCAGCGGCATCTACTTCGGCGTCGAATCAGCGGTGGCCGATCCCCAAAAGGAGTTGGTCTTTGATCTAGGGGCTTTTTACTGGATCGATACCTATCGGCTGGCTTATAGCGGCCTCGGGGGGGGGCGTTTCGGTTCTTTTCGCAACTATCGGCTCGATTTTTCCGACGGCTCCCTAGCCGCCGATGGCAAACTCAAATGGATCACCCGGGCCACCTTGGATCAGGGTCAAACCGTTTACGGCCGGGCACCCAACGCCCGCCTTGAGGGCACCCAGTTCGAGCCGATCAAAGCACGCTTCGCTCGCATTCAGTGGAACATGGAGCGGATCGGTACCCAAATTGCCACCATGGCGGAGATGCAGCTATACGGGGAGGGTTTCCAGCCAGAAGTGAGCCTAGAATCCGACCTGATCCGGCTGGGCGGCAGCCGCAATCTGCACTCTATTGAGTGGGACGCCGACGAACCGCCGGGTACGCGCATCCTGATCCAGACTCGCACTGGCGACGAGTTGGGCCAAATACTCCACTACTTCAAAAACGACGGCACGGAAGTGACCGAGGAGCAGTACGGCAAGCTGCTGTCTATCTTCAAGGGCGATATTGTCGCCGAAGAGGTGCCTCTGGGCGACTGGGGCGACTGGAGCGAGCCATATGCCCGGGCCGAGGGCAGCCCTATTACCTCGCCGTCACCACGGGAATTCCTCACAATTCGGGCGACTTTGCTATCGGACGACCCAGATCTCAGTCCAGCACTACGCTCAATTCGGCTGCACTTCGCCGACCCCGTGGCGCAGAGCTTGCGGGGGGAGATTGCGCCCTTTCAGGTGGACCGGCTCGGCGTCGAGCGCACTTTTTCGCTCTATGTGCAGCCCCACTTCGAGCGCCTAGACCCCGGCTTTGACGAGTTGCTTCTCACGGCCCCGGCCAATATGGCGCTGAGCTTAGGCGGGGTTTTTGGCGGGCGGGCGGAAGAGTTCAGTGCGGAGGCGGATGAGGTGTCAGCGCTGGAACAGGTGGAAGTGGTGCCGACGGCACCGGACTCGCTGTTAGTGCGCTTTCCCAGAATCGGCCCCGACAGCGCGATAGAGATTTTGCGGCTCGATTTTACCGCTGCTCTCTTTGCCACGGGGGCCGTCTTGCAGGCGGCTCTGCGCAACAGCGATGCGGCCGACGAGGGCACTTGGCAGCGGGTTGACCCGGGCGATGTGCTGGCGCATATCCCCGGCAATACCACTACTGTCGTTAGTTCCTTTGAATCCCAAGCTCTACTTACGGATGTGGCCGTGCGCCCCGGGGTGTTTTCGCCCAATGGGGACGGGATCAACGACCGGACATTTTTCCTTTTTAAAGTAGTGAGAGTGGGCGACGATAGTCCGGTGGAGGCGGCGGTTTATCATCTCGATGGCCGCCGGGTGCGCGTTCTCGGCGAACGGCGGGCTTTGAGCGCTGGTTCGTATGAAATCGGCTGGGATGGACGGGACGAGGGCGGAGCCTTGGTGCCGCCGGGCCTGTACTGCGTGCGTTTGCACATCCGTACCAATACAGTGGGAGCCCAGGTTGAGGACAAGACCGTTCTGCGCACTGTGGCGGTTGCCTATTGACGGGGCCGTGCTCGTTTGAGGATACCGACATTTTAAAACCAATACGGATTTATCTAATTTTACAGTTATTACTTGAGAGGAGACTCCATGCCCGATCCCAAAATCACCAAGATCGAAAATATTTTCTTCGCCCATCAGATCGAAAACATGGGCACCGATTACAACGGTTTTAATCAGGTTTACCAAAAGGGCGCGACGCTGTCGATGACGCCGTGCGCGGTGCGCATCCACACCAGCATTGGCGTCACCGGCGAATGTCTCGGCCCGCCAGTACCCGAAAACGTCGCCCGCTACCTGCTCGGTCGGAATCCGTTTGCCCGCGAGCGGATTTACAACGATCTCAAGCGCGGTCTGCGCCACTCTGCCCGCACTGACATCTGCGCCGTTGATGTGGCGCTGTGGGATTTTGCCGGCAAGGTGTACGACGCACCTATCTGGCAGCTTTTGGGCGGCTGGAGAAAGACCATCCCCGCCTATGCCTCGACCTACCACGGCGATGAGAACGGCGGTCTGAGTACGCCGGAGGCCTTTGCCGACTTTGCCGAGCAGTGTGCGGAGATCGGCTATCCCGCGTTCAAGATTCACGGCTGGGGCAATGCTCCTATCGCCCGCGAGGTGGCCAATGTGCTCGCAGTCGGTGAGCGCGTGGGCGACCGCATGGACCTGATGATCGACCCGGCCTGCGAATACGAGACGTGGGCGGACGCTCTGCGCGTGGGCCGCGCCTGCGATGAGGCGGGTTACTTCTGGCTCGAAGATCCCTATCAGGACGGCGGCGTATCGATTTTTGCCCACAAGAAATTGCGCGAATTGCTCAAGACGCCGCTTTTGCAGACCGAGCACATCTTTGGTCTCGAACAGCACGTGGACTTTATCGCTCACGGCGGTACGGACTTCGTTCGAGTCGGCACGTTTGAGGACGGCGGCATCACGGGCGCGATGAAGGTCGCCCACGCGGCCGAGGGCTTTGGTCTCGACTGCGAGTTCCACGGCGGCGGCTTGGCGCACCGCCACTGCATTGCCGCCATCCGCAACACCAACTACTACGAATTGGGCCTGCTCCATCCCCTAGTCAAAAATACCAAGCCGCCCGTCTATCCCCCCGAATTCACCGACGAGTTGGAAAACGTCGATGCCCAAGGCCACGTGCCCGTGCCGCAGGGGCCGGGTTTGGGCGTGGAGATGGATTGGGATTACATTGAAGGATACAAGCGCGGCGAGACGGTGTTTGAGTAAGTTTTTGACAGTAACGCATCTGTTCCACCGGAAAATAGGAGAATATCCATGCAGCGACGTCCCTACGGTACCTCTGGCGAACACCTTTCTGTAATCGGCTTCGGCGGCATCGTCGTCAGCCAAGTGGAAGTGAGCGAGGCCGCCCGCTTGGTGGGACAGGCCGTTGAGCGCGGCGTTAATTACTTTGATGTGGCCCCGAGCTACGGCAACGCCGAGGAGCGCCTGGGGCCAGCTTTGGAACCGTATCGCAGCGATGTATTCTTGGCCTGCAAGACGACCCAGCGCACGCGGGATGGGGCTGCCGCTGAGTTGCGCCAATCGCTCAAAACCATGCGCACCGACCACTTCGATTTGTACCAATTGCACGCCATGACCACAGATGAGGATTTTGCTGCGGCTACTGCTCCCGACGGAGCCTTGGCGGCGTTTGTGGAGGCCCGCGATCAAGGATTGGTGCGCCATATAGGTTTTTCGGCTCACTCGGCTGAAATCGCCTTGCAACTGCTGGACTATTTCCCCTTTGACTCGGTACTCTTTCCGGTCAACTGGGTCAATTACTTCCGAGCCGACTTCGGCCCCCAAGTCGTGGCCAAGGCGCAAGAGCGTGGCACCGCCTGCCTAGCCCTCAAAGCCATGGCCCGCTCGCTCCTACCCCAAGGGGCACCCAAGCGCTACGCCAAATGCTGGTACGATCCCATTGACGAGCCGGAGCTAGCCGAGCTAGCCCTGCGCTTCGCCCTATCGCAGCCCATCACGGCCGTCCTGCCGCCTGGTGAAGTCCCTCTCTTTGAAATGGCACTAGACATGGCCGGTCGCCTCGCGCCGCTTACGGATACGGAAGTGGAGGGCTTGCGGGTCCGCGCCGAGGAGAATACACCGCTGTTTGAGTTGGCGGCCACCTGAAAGGAGCAGATTGTGATTCCATTGGTCAGCACTCTCTGTCAAGGCCCGCTAGGCGTGGCCCAGCTACCGCGTCTGTGGTGGAAAAACCTCCTCCACCAAGCCGGGCAGCTCGACGAAGACTATCCCTTTTGCAGCGGCGGTCTCGACAAATACGTGCTGGAGGTGCTGCGCATTGACCAAGACAGTGCCTTGAAATTTTTGTGGGACCAGCGGCCTACCTACCTACAGTTCGAAGAATGGGTGACCGCCGAAGGTACCCACGAGGACGCCCGCATTGCACGCTGGAATGAGTCGCTGGTGCCGCGCACTCACTATATGCCGGCCAAAATCGACGAGACCTATGGGGATATAGGCTGGTCGCCGGAGGAGACGACCGAGGTATCGGCCGTGCTGCTCAACTGCCTACAGGACTGGCAGCTTTTCCACCGCCGCGTCTTCGCTCGCGTCCTCACCCCCGATGCCCCGGGCCTGTCTGGGCCTGTGGCTCCTACTCTCAGCAGCATTGACCGAGGCCCGTTGGGCATCTGCCAACTGCCGCGCACGTGGCTCAAGACCTGCCTGCGCGCTAGGGGCTGGCTGCATCTCGACTACCCAGACTGCGCCGAAGGCAGCCTCGACCAGCGCTGCTTGCAGACCTTGCAGGTGGATCAGGACGCAGCCCTGGCGTTTCTCCGCGAGGAGATGCCGACCTATCTCGCATTTGAGGACTGGGTGCGGCAGGAGGGAACTATCGAGGGAGAGGCTGTGGCGGCCTTTAACCAGCGCCTGCTCGAACGCGAGCACAACGCCGCCAAACAGGCCGAGATCCACGCCACCTTGCAGCGTCCTCCGACGTGGACTTCAGGGGTGCTGCTCAATCACTTGGAGGATTGGCACTACGCCCACCAGGGGTTGATCGGGTAGTGAGCTTGTGCTCATTCTGATCCTGTAGAGGATCACTCTTCCGTTGTAATCGGCGTCAACAGCGCGTCGATGGGACCGTCCTCTTTGATGTAGTTGATGACTACGTCGCGGATCAGATCCTCTTCGAGCCACACTGATTTGGCATTCCCGACAAATGACTCGCGCCGAGGTGGCTCGACGACAAAGGAGCTTGTCGCCACTGTATAGAGATGATCGGGATCAAGCGCCGTGCCCGTAGCGGTTAGTCGCTCCAACAGTTTGCCGCCGATGTCCTTCCCGAGAATCTGCACGATGGCGAGTTGATTGCCGAAGGGGTGGATGTTCCAGATGTGACGGGCCGTAATGTTGCCCTGATACAAGCGATTCCGCACGCCTCCTTTGTTGTAGAAGCCGAAGTCCGAGCCGGACCGGGTCGCCAAGATGTGCTCTACGAGCATGTACATCTCCTCCTTACTCCAGTCTCGCTCAGTGTGTCCGATGGTGACGTCGACTAATTGGGAGACGCGATCTTTCCATTTTGCTATGATGGCAGCTACCTTGGGGTCCGGCTGTTGAAGTCGATCGTCAGCGGCGGGCACGACAAATCCCTCGACTTTTGTCACCTGTCCCGCCTCATGGTCGTAGAGCAATTGGACGTGGCCGACGTGCGATGTATAAGCACCGGCGCGAACGATCGGGGTGCCTCTTACGATCTGAGGAGGACTGATGACAGTGTGGTTGTGGCCGCTGACAATGAGATCAATGCCGTCCACTGATTCAGCTAAGGTACTGTCAGCAACGTGACCGGCGTGGGATAGGAGAATGACGATATCGACGTGGGATTTGATCGAGTCAATGGCCGCCCGGACGGATGCGATTTCTCCGTCGAAAGTCACTCCTTCGTTGCCCTTCGTCGTGGTAATGTCTCTGGTTTTCTCCGTCGTGACGCCGATGATGCCGACACGTAGATCTTCCAAGCTCAGCGTTGCGAAAGGGGCGTCGGCGATTAGTTCGCCGGCAGGGCCGCGCGCGTTTGCGCTCAGCAGGGGAAAGTCGGCGATCTCGCGGTAGGCGAGGATTTCGCGCCAGCCGTAGTCAAATTCGTGGTTGCCGAGCGTGACGGCGTCGTAGCCGACGGCTGTCATTGCCTCAAAGATCGGTCGCCCTTGAAAGAGGATTGAGATAGGCGTGCCGGATACGCAGTCGCCAGCATCCAGAGCCAGCACCTTTGAGGAGCGGGCGCGTTCGCGGTCGAAGTACGTGGCGATGCGGGCTAATCCGGCGGCTCGGTCGCCGTCGGGCGAGATGTAGCCGTGAAAGTCGTTGGTGTGCAGGACGACGAGGGTATCGATGGTGGAGAAGGCGGGGACGGCCTGCAAGCAGAGCAGGGCCAACGCCACGGGGAGGGACCATTGCCAAGTCTTCGGACGGAAAAACGCTATTGATGTACGTTTCATTGATTCTCCGATCGTTGTGGGATATCGAAGTTTGTGGCGAAGCTAAGGTTGGGTTGGAGGTGCGAGTGCGCGGCAGCCGGGTACTGCATGTTGGGCGATGCCGCCATTTCATCAACAGAACGCGTGGCTAAGACGCCGGCCATGCCAAGTCAACTGCGAATGTTCCCACCGCAGTGAGTGGCAGCGACCGGGCTTGATTCTCGGTGCACCACTCGCAACGATCCGTCGAGCCGCCTTGCTCGAATCTGAGGTCGAGGAAGCTAACAGTGACATTGTAGATGATACCGATGTGGTGAATCGAGTCGTACGGACGCTCCACACTTTTGGGATAAGTGTGTGAATATACCTCAGTGACTCCAATCGCCTCAACGTCAGCGATGCCCGTTTCCTCTTCCAATTCGCGGAGCAGGGCAGCCTCTGGATGCTCTCCCCACTCAATCCCGCCGCCTGGCATAGTCCATCTTCCTTGGTCCAGTCCGCTAGCCATGCGAACCAAGAGAAGCCGGCCTGACGGATCACGGCAAAACCCATAGGCACCTATATAAACGCGCGGAGTATCAGAGGCTGAAGACATTCTGCTCGCCTTTCTTGAAGGAAATACGAACTTTGCGGTAAATCAAAGACTCTGCTTGGGTTGGTGGAGCCACAATCTCTTGATGCCTCTATTGCTTGCATTTCCTCTAACGTTCTCGCGGTGCATGAACCTGCGAAGCAGATTGGGTCGAAGCCCGTCAGACGTGTTACCTGCGGTTGGCGAGACTCCCTAGCTTTTGGACGAATCTACCCATGTGCGGATCGCACCGATCTAGCGGTAGTTCGTCTCTGTGAAACCATCTAATCGATTTAAATTCTGTCTGGTCGAAATGAAGTTCCTCTGTCCGTGGGTGAACCACGACGTACCAAAGGGAGATGTCAGTGTGTCTTTCTGTCCTTCCAACAGTTTTCGTTGAGGTGATGAATAGCGGCTTCTCTGAGAAAAGCTGGGGTTCGATCCCCAATTCTTCTTTCGCCTCTCTTCTCGCAGTTTCACTGGGCCGCTCATCGGACTCAACGTGTCCACCTGTCGGCAACCAGAGGCCGGCGTTTCTGTGGTCTACAAGCAGGAAGTGGTCGTCGTCTGTAAGCACAAAATAGGATACGAGATGCTTGGGAGGTGTTGCTGGCTTCACTTGGCGGCATAGCTCTGCTCCACTCTCAATCCATTCGATGGCATCGCGCTGATGTCCCGCTTCCAAGTCGTCAAGTGGTTCGATGCTCCTGACATCCTCCAAAATCTCCCGCCTCAATACTGTTTTCTCCTGTCTACGATCTCAACATCAAAGCCGTGATCGATTGCAAAGTGGTAGGCGACCAGAGTATTTTCAGGCACTTTTCTCAGCATGCCCCGATGGCAGTAAACTCGCATAAAATGAACTCCTTCGCGTGTTAGAAGCCGGAGGCGATCCGCTCCGCAGGGGAAGTGCAAGGGGCATTCCCATTAACGTACAGCCCTTTCACATCGTCAAGTTCTTCTTTTTACTCCTTACAATTGTCAATAGTTAATAATTAATGCTTATTAGCCGCGAACATGGTTTTTGGGCACTCAGGTATATAATTCCCCTTAAAATGAGGAGGACACGCCATGCGACAGCAGCGCACCATCTACTTTAACGATGCTCGGCACTACTACTTGTTCGCCTTTGAGCCGCCGATGGCGCTCGAAGACGCTTGGGTGCCAGTAGATGAGGTTGCAGGTACGGGGGTGGATACTTTTGCCTACGGGGTTGAGCGCGGCGACGGGCTTTTCTATCCATCGCGAGTGGGGATGATGTTCGGAGCGGATATTCAGCCCTTTGAGCAGGCCGCCTATTGGCGCACGTGGCACAACATGCAGAGTCTGGTCGAGCGCGGGCTCGACCCGCTGACAGTGCTCATCGACCGGGCACACGACCACAGCATGGACTTCTGGGCTAGCTTGCGGATGGCTGCCTACGGGAATATGGATCCGGCCCACAGGCTGGCCGGCGGCGGTGGCGGGCTGGCACACGCGGAGGTGCGGGCGCACATCTTGCAAGTGGTTGAGGAGTTAGCGACTGAGTACGAAACTGATGGCGTCGAGTTGGACTTTGCCCTGCCGGGCGGGGCACCGCGCATTTTGCGGGAGGAGGATGTGGAGGCGACAATGCCCATTTTGACCGATTACGTAGAGCAGCTCGCCGAGCGGGTGCGCGGGCAGCGGTCGGGAGTGATTGGAGCGCGGGTTTTGCCTACCGAGGAAATGAACCTGGCGCAGGGCTTGGACGTGCGGACTTGGCTAGAGCGCGGGTTAGTGGATTTCTTGGTGCCGATCCGCTACGGCTATATGATCCTAGACGGAGACATGCCGATAGATTGGCTGGTTGAGGCGGCGCACGCGGCCGACGCAGCAGTCTATGGCACCTTGCAGCCCTACGTATCTGATGAGTCGGTTGGGGCCGAGCGGGTTTGCCCCACTCCGGTTCAGCTTCGTGCGGCGGCGATGAATCTGTTGGATCGGGGCTGTGACGGGCTGTACGCGTGGTTTATGCCCTGGCCCTTAGGAGACCGGGAGCGCAGTGCGCTGAGCGAACTGGGTAGTCGGGATCTGATGGAGGAGAAGGACAAGCACTACGTACTGGCGCGGCGGTCAGCGGGTGAGGAAAACCAGTACCCAGTAGCGCTGCCGGTGGAGATCGCAGCCGACGACCGGGCGCAGCATACCATTCCCTTTTATTTGGCCGACGATGTGCGAGAAGGCCGCGTCAGTCAGGTGCTGTTGCGGATCAGGATCGTCGATTTGGTCTCGGATGACCGCTTGGAGATCGCGCTCAACGGCCAATCGCTGCAAGGGGAGATATGCCGCCGCGAGTTCGGCTATAAGGTCGTCCCGTATCACGGCATGTGGCTGATCTTCGACTTGCAGGAGGTGCGGCCGCAGCAGGGGATGAACCGCTTGGAGATTGCGCTGGTGGAGCGACCGGACGATTTGGTGAGTCCGCTGAGAGTCACAGATGTGGAAGTCGAGGTGAAGTACCACCCCTTACCGACGGGCTCGAAACGAGGAATCTGAGCCCAGAGGAATAGATTCGTTACTTCAAGGCGTGCAATGCTACATGGAACAGGACGAAATGCTGAACATTGCGGTAGTCGGAGCCGGAAACATAGCCCAGAGGCACCTGAAAGTGCTCACCGACCTTCGCGAGGGGTGTGTGACGACGCTTGTGGACAGCAACCCCTGCGTTCTGGAAGAGACAGGAGCGCGGTTCGGCGTGTCGAATCTCCTGAACTCACACGAGGGCCTGCTGGAAGGGAATCGGCCCGACGCCGTTTTCGTTCTCGTGAGTGTCCTCCAGGTGTCCGCGGTCGCCGCTGACTTCATTCGGTCCGGTATCCCGACCTTTCTGGAAAAGCCTCCTGGCCTCTATACGTCCCAGACCCGTGCGCTGGCCGATCTGGCGCGAGCGGTGGGTACGCCGGCGATGGTGGGTGTGAATCGGCGGTTCTATTCCACGCTTCTCAAGGGCAGGGAGTTGATCCTCGAATCCGGGCCGGTACAAAGTGTCACCGTGGACGCCCACGAAGATATCCAGCGGGTCCGGGAAAACCCGAAATTTCCGCAAGAGGTCCTGAAACGCTGGAGCGTGGCAAACGGCATCCACGCCTTGGACCTGCTGCGATTCTTCGGCGGTGACGTGGTGAGCGTCCAGCCGATGCACCATACTGTGGAAGGTCCCATGCCGGACTGCTGTTCGGCGCTGTTGACCTTCGCAGGCGGCGCTATCGGGCGTGCCTCTATGGACTGGTTCGCTCCGGGAGGGCACCGCGTGGAAGTGCGCGGCAATGGGGTTACCTTCACGTCCGCTCTTGGGACAGCCGCAACCTTGAGACGCAGGGGCGGACAGCCGGAGAATGTCGAAGGCCATGACATCGATCACCGCTACAACCCGGGATTTTATCAGCAGGATCGCACGTTCTTGAGATGGGTCCTGGATGGAGGCGCACTTCCGTTCCCGGCCTGTAGTCTGGACGACGCGGTGAAGACGATGGAGATGATCGACGCCATCTCGGGGACATGATGCACCGACGCGCCCCTTGGCCGTCTTGCATGCCTTGACATGATAAATCCCTCCTCCATATAATTGGCCTGCCATGCAAGCGAACAACTGCCACCTGTTATCCACTGCCTTGCGCGTAGGCATCGAATTGAGCCGCATGAGAGGTTCCACTGGGGCCTCGCACAGGATAGGTGTGCCCACGCCGCTCTGAAGAGGCCAAGATAAGATATTTATAAACAATAATTTGTATAATTTAGCCGAGAGCCTCGTTCCCGGCTTTTTTCTGACTTCCAGAGACCGCGGGCTTATTGTCTGCGGTCTTTTTTTGGAGATAACCGATGATAACACTACTGCACAAATACGGGAAAACCATCGCCATCGTCGCGACACAGTCGCTCAACGACGCGATTTGGGGCCTGATTGGCGATTTCGCGTTGCGGCTATTCCACGTGGCGATTTTGCTCTCGCTCTGGCGCACGGTGATGGCGGGCCAAGGCGTTGTTGCGGGGATGAGCTTGGAGGCGGTGCTGACCTATACCATGGTCGCGGCAATTTTTGCCGACCAGCTCTCAGGCCGCACCCGGATCGACGACGATCTGTGGAGCGGAAATATAGCCAACCGCTTCTTGCGGCCGATGGGGATCTACGGACAGATGCTGGCCGAGATGGTCGGCAGCTGGATCCCCGGCCTGCTGTTCTTTGCACTGCCGCTGTTGCTCATCGCGCCGCTGTTGGGAGTTGATCCTTTCCCAGCGACATGGACGGCCGGACTGTGGTTCCTGCTCAGTTTGGCGCTGGGCGTGGCGGTGGGCACGGCGTTGGATCTGTTCTTTGCCGCGTGCATGGTCTTCTTGGAGCACAGCGTGTACGCGCTGCAACGGATCCGCACCACATTGACGGTGCTGTTGTCGGGCCGGCTAGTACCGCTGGCACTCTTGCCGTGGGGCCTCGGGGACTATCTCGAATGGCTGCCCTTTGCCTCGCTGGCGTCGGCGCCACTGCGCCTCTACACCGGTACGGGCGATCCACATTACCTCATCCCTTTGCAGGCAACTTGGGCTGTAGTGCTGTGGGTTAGTGCGCACGCACTCTGGTGCCACAATCGCGAAAGGCTGGTGTCCCATGGAGGCTAAGCGCAACCCCGTAGTCCAGATTATCAGGCGCTGGCGGGTGCAAGCCTATCTCGACTTCATGTGGATGACCCGGGACTTCAAGTTTTTTCTCATCAACGTCGTCTCCGACTTCATCCTCAGCCTCTCGGGGGTGGTGGCGGTATTCCTCCTAGCCGAGCGCTTCGCTGGGATCGGAGCGTGGAGTCAGGACCAGATTCTCTTCATGCTCGGCTACGCCGCCCTAGTACAGGGACTGCTCGAAATGTTTTTCAGCTACAACGTGCTGGCCGTCAGCCGCCGCATTGGCCGTGGACAGTTCGACCACACACTGGTGCAGCCGCAGCCCTTGTGGATGGCCCTGCTCACCGAGGGATTTATGCCCTTCTCCGGCTGCTGGGGATTCATGGTCGGGTTGGGGATTAGCGTTTGGTCTTTGGGGCGGCTTGATATGGCCTCGGAACCCGGCTGGTGGCTGTGCTATGGAGTCCACCTGCTGTCTTCCTGCGTGGTGGTCTTGGCCTTTTCCTATTTGTGGAGCGCGCTGGCGTTTTGGTCGCCGGTGGGTGCCGAGGAGATCAGTTCCCGCGCAATCGGTTTCGCTTGGCAGTTGAAGTCGTTTCCGCTCGATGGGCTGCATCCGCTCTTGGTCAACGGCCTGTTGAGCGTGCTGCCGGTGGGTTTTGTCGCATGGTATCCGTGTCGGGTTTTGCTCGGGATTGACCAAGGGGCCGGATCGCTGTGGACGACGCCGATATTCGCCTGCGCCCTGAGCCTTGTGGCGCTGATAGCTATCAAGAAAGGAATGAATCACTATGGACACACTGGATCGCAGCGCTACTTGCGCTGGGGACATCGCAGTTGAGTTGCAGGGGGTCAACAAGACCTTCTACCAGCGCCAGCGCTCGGCGCATGTGCGCGATGTGTTCAAGAATCTCTTTCGGCCCCGGGTGCGCGAGATTCGCGCACTGCAGGATGTGGACCTTGTTGTGCGCCGGGGCGAGATCGTCGCCTACGCTGGTCCCAATGGCGCGGGCAAATCGACGACGGTCAAGCTGCTGTCGAGTGTGCTGGTGCCGACGTCGGGGAGCGTGCGGGCCTTGGGAATGGACCCGATGCGGGACCGGGTGGCCTATGTCAGCCGCATTGGCGTGGTCTTTGGCCAGCGCACTGAACTGTGGTGGGACCAGCCCGTGTCGGCGAGTTTTGAATGGAAGCGGGTCGTGTGGGATATTCCGCAGGAGCGCTACGAGCGGATGCTCGGCTTTGTGCGCGAACTGCTGGGCCTCGACGAGTTCATGGATAGTCTGGCGCGGCAGTTGAGTCTAGGGCAGAAGATGCGGGCAGACCTCGGGCTAATGCTCATGCACGAGCCGGAGATTCTCTTCTTGGACGAGCCGACGATTGGCGTCGATGTGCTGGCTAGACGCCATATCCTCGACTTTATCAAGGATCTGAACTGCGAGAAGGGTGTAACGGTGATGATCACTAGCCACGACATGGACGAGTTGGAACAGTTGGCCGGTCGGATTGTGATGATAGATCGGGGACGAATCGCCTTTGACGGGCCTTTTGACGAGTTGCGGAATCACCTCGGGGACAGACGGCGGTTGCGTTTGCAGACGAGCGGGGAGGAGGCACCTGACTTGAGCCGTGCGGAACTCCTGACAACGGAGGCTGGCTGGCACGAATACGTCTTTGATGCGGAACAGGTTAAATTGCCGGCCCTGCTCGCCGAAGCCTCGGCGCAGGCATCGGTGCTCGACGCGGAGACGCACCGGGCACCGATTGACGAAGTGATCGCGGATATTTACGCGGAGTGGGAGACCTGAACCTTACTCAATGCCCAGCAGTTCGACTTCAAAAATCAGGGTGGCGTTGGCCGGAATCCCTGCGCGACCTCCCGGGCCGTAGGCCAACTCGGGCGGGATGGTCAGCTTGGCCTTGCCGCCCACTTTCATCATTTGCAGTCCCTCAGTCCAGCCTTTGACCACTTGGTCGAGAGCAAAGGTGACAGGCTCGCCGCGCTCGACCGAACTGTCGAAGACCGTGCCGTCAATCAGCGAGCCGTGGTAGTGGACTTTGACCCGGTCAGTGGCTCTGGGCGAGGCTCCGGTGCCGGCTGTCAGCTCTTTGAAGATGAGGCCGGAAGCCGTTTGCACGGCACCTTCTTCTTGAGCGGCCTTTTCCCTGAAGGCCGTGCCCTCTGCCGCGGCTTGGGCCTGAACTTTTTGCATGCGCTCCTGCAACATGGGGTTGATCTTGGGACCGAATTCCTGCAGGGAGACGATGGGCTCGCCGCCCTTGACGGCGTCGGCAAAGCCCTGCATGACCACTGCCATTTCCGCGTCGCTGAATTGACCCTTGAACGGCTCCAAGGAGTTTTGCGCTATGGCTAGGCCCAAGGCGTAGAGGACTTTTTCTTCTTCAGTTTCTACTTTGGCTGGGGTGTCGGTCTTGACTTCTTGGCCGTTGCAGGCGAGCAGGACGAGCGAGGTACAACCTATTCCCAGCAGGCGTGCTATCTTCATGAGGCTTCTCCGCGTGAAAGATGGGCGTTGCGGCCACGCACCCTGCCTAATTTGACGGATTTGCAGTGGAACGGGGTCGGTCTCAACAGAGAGAATATCGGCCGACTACGTCAAAAAAGTTTAATTCCCGCTCGGCTTCGCAGCGGGGGAGTCTGGCCGATACCCAAGGAAAGTAGGCCGCTCCCGGTCTTGGGGCAAGGAGTGGGACGGCTCCTTGTGGGGGTGACACTATTGCCGTGCTCAGGTGTTATAAGTCATAACTGGACGCTAAGGTATGAGATGCTTCGACTCCGCTTCGCTCCGCTCAGCATGACACTGGGAAGCAGCCACCAGTACTTGTCATGCTGAGCGAAGCGAAGCATCTCATACCGCATCTGCTGGCTTGTACTTAGTCGCCAATCTAACAATAGGAGGATTAAACCATGAGAAAATACGCGCTAAGGATCGTAGGGCTTGCGCTGGCACTCGTCGTGCCGTCGTCGGCCGTGGCGCAGGGGACAGGCGATGTGCTGAACGAGGCACCGCTAATACCTATACCGCAGGACATGACCTATGAGGAATACCAGGACATGAACCGCCGCATCTCCACCGGATTGATGCGGAGCGCGATTCCGGTGCCGGGCATGATGCACTTTTACGCGGGGGAACCTACGACCGGGAAGTGGCTTTTGGCCACGAGTCTTGCGGGCGTCGCCTCGATCATCGCTGGGGCTGCACTCTGGGAAGAGGGCGAGTTCGCGGATACGGATTTTGATGTCTTGACGGTCAACGCCGGGGACAACGGCAAAGAAAGACGCTACGAGAAGATTCCCGTTTCGCTAGAAGGCGAGACGCCCAAGTACCGCCTGCACGAGTTCCATCGCGATCGCGGGATAGGCGTACCGCTAGTTGCGTTGGGAGTGATTACCATCGCCGGCAGTATGATCTACGACTTCTTGCACGGCATCCAAGTAATTGAGGCCAAGCGCGACCGGGTGCGGTTTAAGTACGGCAAGCGGCTCAAGCTGCAAGCGGGAGCACGGACGGGGACGCCTAGCGTGGCGCTGAGCTACGCTTTCTGATCCCAACCGGCGATAAAGCGTTCGACGCTGAGGTCGGGGGGTACATCGTTGAAGTAGTAATGGGTATCCTCGCCTTGGAAACCAGGGGCCCATTGCAAGTCTAGGGCTTGCAGGGCGTCGTCCAAAGGCTCAAAGCGCGCCCACAACGCGGCGGCTTCCGCTGCTGAAAAGCGGTCGGCGATGAGTTGTCCCCACTGCAAGGTCATCGGGTGCATGCTGGTGGCGTAGCGTTGGTCTTGGGCAGGGAGCGCGGCAAAATCGGGGCGTTTGAGGTGGTGGATGCGGCGTGCGGCTTTGCTCAAGAACAGCGTCGATTGCAACTGGCCCTTGGGGCCGCGGCCTAGATGCAGGGCGTCGAGCGCGGTGTGGTAGGCCGCGCCGTCGTTTTGTAAGGCTGCACGGAGCGCGGCCTCGGTTTGGCCTAACTTCTGTTGGCTGTGTTGGTCCCAGCGGGTGAAGGTAGTTTGGGCCGCTGGTGAGAGGTGTTCGAGGTAGCTGAGGTCTGGGTAGTGAGTGAAATCGGAAAAGCCGCCGTGGATGGTGCGGCGCAGCTTGGTGCTGTAGTTGCTGCCCCAGTGTAGGATCGGCAGGATGTAGGCCACGCCGTCGCCGGCGTTGAGGTGAGTTTGCACTCCGCTGGCGAGCGGGGCGCGGTTGTTTTTAGTGAGTTGGCGATTTTCTTCCTCGGTGTTGCGGCGGATGTGGCTTTTGGGCACGACCCACAGCACGTCGTCGTCGTAGAGCGGGATATTCCACTGCACATAGCGCGGGCCGTTTTCGAGGATGTCGTCGGCGTAGCCTTGGAGTGGAGCGCAATAGGGTGGGTAGAAGTCGCGGTGCCACTTGGCCGGGCCGTGGTCGCGGACCGGGCTGCACATCATCATCATCTCAGTGACCGCGGCGTCCTCTAATCCCAACAACTCGCTGCTAGCGCCCTGCAAGTTTTCGTGGAGCCAAATTTCTATCGACAGGGCGGTCTCTGCATCGATTTGGCCCTGCATGGTTTGCAGGTGCAGCCGAGGTTGGGCAGCCGTTTCCCAGACGCCGCCGGCGGGGGCGTCTGGTGCTCGCTCGCGGGACCAGATTACCCGCTGACGATCGACCATTTTTTCGTAGGCGGTGCGCACTGCATCCAGCATCTCTGGCGGGATGCAGTGGCGCAGGATTACGTAGCCTTCTTCTAAAAATCGATCCCGATTGACGCGCATGGCGTAGTCTCTATTAAAGCCGAGAGGCCAAATCCCGCAGTTGTGCGGCCGCCAAACGCATGACCTCTTTGTCGTCGCAATCGTTGATGTCTTGGCCTTCAAAGACGACGGAGAGCGGCCCGTTGTACCCGGCCTCGGCGAGGATGGGGATGATGCGCTCGTAGTCGATCCACTCCTCTTTGCCACTGTCGATCTTGTAGAATTTGGCGCGGACGTGGGTGGCTAGATGGGCGGTCTGCTGCATGTAGGCGTAGATGTCGTGGTCCGGGTCGGGAATGCCCCGGTTGCGGGCTGGCGAGCCGCACCACTGGCCGGTGTCGAGCAGAAAGCTAAAGTTGGGCCGGTTGGTCTCTTCGATGATGCGTATGACGTCGTCACCGGTGGAGGGATGGTTTTGCAGGCCCATGGCGATGCCTATTTCGAGGCCGTGGTCGGCGACCTCTTGAAAGCAGCGGATTTCGCGGGCGCGCTCCTCTGGGTCGGTGAGGGGCTGGCCGCAGAACAGGCGGATCATGGGCGCGCCCAAAATCAGCGCGATGTCCATATCGGCCTTGGCGGTGGCGACCTTGTCGCGCAGGTCCTCGTCGCTGCCGACGAAGTGTCCACCGGAAGCTAGGTAGCCGATGGCAAGGCCCTTTTCGATGCAGGCGAGTTTGGTCTTGATGAGGTAGGAGGCGTCTTCGGAGCTAAAGCCTCGGTCGCGGCGGAAGTCGATTAAGTCGAGACGGAGGTCGTAGGCGTGGTCGATGTAACTTTCGATACTTTGCAGAGTGGGCGGATCGTCTTTGCCGAACATGGAGGCGTAGAGGCCGATTTTCACGATGGAAACTCCTTTGGGAAGGTGGGGTGGGCTAGTTGTGGGGGAGTGTACGGAATGAGGGGGGGCGCATCAAGGCAGATCCTCCACCGAGTTAGTATTCATTGCGGGCATTCCAGCCGGGGTACTGTTCTTCGAGGGCGGCGAGGGTTTGCGGTGTGTAATAAGCGTGGCCGGCGGGTGGGAAGCGGAAGACTTCCCTTTCGGCGGCGGTGAGGGTGCCGATGAATTCGCGGAAGATCGGGTTTTGGCCCTTGTCGGTGTAATGGCGGAAACCCTCCCAGTAGTGGTCGGCGCGGCCGAGGCCGAAACCCCAGGTATAGCGCTGGCCGTCGGCGCGCAGATAGTCGCTGGCGGAGTGCATGGTGTAATTGGTGAAGACGCAGAGGGTGCCGGCCTCGCAGACGAGCGGCACGGCTTTGCTCATATCGCGGCCATGTTCTTTGGGGATCAATCGCAGCGGTGCCTGGTCCTCGCCGACGGCTTCGAGGTGATGCCAGAAGCCGAGCTGGCCGAAGGCGCGGGCTGAGTCGGAGGGCGGCAGCAGCGAGTTGTTGCCATTGTCGAGATGCAGCGCGGAGGCGTCCGAGCCGGTGCCGCCGCCTTTGAAACCTGGATAGCGGGCGATCATGCAGCCGGCGCGGAAGTGGATATGCTCAGTGCCAAACCACTTCCTGGCGAATGCCCAGGCTTGATGGTGGACGATGCCGCGCAGCAGCGCCATTTCAGGGGGCGGGAATTCGGTGAGGATGGCGCGGCCGGGGGGCGGGTCGTCCTTTACTTCATCCCACGATGGCAGGACGCAGCGCTGGGCTTGCTGCATTGCTTTTAGCTCTTCGCCGTGGCGGAAGCCGGGCAAGATGATAAAACCTCGTTGGTCTAATTCGTCGAGATGGGCGTCGGTGAGTTCCATGGCGGTTCTTTCCTAACGGTTAAAGAAGAAGTCCTCGGCTGTTTTGACTAGGATCTGCTCCTTGTCGCTTTGGCTGAGGAAATCGGCGTGGTCGCGGATTAGGGCGATTGCTGCGGCAAAGTCATTGGTGGGATTTTTCATGCGGACGGGGCCGCCACTGTCGCTTTCCCACATGACGCGTTCAGGGCCAAAGGCATCGACGATGCGCTCGATGAGGGGCAGGAGATCGAGGTAAGGGGCCTCGCCGTTGCCGAGTGCTTGGAACGGGCCGAGTTTGACCATGACGCGCGGGTAGCGGGCCATGTTGCAGAGGGTGCGGATATCGCCTTCGGGCCAGACGCCGTCGCGGATGCGCACTCCGCAGATATGGTCGAGGATGACCGGAGTTTCGGGAAAGTGGCGGCAGAGGCGGATCAAGCCGGGCAGGTCTGCGAGGCCCATGAGGAAGCTGAGGGCCAGATTGTGCTCGGCTCCGGTGCGGAACATGGATTCGTAGCCCGGATAGTCGAGCCAGCGGTCCGAACGGCCAAAGGCGGTTGGACGACCGGTACTGCCGCCGCGCACGCGGAAAGCGCGAATGCCTCCCTCGGCCAAGGCGAGCATGGTCTTGCCCGGGTCGGCCAGCGACACATCGGAGACCCCGGGGACGATGCCGGTGCCCGTGTAGGTTTCGGGATCCGAGGCGATCAGATCGAGGATGTAGCTATGGTCGAGGCCGTACCAGGTCATTTGCACTAGGTTGAGGCGGACTTTGCCGACCTTGCGGCTATAGGCAAAGTGATCGTCGGGGGTAAAGGAGGGCAGCCATAGGTCGGCGGGCGTAAAGCCGGGGGCTAGCGGATACTGGTCGAAGTCGGAGGTCCAAACGTGGATATGAGCGTCGACGATGTTCACGGGCGTTGCTCCTGTTGGCTGGCGCGATAGGTTCGGCGCGCTTGGTCGAGGGCGGCGAGGGCGTCTGCGGGAAGTTGGAGGCGGGTGCCTTGGAGATTGGCGTCGACGTGCGCGGCGCTTTCGGCACCAGCGAGTACGCAGGTAATGCCCTGATGCAGGACCCAAGCGACGCAGACGGCAGCGCGGGAGGTGCCCAAGTCGGCGGCGACTTGGTCGATGGCGGCGACTAAAGCGGCGAGAGCGGGGTCGTTGGGCCGGGCCAGCAGGCCGGTGTCCATCGGGCTGAAGGCTAGGCAGCCTAGTCCGGTGCGCCGCAGCAGGGGCAGCATTTCCTCTTCGTAAATCTCCACTCGCGAGCGCCCCGCTTCGTCGCAGTGGCTGCCAGCGATGTTGTAGTAGTCCTCGACGCCAGCGATGGGGGCTAGGTTGAGGAAGGCTTCGACTTCGGCGGCGGCGTGGTTGGAGACGCCCCAATAGCGAGTTTTGCCCACTTGCACCAGATCCTCCATGACCTCGGCGATGGCCTCCGGTGGCGTGCCCTCGTCGCGGTGGTGCAAAAGGTAGAGATCGACGCGATCGGTACGCAGGCGGTGGAGGCTTTCTTCGAGGCGGTCGGTGAGATGGGCGCGGGTGTAGCGGACGCGCTCGCCGGGGTCGCCGTCGCTTGTGGGGGCCAGCGAGCCGGGAACCTTGGTGCAGATGACGACTTCGTCGCGGCGGCCAGCGATTGCCCTCCCCAGCACTTCCTCGGCCCCACCCCAGCCGTAGGCCTGCGCTGTGTCGAAGAAGTTGACGCCTTGGTCCAAGCAGTGGTGGAGCACGGCTAGGGATTGGGGGCTGTCGGCGCGGGGCAGGTGGCGGAAGGCGGTGCCTTGGCACAAGCGCGAGACCTGAAGATCGGTCTGCCCGAAGAAGACGCGGTCACTATGGTTCATGTTGTTCTCCTGCTAGCGCCGCGTCAGCAAGGCGACCCCGGGGCCGTCTCGGGGAGGGGCTAGTTGCGCTATGGTGTCGCCATTTAAGTCAGCGGCGGATGTCCAGATGCTGGCGACAATGTCGAGCCATTGGACTTGGAAGGTGCCTTCTACTCCGGTCAGGTCAAGACCTACCGCACCGCCATCGGTAAAGTAGAGCGCGTACTGGCGGCCGGGGACGCGACTGAGATAAGCCTCGTTGGCGGCGCGGTCGCGCAGCAAAGCGCTGTCGGAATTCGGCTCGGCGTTGAAAAAGTCGAAGACCTCGGTCAGCATGCGCCCGCTGCGGATGTGGGCTTGGGCTTGGGGGCTTAGCCCGATACCGGACGGTGGCCGGTGAAAGCGGCTGGAGGCAAAGCCGCCGATGAGGTTGCGCCAAAAGCATTGGGTGGCGTGGCGGTCGTTGATGCCGCGGCTTTGGTCCCGATGCGTTTGGGCACCGTAGATCTTGGTTGAATTGATCGGCTGGGGCTGCGCGGCGATGTATTGCCACACCCACTGCGCGCGATCCCAATTGATCTGCTCGCGCTGCCAGCTATTCTGTGAGATGTCGATGAAAGAATACTGCTCCGGGTGGTCGAAGGTGGCGCGATGCGTCTGCCCGCGCACGTCCCACTCGTCCCACATTTCAGTGGTTTCAACGGTCTTGCCCGCCTGCTGAGCCCGCTCCTTGATGTAGTCGTTCCAATAGGCACCCCACGCAGGATCGCCGCTGGTCTCGTTGTCCATGCAGTAGAGCACGTGGTCGTAGGGGAGGGAGTGCTTGAGGACTTGATTGACGAAGGCTTGTTGGTAGGGCAGCACGACTTGGTTATTGCGCAAGGTGGGGACGGTGTAGAAAAAGGGCTGCCAGTTGCCGCCGGGGTGGGCGGGATAGTCCGTTTCTAGACCCGATTCCTCGACGGTATAGTTGATGTTGTTGGCTGGATTGAGAGGGCTTTTCTCCCAATGTTGTTGGCTGTGGTCAAAGCGATCCCACATTTCTATCTGGACGATGATGTCGCGCTCGGCGGTCCAGCGCAAAAGATCGGCAAAGCGCTGCCAATACATCGGATTCCAGCGGTTGAGGTCGTACAAGCCATCAGCACCTTGGTGGAAGGCTGGGACCTCATAACCGTAAACGCGGCGGTCGCTCATGGTATTGCGCACGTAGTTGCCACCGACTGATTGCAGGAGGTCGAGATGGGCTTCGAGGTCGGGTATTTGGAAGAGGCAGTCTTTGATCGTTCCGCCTAGCAGGAGCACGGGCTGGCCGTCGTACTGCCAGTAGCGCGGATTGGCGGCGTAGGGCTGGATGCGGTCGGAATTGGCTTGGGCTTGGGTCATGGAGGTTGTGATGGTGATAAGGGTGACTAGGATGCAGGGCGAGAGGTGTCTAGCGCTGAAGGGGCAGATTTTCATAGTGGTACTTGAACCTTAAATGCGCAACCATATATCTGACCTCATACCGCGTCGATTCGCTGCGGTGCTCTTTCCAAAGACAAGCCGTGCTCTGCGGCCCATTCGGCGATGGCCCAGTCGATGCCGTTGGGGGCTTCGCGTCCCTGCGCGTCGGCGGTGGCCCCTAGAAGCTGGCGGCCGACGTCGTCGAGATTGGCGACTACGGCCGCGCTCGGCTGGACTTCGTCGGCGTAGTAGCGCAGGTAGTAATCGGGGCGGACCCAGCAGTAGTGATAGCCGAACATCGCGACTTTGGAGACGTGGTTCTGGCTGTTGATCTCCGCGCCGTGGTAGATGTGGCTTTCAAAGAGAAAGGCGTCGCCGGCTTTGAGTCGTGGTTCGAGGTACTCTGCGGGGTGGATTTGGTCTTTGGGAATGACGATAGGTTCGGCGAGGCGATTGCTGCCGGGGGCAAAGAGTGTGGCACCGGTGTGAGGCCCGTCCATGTCGGTGAGGCAGTAGCCGACCTTGAGGCCCACGCGCGGGAGATGGACGTGGCCCAAGTCGAGGTGGACGCCGACGTCGCGGTGCCAGGTGCAGTCGCCGGGGTCGTCGGCGGGCTGGGGGTGTTTGTAGATCAGGGCCGTGTTGGTGATGTGGATGTGGGTGCCGAGGAGCTGGATGACGAGCGGGATGATCGCCGAGTTAGTGGCTAACTTGGCGAGGGTGGGGTCTTGGACTAGACCGTCGCGGCGGTGTTGGTAATAGCCCTCGTAGGCGAAGTCGTCCATCAGACGGTCGGCGGCTGTGGCGACTTGGTCGATGGTCTGCTGATCGAGCGCGTCGGGGATGATGAGATAGCCGTTGGCGTCGAAGAATTCGCGTTGTTCTGGCGTTAATCGTGAAAATTGCACGGGACCTCGCGGGGTAAATGTTGGGAGAGCAGACCATAGCGCACCCATAGTCGGCTGTCAATAAGGGGCTTGTCGGCGCGGCGACTTTGAAGTACCGTCGGTGCCGACCTTGCACCCCTATTGCGAAAGGAATGTTATGGCTCTTCTCGATACCCACACCCAAATTTCAGCGATTATCGGCGACTTTGGCAGCGGCCTCGACCACCCCGAGTGCATTGCTTGGGGCTGCGATGGCTATGCCTATGCCGGCGGCGAAGCGGGCCAGATCTATCGCATTGACTTGGCCCGGCGCGAATTCGAAGAGTTCGCCCGAGTTGACGGCTTTGTCGGCGGCATCTGTCAGGATGCCCAGCACCGCCTGTACGTCTGTAACGGCGACGTCAAGCGCGTCGAGCCGGATGGCGCGGTCAGCACGTATTGCGACCGCGCGGGCGAGGTGCCGCTGACTGTGGCTAACTACCCGGTCTTTGATGCGGATGGCAACCTGTATGTGTCCAATTCTGGGGGCTGGCATAAAAATGACGGTTGGATTTGCAAGATTGCCCCGGGGGGACAAGGCGAGGTCTGGAGCCGCGCCTTGGCAGATTTCCCCAATGGAACGGCGCTGGATGCGACGGGTGAATATCTCTACGTAGCCGTGAGCATCAACCCCCGCGTGGCTCGTATTAAGATCGAAGCCGACGGCCGCGCCGGTGCCGCCGAGACCGTGTTTGAACTTCCGCAGACTGTTCCCGATGGTCTTGCCTTTGACGACGAGGGCACCCTGTACTGCTCTTGCTATCGCCCGGACCGCATTTATCAGTATGCCGACGGCCAGCTCGACGTTTTGGCCGACGATTACGAAGGAACTGCCATGGCGGCCCCGACCAATATCGCCTTCTGCGGCCCGGATCGGTCGCTCTTTCTCAGCGCCAACTTGGGGCGTTGGCACATAGCGCAATACGACTTGGGTAAGACGGGGATGCCGTTGAACTACCCAGACATTCCCTAGGTGGCGATCACGACTTGCGCGGGATTGATGGCTTGGTACTGGGCTTTGTGCGCCGTGATTTCAAATGCCTCCGGCACCTTGTCGATTCCCTCTAATACGTGCCGGATGGTGGGTTTCATGCTGATGCGTCCCGAGGCGACTAGCCGCACTGTGTACTCTAGATGGGCCTGCGAGCTGATGTCCGGGAAGAGGTAGCGTAGGCTGCGTTCTCTCATCAGGTCCACATCCAGTTCTAGGGGGCCGCCAAACCAGGAGACGCCTACCAGCTTGCCGCCGGAGCGCACTGCGTGCATGGCCTGTTTGAGCGCCCGGTCGCCGGCTAGTCCGAGTTTGACGCTGCCGCCGGCGCACTCGAAGACCACGTCGGCACCCTCGCCGCCGGTCAGGTCGCGGATTGCTTCGACTGGATCGTCCTCGCTGGCGTTGATGGCGTGGTCGGCTCCTAGCGCGCGCGAGATCTCGCACGCCTCGGGCCGCACATCTACGGTGATGAGTTGACCAGCTCCGCAGGCGCGCGCGGCCTGCATACTCTCGATGCCCATGCTGCCTTGGCCAAAGACGGCGACGGAATCGCCCGGTCGGATCTGCGCGGTCTCGACTCCGGCGATGCTGTCGCTCAGCGATTGCAAGGTGGCGGCCTCGCTGTCGGAGATGCGGTCATCGACCTTGACCAGCGCGATGGCCGGGAGCAGGGCGTGCTCGGCAAAGCAGCCGGGCAGTTGGAAGCCGATGATCGGACCGAGTCGGCAGTCGTCGGTGCGCTCGGAGTGGCACATGGGGCAGTCGCCGCAGGGTAGCTTGGCGCGGGCTGCTACGCGGTCGCCGGGTGCGTATCCTGTGACGGCTGAGCCGACTTCTACGATCCGGGCGCAAAATTCGTGGCCGAAGAGCTGGAGTGGCGCGTCTGTCTCCAGCCGGTTTTTGACGTGGTCGTACGCCAAGGTTGGAATCCCAAAGGCGAGCTGGGCTTCGGTCGCGCTGGGTTGGACTACCAGCGGCTCGACTAGCACGTGGTCGGGTGGGCAGGGCGTTAGCTCAATGTCGTCGAGCCGCATGTCGCCGAAGGCATAGAAACGCCAAGCTTTCACGGGTGTTTTTCTCCTCTCTCGTATCTCTCAGTCAGCACTGTGGTCTGAATCGCCTGTCAGGCGCGTTCGACCTCAAATGCCGCGAGGTTGCGAGTCTCCCGGCTGAACTCGACGGTGACGAGGTAAATCGGCTGGCCTAGGCCGCGGTACTTGTCGGCATACCGACGTTCCTTCAATTGCGCCATGGCCGCGCCCTTCGGCGTCATCTCGACCACCTTGAACTCGAAGAGATACACGTTCCCATTGAATAGAACCGCCATATCCAAGCGGCCGTGGTTGCTGCTGTCTTCGACTGTGACGTCCAGCCCCAGTGCCGCGAAATAGGAGTAGAAGACGCTGGCGTAGTAGCCCTCGTAGTGGGCGATGTCGTTGCTGGTGTACCACTCGTAGGGGATGCTGGCGAAGAAGGCGTGGAATAGCGTCTCCAGCCCGGCGAAGTCGTTGGCCTCCAGCAGGTCGTAGAGCTGTGCGCTGTGCGCCGCCCGGCGCGAGGCATCCCCGGTCAGGTGGTTCAACAAGCTCTCGTTCAGGCTCTGCCGCACCTCCAAGTTGGGGTAGCCGAGCCGATAGTATGTCCTGCTCCCGCGCCGCTCGGTGCGATGAATGGTGAGGTAGCCGGTCTGGAACAAGAGTGCTTCGGTGGCGATGGCGTCCACGTCGAAGGTCGATAACAGATCGCTGCTGCCCACCATGTTATCCAGCGCTAGGGAGCTTACCCGCCGCTTGAACAGGGTTTCGACTAGGAACGCCGGTGTGCCGGTCTCGAACCAATAGGCACCGAACTCACGATGGTCGAACAGCAGCAGGATGTCGAAGGGGTTGTACACCTTCTCGTCGCCGCGCCAATTGTAGCCGTTGTACCAGGCGTGTATCTGGTCCCGGTCGAGGCCGGGCAGTTCCGGGGCGAACACTGTATCCAAATCGGCGTTGGTGTAGCCGCAGATGGACGAATAGCGGGGATCCAAGGTGATGTCGATCAGGTTGTTGAGGCCGGAGAAGGGGCCGGCCATGGAGAACTTGCTCACCCCGGTGAGGAAGGTGAAGCAGATGTGGGCGTCGCTGTCCTTGATGGTAGAGTACAGGCCGCGCAGGAAATCGCGGTTGGCGCGGGCAATGTCCGGAACCTCTAGCGCATCGAGAATCGGCTTGTCGCATTCATCAACCAGCACCGCCACTCGCTGACCGCTGCGCTCGTGCAGCACCTTCATCAAGCGGCGGAAGCGGGCCGGAGCAGTGTCGTCATCGCGAGGGATGATCTCCGCTTCCTCCTCCAAGGCGTTCAGTTGCGCCGCCACTTCCTCCCGCAAGTCGTCCGGCCCTTGGTAGGTGCCGCTGCTGAAGTCGAGGCGCAGAACGGGATGGCGAACCGACCAATCCCAGCGGTCGTGGATGTAAAGCCCCTCGAACAGCGGCTCGTTGCCCTCAAACACCTCCTTCAACGTGTCCAAGAACAGGCTTTTGCCGAAGCGCCGCGGACGCGACAAAAAATAATGCGTACCTCCGTCGAGCAGCCGGCGGATGTAGGCAGTTTTATCGACGTAGTAGTAGTTCTCTTCCCGAATTTTGCGGAAGGTCTGAATGCCGATGGGTAGTCTGCGTTTGTTCATGGACGCATCCTCCGCTGGGATTACCCACCCAGTATCTGCGCTGCTTCTGCGAGCTGGGCTTGGGTGTAGGGCGATGCAAAGGCGCTGTCGGTCGGCTGGCCGTCTTCCATGAGCACGGCGGACGGGGGCGGCAGCTCCCAGTCGCCCAATTCCTCCCGCTGCACCATGGCACCGCCGCGCTCCAACGCCGAATAGAAGGGCAAGAGAAACATCATCAGCTTCTCCAGAAGCTGCTCGCCCGTCTCCGGCGACTGGCCGGTCTCGAACATTTCCTGAATGCCGAGCTGGAGCGCGTTCCAAGCGTTGTACATGAAATAGCCGGCCCGGGCCGGAATCCGTCCCTCAGCGTCGCCTCGGTGGTCGCCGAAGATTCGCATATAGGCGTTGCCGTCGGCCCCCGAGCTCATGTGTAGCGCCCCGTAGTACGGGCGCGTCGGACTCTCGTGCTCGTAGGCGATCATCCCGCCGGGAATCCGCCAATTGGGGGTGTGGTACGCGGCGGCGCGCGTTCGGCCTCGTCCCTTGGCGATCTCGTCGCGCAGAATTGAGTGGATGTACCAGACGCCGTGCAGGCCGTGAGAGTAGTAGTCGCTCATGGAGTTGTGCGCCACATAGCCCTTGATGTCGGGCAGGTCCGCGGCCTTGGCGCGCAAGTCGCCCGCGCTCTCGGAAAACTCCCAGGTCGAGGCGGTCAACAGCGCCGTGCCGTGCTGGTCAGCCGTTTCCACCATTTCCCGTCCCTTGGCCATAGAAGTGGCAAAGGGCCGATTGACAAAAGTCGGTATGCCCGCTTCCAGAAAGGGCCGCGCCAACAGGGGATAGAGCGAAATCGCGTTGATGTCGTCGATGTACACCCCGTCGATCTGATCGATCATGTCTCGGGGGTCGGCCACCATGCGGACCTCTGGGTACTTTTCCGCGAAGCGCTGGCCCATCCCCGCGTCGAGGCACCAAGCGCAGGTCATTATCATGCCCGTCGTGCGGAGGACGCCGGGTGGGGGATTCATCTTTTCGCCCCAGATATTGAAGGTGTGGCCGCCGGGGCCGGTGATCATTCCGACGCGGACTAGGTCGCTGGGCGCGGTGCGCTGAAAGCGTTGTTGGGCCATGATTCCTCAGAGGAGACGAGGGTTTGCGTGCGGCGAGTCTGAATGGTACTATATCCGCACTCCTTGTCAAAATCCAGAGGATGTGGCCGTGAAAATCACCGCGACCAAAATCTATAAATTTAGCGTCCCCACGGGCCAAGACACCGCCGCGCTGATTGCCAGTTCTTCCAAGACGTGGCTCTTCTTCAAGGTCGAGACGGATGTCGGCCTCAGTGGCTGGGGAGAGGGCAGCGGTGAGTGGCTAGTGCCTTCAGTCGAGGCTACGCTCGCCGCGTGGGAAGAACTGCTCTTGGACCGCGACCCGCTCCACTACCGCGCATTAACCGAGGATATCCAAAACCGCTTGCCGTGGAAGGGCGGCCCGGTTTTTGGCACGGCCATCGCCGCTATTGACGCCGCCCTGCACGACCTCGCGGGCAAAGCTTGGGGCGTGCCAGTGTACACTCTGCTGGGCGGCAGGCGGCGCGACAAAATTCGCGTTTATAGCAACGGCGGTAGCTTTGCCTCGCCGGAGGAAGCCGCCTCGGGCGCGCGTCGGATCCAAGACCAGGGCTTTGCCGGCGTCAAAGGCAATCCCTTGGAGGGCCGCACATGGCCGATGGATGGCGCGGCCATCGACCATTCGGTCGCTTGCGTTGAAGCGATGCGGCGGGAAGTGGGCGCTGAGTTCGACATCCTGCTCGACGCCCACGGCAGCCCCAACCCTGAAATGAGCGTCGAATTTGCGCGGCGCACCGCGGCCTGCCGCCCGCTGCTGCTTGAAGAGCCGGTCAAAACCGGCTCGGTGGAGGCTCTCTTAGAAGTGGCGCGCAAAAGCCCCGTTCCCATCGCCACCGGCGAGAAGCTCTTTACGCTAGGACAATTTCGCCCCCTAATTGCCGAGCGCGCCTGCGCTTATTTGCAGCCGGACCTCACGCATTGTTTTGGCATCGCGCATCTGCTCGAAATCGCCCGCGCCGCCGAAGCCGAACAGATGCTGATGGCCCCGCACAACGCCGGTGGCCCGCTCTGCACGGCGGCGACCCTACAAGCCGATGCGCTGATGGGCAATTTTCTCATCCAGGAGACCAACCACTTCTGGCTTTCGATGTACGACCGCTATGTCGAGCACGATTGGCGCGTTGAGGATGGCCACATTGCCGTCTCCGACGCGCCCGGCCTCGGCGTTGAGGTCAAGGAAGCCGATCTAGCCGCGCTGCCCTACGAGCCGATGGCCTATCGCCAGTACCGGCACGCCGATGGCTCGTGGAAGGGGTGGTAACTTGCGCGGGATGGCTCTCCCTCAACCGAAGGAGGTCGGGTAATGGCCGAAATGCTTTACTTCGCCTACGGGTCCAACTTGCTCCAAAGCCAGATGCAGGCCCGCTGCCCAGGTGCCCGCGTCCACTCTGTGGTGCGCCTGGAAGGTTACGAGTTGTGTTTCCCGATGATCTCCTTTACGCGCAGCGGCATGGGCGTGGCCAGTATCCGTCGCAAAGAAGACGCGTATGTCGAAGGCGTCATCTATGTAATGACCGAGGACGACTTCAGACGCCTCGACCACTACGAAAGCGAGGGCACCAAGTACCGGCGGGACACGATAACCATACCTAAGTTAGGCGAAGTTTGGACGTATTTCCCCCGCCTCGACGCTGGACACCACTATCCGCCCTCGGAGGAATACCTCAACGCCGTCATTCAAGGTGCGATTGAGCACGGACTTTCCGACGAGTACATTGCCATCTTACACGCTTTTTGGGACAAAGAAGAGGAGTGATTCAATGGCCCAGCAAACCATGATCAACGTCGAACCTTTTGTCGATTCCACACCCCTGCTCGACGCGCCCGAGGCGTTGCGCGAACGCGCGGCTGAGCAGGGCTATTTGTTCTTCCGCTCCCTGCTGGATTCAGAGTCGGTGCTCGACCTGCGCCGCCAGATCCTCGAAGTTTGTCAGCAGCACGGCTGGCTCGACGACGACGCGCCCTTGATGGACGGAGTCGCACGCGACGGGGAACTTTTCATCGAAGGGAACGCGCCTGAGTGGATCGCCTTTTACATCGACGTCCAGCGGTTGCGCGCCTTCAACGCTTTGGCTTTGCATCCGGCGATCATGGGGATGTTCGCTACGCTCTTCGGCGAGGAAGCTCTGCCCCACAGCCGCAATATCTGCCGGGTAATTTTCCCCAACGCCCTAACGCACACCACCCCGCCGCACCAGGACAATTTCTACATCGGCGGCACCGACGAGACGTGGACCGCGTGGATCCCGGCCGGCGACTGTCCGGCTGCGCTGGGCAGCTTGGCGGTAGCGCCGGGCAGCCACAAGCTGGGCAAACTAGACGTTCAAACGGCGACCGGCGCGGGCGGTCACGCTATCGAGCTGCCCGAGGACACGCTGTGGGCGGGCGGCGACTTTGTCGTCGGCGACGTGCTGATATGCCACAGTCTCACCGCGCATCAGGGACAGGACAACGAAAGCGGCGACCGCTTGCGCATTTCGCTCGACTATCGCTATCAGCCCATGAGCCACCCGGTGCGCGAAGACTCGCTGGAGCCGCACATGCACTTTACGGATTGGGAGAACATTTACGCCAAGTGGGACGCGGACGATCCGCTCAAGTACTACTGGCGCGCGTGGGATTTGCAGATCAATCCCCGCATTCGGTAGGTATCTACACCGCTGCTTTTGCTTGGTTGTCGATGCCGACCGCGTCTGCCACCCGGGTAAACCCATCGCGTTCCAACAGGTGTGCTAGTCCCGCGTTGATTTGCCGCACGACGCCCGGCCCCCTGAAGACCAGCGCTGAATATAGCTGTACCAGCGAAGCTCCGAGGCGAATTTTGCGGTACGCGTCTCGGGCCGATGAGATTCCCCCCACGCCGATGATCGCGTGCCGCTGGCGGTCGATGCGCCCGTACCAGAAGCGCACGGTTTCGTCGATCAGGGCTTGAACGGGCCGGCCGCACAAGGTCCCGGGTAGCGGACCCACAAGATGGGCTGGCGATTTGAGCGGGTAGTTCGTTCCCGGCGGCAGGTTGAAGATGAAGCCCTTGACGAAGGCAAAAGGATCGACCGTCTCCAGCATCCAGCTTAGTCGCGCTGGGTCGGTGTGCGCGGTGAGCTTGAGAAAGATCGGGGGCAGGTCGTTGATGGCAGCGCATTCCCGCAGCAAGTCGCGCAAGTGCTCCCCGCCGCTGAATGGGCTGACGCCGCCGGTCGTGTTCGGACAATTGAGGTTGAACGCGATGTAGGAGGCCCGCCCCACAAAGGGTACTAGGGCCGCAGCTAGCTCCGCTACGACCGCATCGGGCGCAATGGCCTGCCCGGTATTGGTTTCGACGAGGTTGATCCCCAAGGGCACGGCGATTGGCCGTTGGGATACGCGGTCCGCCACCACCGCGGCCCCGTCATTGGGCACCCCATAGTTGACCACAATAGCTTCGTCCAATGGCAGGCGGAACAAGCGCGGTCGCGGATTTCCAGCCGAAGGATGCGCCGATACCGACCCCACCTCCACGAACCCAAAGCCCATGGCCGCAAGCGCTTGGATTACTCTGCCGTTTTTGTCGAACCCCGCGGCCATGCCCAGCGGATTGGCAAAGTGCAAGCCGCCTACTTGGGTTGCCAACCGCGCGTCTGCAAAGGCAAAGAGACTGGCAAGCAGATGGCGGCCAAGCGCAGAAGAGCCGACCCGCTCGGCAAGCGCGAGGGTCTGCTCGTGGATGCGCTCTGGATCGCAGCGGAACAGGAGGGGGCGGACGAAGCGTTGGTATGCGTTCATCATTCTATAAGTACATATTTGCAGGGGCTGATTGCAAACGCCATCGGTGTCAACGAATTCGTTTCCTAGTGCATCTGTAGGGGCGTCCCTTGTGGACGCCCTTTGCGGCTAGGGCAACCACGAGGGTTGCCCCTACATGCAAACGCCCGTTTATGTCAACGCGACTTAACCTTTCTCATAGGAGTTTACCTCATGCCGCTCGAATTGATTGCCGACCGCCCCGGCCACGCGGTCCTCAGCTCGTACCAAGAACCGCCCTTGGCCCCGGATGAAATCCGCGTCCAAAGCCTCTTCAGCTCGGTCAAGCACGGCACTGAGTTGCGCGGTTTCCGCGCCGACACGCCCGATGCCTCTGACCGCTGGGACGGCGAACTGCGCCTGCACCGCCGCGGCGAATCCGCAGCTAGTGGTTTCCCTCGTCGTCTCGGCAATATGTGCTTGGGCGCGGTCGTCCAAGTGGGTGCCGAGGTGACAACGCTGCGCGAGGGCGACCGGGTCTTCGCGCATTTGCCTATCCGCGAGACGCACACTGTAGCGGCGGCGCGCGTGCAAAAGGCTCCCGACAGAATCTCGCCGCAAGCCATTATGTATTGGGATCCAGCCGACTTTGCCGTGGGTGCGGTGCGCGATGGCGCAGTGCGCTTGGGGGATCGCGTCGCCGTCTTTGGACTCGGTGCCATTGGGCTGATGGTCGCGCAGGCCGCGCGTCTGTGCGGCGCGCGCTGGGTGGCGGTCGTCGATCCCATTGAGCGCCGCCGCGCCGCGGCCCTGCGCCACGCCGCCGACTTGGCACTGGACCCGGTGGCCCTGGACGCCGGCTTGGAGATCAAGCAGCACACCGACAAAATCGGCGCGGACATTGTCTTTGAGACGAGCGGTTCCTACCGCGCGTTTGAGGACGCCATGCGCGCCACATGCTACGCCGGCACCTTGGTCTCGACCGCGTATTACCACGGGGAGCAGGGCTTGCGCTTGGCCGGCGAGTGGCACCGCAACCGCATTCAGGTCATCTCCAGCCGCGCCAACAGCGAGCCATTGCCGCAGGCGAGTTGGAATTTCGCTCGCATCCGCGCGGAATCACTGGCTCTGTTGATCGAAGGCCGTTTGCAAGCCGACGATCTCATTGACCCGATCGTGCCCTTTGCCGCGGCCGCTGAGGCCTATCAAGAGATCGACCAGCATCCCGAGCGTTCGATCAAGCTCGGCATTGACCATGGTTAGCCGATGTTAATCAGTCGGTTGCCCGTCATGCCGGTGCAGATGTCGATGAGAAGCCACAACCCGGCTGAGCCAAACGCGCCTAGCACTAGCCCTAAAAAGAACGGGCGCAAGCGCGTGTAGAGCCGGGGACCGCCGTATTTGAGAATGAGCGCCTTGAGCAGCCAAGCGAAAAAAACCGACGGCCAGATTAGCTGCACGGGATGCGGCAGCCCGATGGCCAAGCCGATGGGATGGATGGGAAAGCCGACGAAGCGGTTTTTGATAAATGTCAACAGGCCCATCAAGAACGCGCCGAGGCCGGCAAAGGACAGATGCCAAACGTGGGTGGGCTGCATGTTGTTGATGTTGTTGGTAATCCAGTTGCCAGTATAGGTCGTCATATAGCCGAATTGCCAACCGCTCAGGTTGATGCCCCCATAGGTGTACGCGAGGTGGATGACCGCGGTGATTGAGCCGGCGAGGGTGACGACAATGGCCGCGGCAATGGCCCAGAACACGCGCCGGTACTCTAAGCGCGTCACTTCGGCCAGCTTGAGGCCCGTAGCGGCCGAGGCCATGACGAAGGTGCGGATGTCAGCAGACCACGGGAAGTTGAGTGCCAGCGCCGTCAGGCCCGGGGCACCCACTGACGACGATCCGAGGGTGTTGACGGTAAATACGGCCGGAGCCACTGGCGCTCGGCAATAGGCCAGCCCGGCCTGAGAGATGATGCGGGCCAAGCCGACGAAGATCACGAGGGCCGACAACTGAAAGACAAAGGCGGTCGGCAAGTTCATGTTGGCGGCGTAGAGCGCGAACAGGCCGAGGGAAAAGCTAGCGATAAATCCAAAGACCGCGACCCGGTACGGGAGCAATTCCCCACTGTCGTCGATGGAGTCGTCTCCGCGCAGAGCTTTGCGCCAGACCTGGCGCAAGTGCTGCCGCCCGCTCCACAAGCTGGACAGCACTAAGAAGAACAATGCGCCGAGGGCGATGTGGGCGAGGCTGGGCGGAGAGGGCGAAGAATAGGGCTGCTCCGGGCCAATGTTCCACCCCGTCATGCGGAACAAGCCGATGGTCAGCATGTTGAGCATGGCGAAGAACCACACGCCCATGGAGATGTCGAGGTTGAGCAAGTAGGAGAGGCCGATGACCTCAAAGTGCGGGCGAAAGTTGACCCCGATGGAGCCGCGCAAAAAGGGCACCCAGAGGTTGAGGTCAATCCAGGGGATGAAGTTGAAATAGCGGTGCAGGGCGTTGACCGAGCTGATAAGCGCGGGAATGGCAAAGCCGACCCAAGTCAGGTAATTGCGGTAAAAAGGCGCCATGGCTTGTTCCTTGGCGCGGGTGCTCATCTCTATGGGCAAGGTGGCCAGCGGAAAGTTGAGCCGCTCGCGCTCGACCCATTGCTTGCGCAGCACGACGAGCACGCACAGCGTGATAAAGTACATGTTGACGGCAAACAGGCTCCACGCCATAAGCGGCGTCACCCAAGCCCTCCAAGGGATGCGTTCGCCTTGGGCATTACCTTCGAACAGCTTTTGGATGGCCGCGCTGTCTTCCGGCACGAGGAGATGTGATATGTAGGGCTGGATGGTGTTGACCCAGTCGTTTTCCGGGGTGGCGTAGTAAAAGAACCCGCCGAGGAGCGGGATCAGGTTCATGGTCAGGCCCCAAGAGGGAATGGCGGCTCCCACGATCATCATTATGTACACGGTGGCCAGTTCGCCGGTGTGTAGGCTGGTGCCGGTGAGCAATTTGGCGAGTGGGTTAATGAGTAAGGTGAAAAGAAAAAACAAGAACAGGGCCGCGCCGGTCGAGTAGTCGGCGGCCATGGGCGAGCTGCGCATCACCATGACGCCGAAAGGTTCGCCCACGGCGATGGCAAGGCAGCCGAGGGCTCCGATGGCAATGGCGCGGAGGGAGACGCGGCGCGGGGGTGAAGGTATCAATCGCGCACCACCGCCAGCGTGCGCTTGGCCGCGGTGCCGTCGGCTTCGAGCAGTAGGTGATAGATGCCGCTGGCTACGAGGTTGCCGGCGAGGTTGCGCCCATCCCACCGCACGGCGTGGTTTGCGCTCGCCCGGCGCGGGCCTAAGTCTTGCTCCCAGATGAGCGTACCGTTGGCGGTAAAGATCGACAGGTGGGTTTTTCTGCTGGGGACAGCTAGCGCGAACGCCAACCGAGTATACGGGTGTTGGCCGGGGCGGAATGGGTTGGGGTAGTTGGCGGCCAAAGCGGCTGGGTGGAACGGGTTGGGGAAATTGGTGGCTGAAGCGACCGGCCCGTCGGTCAGGTCGGGATCGAATTGCGCGGTGAAGAGGTGCTGGTAGGCCAAGCCGGTGCGCTCGGCCGAGGTGGCGACGAGGACGACCTCGTCGAACTGATCCCAGCCGCTGACGCGGATCGTTGGTTCGGAAACTAGCTGCACGGAGACGCTGTCTGGACCGACTAAGAGCAAGTGGCGACGCCACGCCCCTTGGTTGGCGTCAAAGAACAGATCGACTCCGCCTGGACGCAGTTGCGGCTCGAGGCGCAGATAGACGCTGCCGGTGGCATCGACTAGGCTGGTGTCGCGGGTGACCGCTTCGGCATCGACGGCGATGTCGCGGGTGGGGACGAACGGGTATTTGTCTGCTTCGGCATAGTATTCGTTGCGGTGGCGAGTGCCGGTGAAATAGTTCCACACGGCAAATTCGCCCATGACAACGCCCAATCCGCCCGGCTCGACTTGGCGGATGACGCGATCGAAGTGATCGAGATTGACGCTTTTGCGCTGGCCCAGTTCTTCCCAGATCAGGCGGTTGAGCTCGCGGCCGTAGCGCTGATCGAGGAAAAAAGAAAAGATCGCGGAGCCGTAGAGGTGAAGTTCTCGGGGACGACCGGAGTTGAGGGCGCGACGGGGTTCGCTGAGGAAGTAGGTCAAATACTGGAGATAATCGTCGATGTGCGGATAGGCGACTTCTTCCATCCAGGTCGAGGTTGATTCCTGCCACCAACTGCCGTCGAATTTCGCGTAGTAGCCAAACTGAATGGCGTGATGGAACTCGTGGGCAATAGTCACCCGCAGGGCGTCCAGTCCGCGGGTCTGCTTGTAGCCTGGGTCGGTAAAGTTGTTGTCGATTTCGAGATAGCTGTGCGTGGTTTCGACACTGTTACTCGCAGGATAGGCGTACCCATAGTATCCGCCATTGAGCTCGATAACGTACGCGTCGTATTCGTCTCCTCCGCCCAAGCCATTGTCCGAAGGAGGCGGATTGTAGCCGAGTTGCTCGATTTCGAGGATCCAAACGCTGTCGAGGACGGCCATAGTGAGGTCGATGTAGTCTGGGATGCCGTTGGCGTCGTCGTCCGTAGGCGAGACCGCGTGGCGCCCCTCGGTATCGTAGTGGACGCGGAAGCGCCCCGATGGCGAGAGGATATTGTGTTGGACGTCCGGCCGGCGCTGTGCCAGCTTGCCCAAGCGCGCTTGGAACTCAGTGCTCAGGTTGGGAGCTGCGCTCATGGCTTGGACTAGGTGTGGAGTTCCGCAAACTGCCAGCCCGCCGGACTCTCGGTAAATGGCTGGCAGTTGGTCGGGCGCACGCACGCTAAGGACTTGGTAGATCAGGGCTGTCTCCAAGTCGAGTTCGCCGGCTTCATAGGCCGCTTCGATCCGAGTTTTGGCTTGAATAGGTAGGGCGAATAGGAGGAGGACGGCGAGGATTTTAGCTGTCATAAATGGCTCGGGGATGCGGTGAATGGTGGACTAAGAAAGTAATGGCGCAGCGGGCCGAGGCCAAGTTCCCTGCCGAGCGCATAAGAGGTCGGCAGGGCCATTGCTCGGCTGCGGCCAAGTAAATACATTTGCCCGGCGCAATGGCCGATCTTCATTTCTGATCTGAGTATTGTCGAAAACTCTAAGGGAGTATTGAAAGTGAGTCAGGAAGTACTAATGATCGTCGGGTTCGTGCTCGGCTCGTTCGGGTTCGTGCTCGGCTCGTATTCGATTGTCGGCAACGATGCGATTCAGACTTTGGGGACCTTTCTCAGTTCCAATTCCCACCGTCCGTGGTGGGTGCTCTGGCTCTTTGCCGGCGGCATCATAACGGTGGTCCTCGTGTATGGGTGGGTGGCACATAGTGGGGATGTTTCCTATGGCAGGCTGGAGGCGATCCCGGTGCCGGACCACTTTAGCTGGGTTTACTGTGTCCCTCCCTTCGTCCTGCTCTTGCTGACCCGCTGGGGTGTCCCAGTCAGCACCACCTTCCTAACCCTGACGATCTTCGCGCCGAAGGCGCTGGAGAGTATGTTGCTCAAGTCGTTGCTGGGGTATGCGACGGCTTTTGTAGTCGCCATCGTCGTGTATAAGTTGGTCACCCGGAGCCTCGAGTCTCACTTCACCCGGACGGAAGGGCTGACAAGTCCTTGGTGGGTTGTGGCTCAGTGGTGTTCGACTGGTTTCCTCTGGAGCCAGTGGCTGATACAGGACTTGGCCAATATCTATGTTTTCCTGCCGCGAGACCCGGTCAGTCGGACGCCAGAGTTGGCTCTGGAATGGTTCATAGTCAGCATCGCCGTTATACTGGGCTTGCTCGCCTTCATCTTTTACAACCACGGCGGTGCCATCCAGAAGGTAGTGCTGACGAAGACGAACACTACCGACATCCGCTCGGCGACGTTTGTGGACCTGATCTACGGCATCGTGCTGTTTGTGTTCAAGGAACTCAGCCACATCCCGATGAGCACGACTTGGGTCTTCGTCGGTCTGTTAGCTGGACGCGAGATCGCCATCGCCTGGAACGAGAAGCACCGCAGCCGCCAGGAGGTGTCGCGGTTGGTGCTTTCCGATTTGGCGAAGATCCTCGCCGGCCTCCTCGTCAGCGTCGCTCTCGCCTTGCTGCTACCCAAGCTGATGTAGCCCTCCTGCTGCGACTTGTCACGCACTAGGTGCTGCGTGATTTAGTCGCTTTTACGACGGTGACGGGTACGACGCGCCACAGGCAGGCCGCGTCAAAACCGGCGTCTGTCAGCGCGGCGAGTTCGTCTTCCACGGGAAAGTAAGTGTCTTCGTCGGACCATTCCGCGAAATGGCTATAGGCGCGCTCCTCGGCGATGCCGCAGGAGACGAGGTGGGCCGCCCAAGTCTCGTATTCGGCTTGGCGAGCGGATGGGTCGGCGGGCATGGTTGCATCTGCGTTGACGAATATGCCGCCCGGGGGCAACGCGGCGTGAATTGCGCTGAAGATCGTCCGTTTTTCGGCTAGGGTGGGAACGTGGTGTAGTGCGAGGGAGGCGACCGCCGCGTCGCAGGTAGGTAGCGGGCCTTGGAACGTTCGCACGGTGTACTGCACTCGTGCAGCAAAAGGGGCGAGCCGCTCGCGGGCCTGATCCAGCATCTCGGCGTCGGCGTCGATCAGCTCGACTGTCGTTTCCTTACATCGTTGCAATACGGCTTGTGCCAACGCGCCTGTGCCAGCGCCGAGGTCGATTACTTTTTTTGGCTTGGTCTCGGCAATGGCATCTGCGGCTCGCGCCAGCATTTCCTCATAGGAGGGAATGAAGGCGCGGATGGTCTTATCGTACGCTTCGATTTCAAGGCGCAGATGGCGTCGGACGGAATGGCTCATTGTCTTTTGTGCGGACTTTTTTCGTGATTTCCTAAAACTGGGGTTCTTTCGCCGTATCTTCCATAGAGGAAGGACGTAAACCCGTCAAGGAAAATCAAAACATTACATGGTGCTGCTATGAATCGTACTGAACCTGAAACTCCCGCTAAGCCCCCGAAGCGACTTGGACGGCGAATCTGGAGGATCTTTCGGATTGTCTGGATCGCCGCCGGTATTGCATTCACACTTTGGCTATACGATTCATTCCGCGCAAGAGGCATCGACGAGAAAACACTCCAAAGCAACACCCAGATTACCGTCGCCGATACTGACGAGGTGATTGTGTTTACGCCTACAGAGCCGAAAGATCCGATGGGCTTACTGTTCTTTCACGGTGCTGGTGTTGAGCCTGCCGCCTACGTACCTCTCGTCCGTGCTGTTGCGGAAAACGGCTTCATTGCGGCAATCGTGAAGCTGCCCTATCGCGTTGCTCCGTTCAAATCCCACAGACGCGAGGCGATTAGCCGTGCGCAACAGATCGTTGCTCAAACTGAAGCCGTGGATAAGTGGGTTGTCGCTGGACATTCCAAAGGTGGCAAAATAGCGGCCGAACTTGTCCACGCTGATCGATCATTGGTAAGCGCACTCATTCTGATCGGTACTTCGCATCCAAAGGACTTCGATCTATCCAACATTGTGATTCCAGTAAAGAAGATCTTCGCCAGCAATGACGGTATTGCAACGGTGGAAATGATCGAATCGACGAAGCGCAATCTTCCAGAACACACGCAATGGATCGAAATCGTCGGCGGCAATCACTCGCAGTTTGGTTACTACGGACATCAGTTCCTCGATGGTCATGCGACAATCGATCGTACCGAACAACAGCGCCGTACACTCGAAGAAATACTCGCAACGCTTGAATCTCTTCAAATAAGTAAGCGGTAAGCGTCGAATTGATTTCGCCGAGCAGTTTGTTATCATTATGGTATAATATGATAACATGGAGCTAGTCGAATGGTTCGCACACAGATTCAGTTGACCGACGAACAAGCGCGGCACGTCAAGCGGATTGCTGCCGAGCGGCAGGTTTCGATGGCAACGGTGATTCGCCAAGGGGTCGATCTCCTGCTGCGGTCGGCGGAGACAGCCGTGACCGATGACGAGCGCATTGAACGCGCGATCTCGGCAGCCGGACAATTCCGATCCGGCGGCGGCGATGGAGCTACAAAACATGACCTCCATCTGCAGGAGGCCTACCGCAGGTGAGTGTCTTCGTCGATACCTCCGCGCTGTATGCAGTTCTCGACGCTGACGACGCTGAGCATTCGCGGGCCGTTGCTGAATGGCATCGCCTCGTGCGCGGCGCGTATCCCCTCGTGACGACTAGCTATGTCCTCGTAGAGACGACGGCTCTCGTTCAGCACCGCCTTGGGATAGATGCAGCTCGCGCGCTCGATCAGGACATTCGACCCGTCTTGAGAATTGAGTGGATTGACGAGGAGTTGCATGCCACTGGGATGGCCTCCATGCTCGCCGCCGGTCGCAGACGCTTGAGCCTCGTTGACTGCGTCAGCTTTGCCTTCATGTCCCGTGCAGGTCTGCGAGAAGTGTTTGCCTTCGATGAGCATTTCGCTGAACGGGGATTCTCGTGCATCCCATCAGACGCTTCGACGACGACCGAGGCTCTCGGTCCGCAGCAGGACGGTGAGTCTGGAGCCGCGAACTAGTACCTCGCGGCCATGACAAGCCAGACCGAGATTCTAGACACGCAGAAATTCCCAAGTTTTTGGGTGCGTGTCGCCAGTGCCGTGGTCAATTCATTGGGATCTGCCTTCGTAGCCAGCGCCCTCCTTCTCCTATTCTAGCATTTCCTCGTACGCGGGAATGAAAGGATGGCGTCGGACGGAGTGGCTCATTGATTTGCTAGTGGACCTTTGTGTGGTGGTCGTCGTTGCGAGATCGTCTGCTTTGGGTATCTTAAAAAAACGATCATCCCTAGCCGGAGGGCCGTTGGACGATCAGAAGAGGCGTCGGGTGAAAGCCTCGGGTCAAAAAGATTTTAGTGAAAAGGGGGATTTAGTTATGCAAGCCGTGCAAGAACTTCAATCAGCCGTTTCCCAACTTTCGGCGGATGAACTTGCCCGTTTCAGAGAATGGTTTGATGAATTCGATGCCGAAGTTTGGGATCGACAGTTTGAGAAAGATGTGAAATCAGGAAGGTTAGATCAACTTGCTGAGCAAGCAATTGTAGATTTTCGGGCAGGGAAGTGCAAAGAATTGTGAATCACTTTGCAACTCCTTCGTTTTGGGCATGTTATCGAAAGCTCCCGCAAAATATTCAGAAACTAGCAGATGAAAATTTCAAATTGATGAAACGAGACCCGAGACATCCCTCCTTGCATTTGAAGAAAGTCGAAAGTTATTGGTCTGCAAGAGTAGGAATCAAATACCGGACTGTCGCCGTGGAAGCTGAGGAAGGCTTGGTTTGGTTCTGGATTGGAACACACGCAGAATACGATAAGTTGGTTCAACAATAGGATTCCCTTTTGAGGATGAAAAACGGGCCCCGGTCGATGACGACCTAGGGCCCGTTCTCTTTGGAGGCTCGGCTTAAAACCGAGTAATCCGCTTGCTTAGGGGGAGTCGTCCGTGGTGGAACCGGCGGCTTTCTTGATGTAGCCCCAGCTCTTATCCTCGGTGACGCCCGGAGACTGGGAGCCGATCTTCGCGGCGCGGGCGCGCAGCGAATCGAGGTTCACTACAATAGAGTCTGGGTCTGAGTTGACGAAAAAGTGCGCCGACGCGCTCACGCTTACTGCTTCGCTGCTTTCATCGCGGCCGACTACCATTTTCAGGACACCGTCACTGAACTCTTGGGGCATCTGATCGGCCTCTACGCTAACGCTGACGACCTGATCGCCATTCTCATCCACGGTTTCCGTGATCTCAACAAGCTCGTCGAACGCCTGCTGTTGGCTATCGGACAGGGGCTCGTCGTTGAAGGTCACCACGATTTGCAGTAGGCTACTGGCAATGTTGGCGAGAGCTGCCCTCTGAGTGACAGCACCTACTAGGAGGATTGCCAGCGCGGCGAGTGCGGCGGTGAGTACGGGTGGACGGAGCCGTCGCCGCCAGTTCGGCAGCCAGGTCCGACTGGGGTTGGTTTCTGGCGATCCGTTGTGGGACGCGACGGGGATGGGAGCCACATTCTCGGGACGCGGATCGGCTAGGCGAGCGGCGAGCTTGCGGTTGGCCTCCAAGAGCAAATCTGCGGGAAAGGTGGACTCGCGGATCGATCTCCCTGCGGCGCACAGCAGGGAAAGATCGCCTTTGAGCTCGATGGCTTCGGGATGGGCTTGTAGGTACTCTTCTACTTCCCGCTTTTCGGCGTCGGACAGTTCGCCGTCGAGGTATTCGATGAGTTTGTGTTCAAACTGCTCAGTCGTAATCATCGGTTAGCTTCCTTGGTTGATGTTGTTGCGGATGGACAGTCGCAGGCGAGCCACGCGCGAATCTGTTTTGATGCTTGGAACGCTGCGGCTCGCGCTGCTCCCGCAGAGCAATTTAGCAGTTGGGCGATCTGCTCGAAGGAACAGCCTTGGAAGTAGCGGAGGACGAAAACTTGCCTGCGGCGCTCGGGCAAATCCACCGTGAGACGGCGAATCTTTTCGACCATCAGACCATTTTCGACCACATCCACATCGTTTGCCCCCCAGTTGTGAGGTTTCTCCACCGACTCGCTCCAAGAGACAAATCGCGCTCGCTGACGGTTGAAGTCGAGGGCGGCATTGATCGCCGTGCGGCACAACCACGCCTTGGGCTGTTGCAGCGGCCCGCTCTGGCTCGTGGTCTCGTGGAACTTCACGAATACTTCTTGGTAGAGGTCGGCTGTCTCGTCGTGGTTTCCGTTGATCCGCCAGATCAGACTCATGACCAGCGGCCCGAATCTTTCAATCGCCTGTTCTGCGTGCATTGCATCTCCATGATGTCAGGTGTTGGACAATTCTCGTGTGCACACGCTTATAGAACGATGCCGAGGGCGTTTTGTTACTTCGGCGTTGGACGTTCCATCTGCTGATTCGTATTTTCGCCTTCCGAGTGAAGACTATCCTAGGAGCAAAGATCAAGTATGCCAGAGCGTCGTCCCAATATTCTCTTTATCATCACGGACCAGCAATACGCCGGGGCCATGTCCTGCGCAGGCAATCCCGACGTGCACACTCCCAACATGGACAGCCTCGCCGCAACGGGGGTGCGATTCACCCGCGCCTATTGTACGCATCCCTTATGTGGCCCCCAGCGCGCCAGCTTTATGACCGGTCTGTTCCCCCATCAAAATGGCGCGATCAGCAACAACACACCAATCAACCCCGAATACAAAGGCCGAACGCTCGGCAACCTCCTCGCTGACGCGGGGTACGACTGCGCCCTGTCAGGAAAATGGCACGTCCCCGGCACCACGCCCGAAGAAAGCGGCCTCGAAGTCATCTGCGGCAGTCGCGACGACGAGGTGCCGCTGCGCTCCATCGAATTCATGCAGCGCGACCGCGACAATCCCTTCTTTCTCTTCGCGTCATTCCTCAATCCTCACGACATCTGCCAAGTCGCCCGCAATCAGCCCCTGCCGCAAGGTCCAGTGCCGGAACCAGCTACTGTGGAAGAATGCCCAAATCTGCCCGCAAACTTCGCCATTCCACCTTATTCATCCGACATCTTGCAGATGTTGCGGCAGGCCAACCGCCGCGTCTATCCCACCATCGAATACACGGAAGACGACTGGCGACGGCTGCGATTTTACTACTATCGCCTGTGCGAAAAAGTCGATGCTGAAATCGGCGTGCTGCTCAATGGCCTGCGCGATCTCGGCCTCGAAGAAGAAACCTATATCATCTTCACCTCAGATCACGGCGACGGGCACGGCGCACATAACTGGAATCAAAAAACCAGCCTCTACGAGGAAGTCATCAATGTTCCTTTTATCATCGGTCACAAAGGGATCACGCGGGCCGGTGGCGTTGACAATACCCATCTGGTCTCCCTTGGACTCGATTTGCTGCCTACGCTGTGCGATGTCGGTTGTGCGAGTGTCCCCGATGGCCTCGAAGGGCTGAGCTTGCGACCGCTTGCCGAGAGTGGCGTACCTGACGAATGGCGCAGGGAACTCGTCGTTGAAACCATCATAGACATTGCTCCGGGTCCAGGCGGTAGCGGTGCTTCGCGCGCCGTGCTCACCGACCGCTACAAATACAGCGCCTATCCCATGGGCCGCTACCGCGAACAACTCGTCGATTTGCAAACAGACCCGGGCGAAATGGTCAACCTCGCCGTCAATGCGCGATTCAAGGATGAACTCGACGACCATCGCCGTCGCTTGCGGGCATGGTGCGAAAAGACAGAGGACGAGTTTTTGAAATTTTGTCTGTGAGCACGGTTGATCGGCGCTGGATTTTCCATCCGTTAGGCGATTTTTTAACATTAGTCTTTATGTATGGGCATCAAGGTATAAGATGCTTCGACTCCGCTCCGCTCCGCTCAGCATGACAGCATGAGGCGTCGGCACCTGTCATGCTGAGCGGAGCGAAGCATCTCATACCGTCTACTGTCGTAACCCCGATCTGCCTCAATCGAAGAGAAATTTAACTAGGAGATTGCTGTGGAATTGACCAAGAGGCCCCGACGACTTAGACGCTCGGAGGCAGTACGCAGCTTGGTGCGCGAGACTCACTTGCGCGTCGATGATTTGATCCATCCGCTGTTTGTCACTGAAGGCGAAAAAACGCGCGCGCCCATCGACGACATGCCCGGCCAATATCGCTTCTCAGTTGACGAGTTGGTCGATGAGTGCCGCGAGTTGTGGGACTTGGGCATCCCGGCGGTCAACCTCTTCGGCTACTCGACTGAAAAAGACGATCAGGCCACCCAGTCCTACGACCCGCAGGGCTTGATCCAACGAGCAATTCGCAGCCTCAAAGCTGCGGTGCCCGAACTCTGCGTGCAGACCGATGTGGCCCTCGATCCCTATACCCACCACGGCCACGACGGCTTGGTAGTAGATGGCGAGGTAGTAAACGACGAGACCATAGAGGTGCTGTGCAAGATGGCCCTGTCGCACGCCGAAGCCGGCGTCGATTGGGTTGCGCCCTCAGACATGATGGATGGCCGGGTCGGCGGCATCCGCCGGGCGCTCGATGCGGCTGGTTATAAAAACGTCGGCATCTTGGCGTATTCGGCTAAGTATGCCTCGTGCTTTTACGGCCCGTTTCGCGACGCGCTCCAGTCGGCACCCAAGAAGGGCGACAAGAAGACCTATCAGATGGATCCGGCCAATGGCCGCGAGGCGCTCAAAGAAATCGCGCTCGATATTGAGGAAGGGGCCGATGTGGTGATGGTCAAGCCGGCACTGGCTTATCTCGACGTAATTGCTGCCGCCCGCCAAACTTTTGACGTGCCGATTGCCGCGTACAATGTCTCTGGCGAGTACGGGATGATTGTGGCGGCTGTGGAGCGGGGGTGGGTCCAGCGCGAGCAGGCCGTTATGGAGGTGTTGACCGGGATCAAGCGGGCCGGCGCGGATATGATCTTGACTTATTTCGCCAAAGAGGTCGCCGGGTACTTGCGTGGATAACTCAACTATGCAACTCAAAGACAAAGTCGCCCTCGTCACGGGCGGGGGCCGCGGCATTGGCCGCGCTATTGCTATGGGCTACGCGGCCGAGGGCGCGCAGGTTGCCATTGCCGCGCGCAGTACGGCTCAGCTTGACGAAGTCGCCGAGGCGATTGCCGCGCAGGGGGGCGAAGTCCTCGCTGTGCCGACCGACTTGCGGGTGAGCGCAGAGGTGGAACGCCTCGTGCAGCAAACAGTAGCGCGATTCGGTCGGATCGATATTCTCGTCAACAACGCCGGCGTCAATCCGCGCGGGCTGTTTTTAGACGCGACGGATGAAGAGTGGGAACAGGCGTGGCAAATTAACGTCATGGGCGTCGTCCGCTGTTGCCGCTCGGTGTTGCCCATTATGCAGCGGCAGGGCAGCGGGAACATCATCAACGTCGGCTCTGGTATGGGCCAGGTCGGCCACGCGGACCTGAGCGTCTATTGCGCGTCCAAAGCGGCCTTGCACGGGTTGACCCAAGCCATTGCAGAAGAGGTGTGGGACGAGGGCATCATCGCCAACGTTCTCATACCCGGCCCGGTTAAGACGGAGCTGTCGAAACCTTCTTGGCAACAGGCTAGTAGCTTCCGCGCTGCAAGCGAGCCGTGGAAGGAGCCAGAACAGGTCGTTGCCTCGGCGCTTTTCCTCGCAGCACAACCCCCGGCCAGCGGCATGACCGGCCAGATCCTCAGCATTATGCGCAGGACTAGCCCTTAAGGGCGTCTAACCTCTAGCGAGGGATTTCACTCGTGAAATGGATGCCGATTGTTATCGGTGCGGCAATCGCACTGTATGGCTGTGGCCCAAAAGTTAAAACGGAAACATATCCCGATGGGCAGGTCAAAGTTCAATACCAGTACTACAAAAATGAAGCAAACGAGTTAATCAAACACGGCCCCTATACAGCGTATTATACAAGCGGCAATCTGCAAGCACAGGGCATGTACAAGGACGACGAGAAAGATGGAAAAATTGTCTATTACTTTGAAGATGGGACCAGAAAATCGGAAGAGACATATAGGGAAGGTAAACTCCACGGTCCCTTTACAGACTATTATGGGGATGGAGCCAAACGTTCAGAAGGAACCTATAAAGCGGGGCAGTTCCACGGGGCCTATACCAAGTACTATGCAAACGGGCAAATAGAATTATCCATAGTCTTTAAAGATGGTCAATGGCACGGCCCTTATATCAGTTACTACAGCAACGGGAACAAATGGCTGGAAGGGTTCTATACAAATGGCCGCGAGAGCGGGGTCTGGACCCATTACGACGAATCAAAAGAAAAGACAAACGGGCCCCTTGTCTTCTACTATGAAAACGGGCAAAAAAAATGGGAGGGATCCTACACAGACGGAAATCCCGATGGAATTTTTACAGTCTTTGATGTCCAGGGCAATAAGGTAAGGCAGGACGTGTGGGAAAAAGGGCAGTTGGTAAAGCGGTCGAATTGCGAAGAGAATTCCGACGAGTGTGCGGACAGGTGACTTCCGCTTTTGTATGGATTCCTCAGTCTTCCTCAACAGCAGTTAGCCGTTGTAGCAAGGTATCGGGCAAAGCCGCGGCCAACTCGTCTTGGTATATTGTTATGCGGTCCTGGTACTTCTCCAGCAATTCGTCAACTAATTCCGCGAAGATCCGGTCTTCTTTCTGCCGACGCAGCAGTGAGCGCGCCCGTCGCGCCACTTTGGAAAACGGAGGAAGTTCTCCTTCTGTGCGGTGGAGCACTTTGAACAGGCTGTACCCACCTTTGACCTGGACGGGGCCAACAAGCTCTCCTATTTCGGCTGCCTGCACGGCCTCGTAGAACTGCGGGTTGACATAGCGATCGCGGCCGTGCAGGTGTACCTTGCCCGGCTCTTCCTGCGACTCGGTGCGGATGGTGTGTTCTTGGGCTAGGTCGAGAAGGGTTACGTCTCCTCGCTCCAATGTTGCGAGAAGGTTCTGTGCCTTTTCCTCGGTTTCGACCAGTACTTCGATCAGATCAAACTGGTCGGATTTGCGAAATAAATCCTCGTGCGACCGATAGACTTCCTTAGCCTCTTCCTCGCTGACTACGGCCTTGTTCTCCACTTCTTCCTTGCGGACTTGCCGGACCATGAACTCCCAGCGCGTCTGCTCTAGCCAATTTTGTTCTGCCGGTCGCTCGGGAATGCCCGCCCTCTTTGCCGCCTCCAGCAGAATGGCTGATTCCATGACTGTGGATTCAGCGGCTGCAACCACTGCGGCGCTGTCCTTCATTCCCCAGCCAGAGCGCGCCCGTCCAGCATCTTCCCACAGCGCATCCACGTATTCTCCCACGGTCACCTGACCGCCTTGGTAGGTGAAGAGGGGCTGGATCGCCTCCCTAGGCGAAAAATGCTGGCGATGCACCGCGGGGTACGCGGCCGCTTTTTTCAGGAGCAGTTCTAACCCCGCGGATTCGATTTTCCAGTCAAATTCTCGGGCCAGAGACCGGACCTGTTCTCTTTTTGCCTCTTTGAGCTTGCCTGCATGGAGCACGGAGCGAATGCGGGATTGGTGTTCATCTAGGCTTCCGGGCCGGTCTTGGAGAAAACGCATTACCAAGTAGCGTTTATTGATGGGGAGGATATCGGACGCGACACCCACCGGCAATTCGCGGAACACCTCATCTGGAATTTTTAAGCGGCGGGCTTGCTGCCGCGAGATGTACCCCCATACCCCACCCTGGGCGGCCGACCCTTTGTGAACGGAATATTGTCTGGCCAGATCTTCGAAACTTGCGCCAGCGGCGAGCTTTGCCAGCACCTCTTGGGCTTGGGATTCTTCTTCGATTAGGATGCCGGCTAGTTGGCGCTGACGCCCTAGGCCATTTTCCTCGAAGTACCTGCGGATCTCCTCCTCGTCAACTTCTACTTGGATGGGCGGCTGCTCGTTGCGGTAAATCTCGATGAGGTGCTGGTGCCAGCTCACTTCAACCCGCTTTTGCACCTCCATCGATTCCTGCAATTCCCAAACTTGGGCCTCTAGGTAGAGCAGGTGCTTGACCAGCAAACTGCGCAGATAGTCCTGCCGCGCGGCCGCTCCCTCCTGCTTGGAACGCAGGTTCTGAGGAGTGGAGATGGCGAAGTCGCGCAACTCGCTGGCTTGGAGGACCGTATCTCCAAGCCGCGCCACCACGCCGGGCTCGGCTTGGGGAGGCTCCTCGGATGTTGTAGTACACGCAGTGAATAGACCAATAATAAAAAGACGAGAGAACAGACCCCACCCACTTCCCGTACTGAGTCTTCGCATTTTTCTTTGAGGCATTTAATATACGACCGCTAGGGTTCCTACGTACACGTTGCTTCCCTGGTCGGCATCGGCGACTAGTTGATAAACGTACAGGCCTGGAGGCACTACCTGTCCGGCATCGTCAAGGCCCTTCCAGGATATAGCGTATTGCCCGTTGGCCTGCTCTACGGACCGGTGCCAAATTCGCTGGCCAGAAAGATCAAAGATCTCAACAGATACCTGAATGGAGCGAATGACCTGTAGCAGGCTGTAGGATATTTCTACGGCGTCGTTCACTCCATCGCCGTTGGGTGTCAGATGGCGCTGCGAAATATCCACGGATGCAAGCAGGGATCTGTCCAGATTCCACTTCACCAGCAGGTCATCTGTATCGATGTCCGGCGTGGCATCTCCCGGCACGATGATCTGCGGTATATCTCCCTCCCGCTCGGTATCGAACACTCTGCCGGTGAAGCGCGTGCCGTACACCAGTACTTCGGTTTCAAAGTCCACTTCGAGCAAGGTTGCGTGTTCAGTTATCCGGTTCTCTGGAAACGAGACCGCGAAACCATCTGCCCCCACATCCTCGGAGTATTCGACTGGATTGCCATTGATCCTGACTTCCTTGACTTCCGCTGGCAAAGGCGTAGCTACTTGCAGACCGTCAATGCCGCCATCCTCGGGCTCTAAGATAGCGCGCACCGCATAGGTGAAGCCCGTCTTTCTTCCGGGAGCGACGTGTTGGGGCGTCAACTCGGCTATGAATTCCCTGCCGAATAAAGGCGTGGAAAATTCCACTGATAGAGAATCAATCCGACTCCTGAACAGCGGAGAGAAGGATTGAAAATCGATTCTGAATTGAATGTATTGTGCCGGAGCCAAAGCGATGAGGGGCTCCTTCCCAGTAGAAGGATAGGGAGCCGACCAGCCACTCCAATTTTCGGTATCGGGCTGGATGGATCCCTTTTCCGTCGGCCTGAGTTTTTTGTACTGGGCTTGTGTGACTCGTTCTTCTCCTTCTAGCCCTAGGCCAGTCAGACGGTGGTACACGAAGGGGTCTTCTGTCTGCCCGGTGCGCGTGCGGATCAGCAGGGCACTGCCCGAATCGCTCAGAGCCGACCACGTCAGGTTGCCGAGACTGGCCCGGTCGCCCAGATCGATCACGTCTGACTCGTAGTGGCCCACGAGGGCGTAGCCATTGCCCCAGACCTCGAGTTCGTCAATCTCCCACAAGGTGGGATCAGGCAAACTGATGGTGTCTGAGATGGCCACGTAGCGCACCACTTGCAAGGGGAGCTTTATACGGGCAAAAGGGTTCTCCGTCTGGGCCTTTTCCGCTACTAGCTTCCAGTCTTTTACGACATTAAACCAGTGTCCTCGCAGGGGTAGTTTGAGTTCATCGAGACCGACTCCATCGTGGACCCAGACCTGGTAGCCTCTCATAAAGGCCCGTTCCAACCCTTCCCGGGGATAGAAGCTGAGGCTGTCCACGCCGAAAGGCCCTCCCAGGTCCAAGATCAGGGTTACGGGAAGATCCGCTTTGTTTACTCTCCGCTCCACGCTCCTGTCGGACAGATCTGGGAAAGCCGCACTGTGGTCGCCGTTGATAATCTTGGGCAACAATTCCACCCCTAGGCGAAAATCGGAGTTTATCCACCCTCCCCTGTCCATGGAGCTGAGGGACAAATTCTGGTTTGACACGAAGATGGGTTGCAGCCAACCCTCCTCCGCGGTGTCGTCCAGCCCCTCAAAACTACCTGCGGCACTCCACGGACGGTCCGCGGTTCCAACCGTCCATCTAGCAGTTCCGAAAGCCGATTCCGCAAAGAGCAATAAGGCACAGCCCAGCGGCAGCAACAGGCTATATTTTCGCCTGTTCACGTTCATCTCTTGCGCCTAACTGGAGCCGAGCCCGGCAAACACCACGATGAAAGCACTGGTGATGGTCTCTGGAGAATCTCTGTTTTCAAACTTCCTTCGCTCCCACTGGTGCCCGATGTTCATGATGACCTCATAGCCGAGGTAGTTGTTATTGATAGAAACCTGCGACGTGACGACGCTACCGAAAAAATCTCCTGTGCTACCCAGTGATTCCTCAAGGTCGTAGAACTGGGCCAACTCGGTACCCACTTCGATCCAGAGCTTTGGCATGGGTTGGGTTCTGACCGTCAAGATACCCATTTCAGTTAGATTGTGGACATCCGCTTCGCCTCTGATGAAGGCCGTGCTGCGGCGGTACAAGCTCCTAAATTTGGGGTGAACTTTGAAATCGCCGATCCAGAAAGCATAGTCGCATTTATTGACAATCCCGAGGAAGTGAGAATCCTTTAACTCCTCGAGTACTCCTCCGGTTCTGAGCGGCCTAGCGAAATTCTCGCCCTGCTGATTGTAAATCTCGTACTTGACCTTATTGGTCACATTGAAATTGGGGAGTCCCTTGTAATCGAAGCGCAGAAAGGCCGTGTTGATCACCACATCCTGCGCCACTAGGCGATCCTGAAAGGTTTGTATTCCCCCGAATGTACCGGGCGGGTGCGTCCAGATGAGCTGGTCGTCGATGAGATTGTCTTTGACGATTCGCAGGTTATTGAATATCTGCAATCGGCCTAGCTGGGCATAATCTTTGTCAAAGGTCACCAATCCATAAAAATCTTTGCTTTCCCTTTCATCGGACCACAACCATTCCTTGGCATATCCGATCAGGACTTTTGCTTCGGGGGTGAGACGTCGCCCCATATAGCCATTGTACCCACGGTGATCCCGCTGGTAGGGATAGTCCGGCTCGTCATCGTCTTCAAAGCGATCAATAATGGTGTTGTGATCTAGGTCCATCCCAAATAGGAACTCCGGGGGATCCACCTCATAGCGCCAAAAGGGTTCATCGTAATCGGGCCGCAGATTGTTGTTCTGATTGAAATCCGAGATGAAATCGTTGTTTTCGTCCAGTCCGGGGAAGATGCCTCCGGCAGGGGGACCTCCCCGGGCCAATCCCTCTCCTTCGAGCGGCTGGTTGGCCCGCTGCCAGTCCGGCCACCGGTCCTGATCGTCGTTGTCATCGACGAACTCGTAGCGGTTGCGTTCCGCATTTGAATAGTCGATCTCTCCGGTCCGGTCCAGGATGAACATAGAGGTGGAATACCCTTCGTCGATACTGAATACTTCGCCAAAGCCAAACCAGGGATAGGCGACTTTGCGCGCGGCCAGAAAAAAGGCCTCTGAACGAGTAGAAGCGTGAGCGTGGCGCTCAAAGTTGATATTGGGGAACCGTCTCCAGCGATTGTTGATATCCAGCTCACCCCACACGGTGAATCCCATCAGGTCGTGCACTTCTAGTGTAAATCCTATAATTTCGTTTCCCGTGGGCAGGCCGTAATCGAACTTGACTACCCTCTGATTCGAGCCGTCGTCGACATTCCCATCCGCCCGCACAACGGGCAAAAAGACCGGCTCTCCGAGGGCATTGGTCTGCAGATTCGAGGTGGCCTCAACGCGGAAATCGTTGGCCAGGACCAGTTCAAATCCTATTTTTCTTTTTAACTCGGGATCGGGAATCACATAGGTCAGGGTGATGGCTTCGATCCCATCCGCAGCCAAAGCTCCTCGCACCGGCAATCCCCCCTCTATGCGGGGTTCAATGGCCGCGGGTTCCATTTCATTGCCTCTATTGATGAATATCTGTTCGGAGAATAGTACTCCGCCCCCTTCCCCGTCCTCGGGCGAATCATCGGTGATGCGGATGGCGATCCAGCGGATGACATCTTGGTTTTGCACCGAAGTGAGTTGGCCTTCCTGAAAGCCGCTGAGCGGCAGGTCCGTAGAGGTGCGGCTGAAATGGGAGTTCACATAGGTAGCCCCTAGATTTACGAAGTCGCCCACCTGGACTGTGCCCCTGAAGCCAAAGAGGTTGTTAAAGTCCGTCATCCGGGTTTCGGGAACATCTACATTTTGTCCTCGCGTCGGAAAATTGACTCTGGAACTCAGAAAGGTGAGCGCGTATTTGTCGGAGCGAAAATCCGCTTGGATACCGTTGAAAGCTGGTTTCGAGAACGTCATGGGCGTCAGGGTCGTTCTGATCTCATCGCCTAGCGTGACCGCCAAGTTGTACTGTCCTTGGGAAGTCCGCCCTATCACGACGTTGTTGAACCAATTGGAGTACCGGCCGCTCTTGAAAATGTTGCTGCCGAATGAGGTGGGGACTTCCTGGGTCCATTCGTAAATCTTCCAGCCCTTGGTGAGGTATTTCCCGTACAGATCGTACCACCTAGTACCCTCTAAGCCGACATCCACGTAACGCTTGTACGGCTCTCTGGCGTAATTGCTGTACTTCCACCACGACCATCTATACTGATAGTAAAGTTCCTGACGCTGGTACCATTTCATCAAGGTCGGATCTAGGGCTTCGACTACCGGCTCCGGGCTAGACGGGACCGACCGTTGAGCGTCTCCCGTGGATGTGCTCAGACCAGTGAAGAGGAGGACTAGGCCCCACGCACCTCTGCATCGAATAGTCATTGTGAACTCCCTGCCAAGACTTCAGATAGGCAGATTATCAATATGTAGATCAAAAGGCGACTCCGACGGTCTGGATAATGGCCGCGGCGTCTTGGCTAGCTTCTACCTCGACCCGACATATGTAGAGACCGGGAGGAACGAGGTCTCCGGCCCCATCCGTGCCATCCCAGACGGCCCGGTGCGCACCGCTGATACCGCGCTGGGCCATCACTTCCCTGACAATTCTGCCAGACAGATCGTGCACTTTTACTGTGATGGGCTGAGCCCGGTCGATCTGGAATATCAAAAAGTCAATGTTCATCTGATCGTTTAGACCATCCCCATTGGGAGTGATAATCGCCGGAGCAATCTGCACATCGCCAACTAGCCGGTCCTGGATCGGTACGGTCACCACTAGCACATCGCTCATGGCCTCCGAGTCGGCGTCCCCGGAATCTACGGTCTGCCACAGCTTTCTGGAAGAATTACCGACCAATCCCTCGAATACTGTGTTGTTCAGAAAGACTTGGCTTTTGAACTCGACCTCTACCAGCTTTGCAGACTTGATCGTCGAGGGAAGCTGGATTAGCAGAGAATCTGCTGTCGAATATACGGACAGGTCCTCCATCGCCAGCGGCTCAGAGGCGACTTTTACCCCTATCAATTCAGCCTGGGCAGGAGTCCTGATGAGCACCTGATCAAAACCAAGGTCTCTGGCCGCGAACGAAGGGCGGATAAAGTATTTGAACTCCTGGGGCTTTGCCGCTATGGCTGTATCCGGCCAGATCTCGGCGGTCAGGGTTCTGGCCAATGGGTCATCGAAAGAAAGCACTATCCGGTCCAAGCTAACAGCCTGATCTGGTAGCGTACTTAAAAGTCTGGCTCGTATCTCTAGGTACTGGCGCGGACTAGGAGAGGCAAAGGGGGCACCAGAATGGAGATAGGGTTTGCTCCACGGGCTCCAAGTTTGGGGGTCGGGCACCAACTCCACGATAGGATCGGCTTCTTTGCGGAATTTGGGCAGACTCTCCCACTTTTCTTTAGTAAGTTCATTTCCCTTTTTGTCGAAATAATGCAATTTCTCGCCCAATTGATCGCCCGTCCGCGTGCTGATCTCCAGCTTAGTCCCCGGCGGGATATCCGCTTCCCACGCGATCGATAACATATTTTTGGAGCGACCAAGGTTGAGTAGGCCCGAAGTCATGGACACGCCTGGAATATACCCTTCACCATAGGCCTGAATTTCTAGGGTTTTGAAGCGTCCATAGGTACCCGTATCCCTGACATTGTTTCTGTGTGAAAAGAAGATGTGTTGTACTGGTCGAGAAGAAAAAGTATCTTCAAAAGTGAGAAATCCCACGGAGTTATCATCGAGAGACCCCACCTCTTCCCACACGAAACTTCCCATGACGTTTTCCGTGCCGAGTTGGGCCGTTGGCCCTAGGGTGCCGTCGGAGATGAATAGCTTGTAGCCAAACAGCGGGTCTACTCTGGAACCTTGGTGCACTCGGGCCGATACAATTCGGATGGTATCCACCCAGAACAGCGCTCCTAGGTTCATGTTGACCCAGCCTTTCTCGGTCCAATCGAGAAACCCGGCACTTGAGTTCCAGTAGGTATCAAAGCGTCCGTCCAGCACCTCGTTATTAGTCAATATGCGGCGATCGCCGCCGGGACTCGCCTGAATGGCCAGACCGCCGCGCTCCACCGTTCCCAGTACCACGTTGTCGCCGAGGGTGTGGACTTCAACTTCGCCCAGACGCGCGTCTCCGAACGGGGCTGTGACTTGGATCAGCACAAAGCCGACCAGTTGCCTAGGCTCTTCTGCCGTGCTGCGAGCTGTGCCAAGCTGGCCCAAGGGATATTCTAGCTCGTAGGCAAAATTCGGCTGAGTGGTCTGTCCGACGACCAAGTACTCTTTTTTGCCCGACCCAGAGTAGAGCGCTTCCTCGCCGGTGGAGGTATAGACCTTGAACATTCTGAACGGCTCGCCCTGAGGTGAAAATTTCAACGCGATCTTGGTAGCAGAAACCAATCGACCCAAGTCGAGTTCAACCCACCAAGTATCCATATCGTCGTCTGGATCGGGTGCCCACCAAGTATCCACCTCGCCGTCAAAGATGTTGGCTGCTCGGGCGGGATTGGAGCCGACACCAGATATTCCCCCCCATTTGGTCGGTTTATTTCCCTCGCGCTCGACGACAAACTCACCGGCGTTGAGACTTGCGTTGATATTCTTTTGGATGAATTTGGGCTTTACGAGGCCGTCCCTCGACAGTTCCAGCGTCCCGACGGGAAAGACCCACTTCTCCCAGTCGGCTTTGGACCCGAATGCTATCGTGTCGGCTTGGGCCATGCCGGTCAAAAGGCCGACAATTGCCACGAGACTCGTCCATATATGCGATCGCATCATATCGCTCACCTCAATCGGTTAGACGATCAGTAGATCACCGCTATGAGTGCAACCATGTCTCCTTCGCCCCTATCGGCGTCGACTGATATGCGGCTGATGTATAATCCCGGAACTACCAATTGCCCACTATTATCCAGACCGTTCCAATCCAAGGCATAAATTCCGCTCACTTCTGTACCCGAGTACAAATCGCGGACCAGCCGGCCCGAAAGGTCGTAGATCGACACAGTGACCGGAACCTCCTTGGTCAACTTGAGAATCTGGTAGTGAATGGAGGCCAGATCGTTCACGCCGTCGCCGTTGGGAGTGAACGGATTGGGGACAACGCGCCCGCCCGCGACAATGGTCTCTCCGAGCGATACGGCCACTGCCAAGTCGTTGTTGGGTAAATCCGGGGACGTATCCCCGGCGGTAATGGGCTGCGGCAATTCTGCTGTCTGGGTATCGAAGACCTTGCCGGTAAAACGCGTCCCGTACACCAGAACCGCCCCTTTAAAACTCAACTCCACCGGAGTGGTATCCACGACCCGATGATTAGAGAAGCGGACCACCATGCGGTCGTCGGTGATTTCCTCGGTGAAATCCACCACTGATGCGCCGCCGATTTTCAGTTCCTCAATTGTGGCCCGAGAAGGAGTAGCAATCTCCAAGGCGTCGAACCCCGTATCGCTTTCCTCGACTTTGGCCCGCACCACATAGGTAAACAGGGTGGGTTCTCCAGCGTTGACTTCCAGCGGCCCGACTTCGCCCCAAACGAAACGCGCTACCGGAGGGGTGGAAAATTCGAACGCCAGCGAGTCGAGCCGCGCTCCCTGAGTGAAAAAATCACTGGCAAACTCACACTTGAACTGGAAGTAGCGCCGAGGTTCGGTGAAGACCACCTGTTCTCCAGATGCACGGGTGTACACCGGAGACCAAGGACTCCAGTTCTCTGCGTCTGGAGCTTTTTCCCGCTCGGCTTCTTTCAGGCTATTGTAATCGTCTGCGAACACCTCAATCCGTTCGGTCTCGAGTCCTTTTTCTGTTATTTGGTAGTATTTAAGGGGATCGGGCGTGGCTCCGGTGCGGGTAAAGATCTGCACCGAGGCTCGAGGTTGCTCTTCTGCGGCCCACTTCAACTGGCCAAAATTGGCCAGTTCGCCCAAGTCTATCACCTGCGAAGTGTAGTTTGCTTGGGGGACAAAGCCGCGGCTGTACACCTCTAGCTCGGCAATTTCCCAGGGCAATGGCGTGGTGAATACAATTCGGACATGGCGCACGTACTGGGATGGAATTCTCACCTGCACGGTACTGTCGGTGTTTTTCTCGACCCTTTCCACTAGGACCCACTGCAGCACCCCGCCAACCTGCATTTCCGCGCTACCATCGTTGATGTACACCTCGTACCCCTTCAGGAACTTGTCGCTGAAGGTTGGGCTGGGGTAGAAGCGAATTCTCTCGACTCCACCGAAAATCGAGCCCAGATCCAGGTCCATCCTGCCTCCCACTTGCCGGGCCCTACTCCCGTCAAAAACCGTGTTTGCATCCCCGTCTATCATGTTGTTGAGGTTGCCAGCCTGGCGCACAGATGGCTGAGGTGTGGACATACCTCCCCCTCTCCCTTGGGCACCAAGGCTCAGATTTTCCGTGGCTTCGGTGCGCCGGGGCTGAATCCACCCTGGATCCGTGGTGGTATCAATGCTTTCCATGGTACCCATAGCTTCCCAGGGGTTCTGCTCGTTGCCGATGACCAAAACTTCCACGCCCGAGGCGCTTTTGGCAGAGATCAGTGCCAGCAAAACCCAAGTGGATACCAGCAGGACTTTTCGCCCAATCGGCTCCATGCTTCGCATTCCCGCTGGGCGGAGAATCCGCCCGCTTAGCTTATTCTTCAACCTCTACGGTGAAGAAGCCGCCGTGCCAAGGATTGGTGAGGATGAGGAGGGACTGCCCCTTTGAAACGGAGCCAGCCCAATTGGCGTCTTCTCTATCTGTTCGAACGATGCCGACGTCAAAGCTTACCGCACCATCTGTCGGATTGCATTCGATGGTCCGTTCGCGCCCAGCGTCCAAGACGAAATCCTGAAAGCACGCACCAATGGTAATCTGGAGATCAAAGTTCGACTTGTTGTCGAATTTGACTAGTTCAGTCCTGCCAGTGGATCCCGAAGGCCCGGTAGAAAGATCGACCTCTTCGCAGGCGACTAAAGCGCAGATGCTCGTCAACGCCGCAATGGCAAGTGCGTAGATTTTCACGGCTGTTCTCCCATTGTATAGATTGAAGGGATGAGAAAAATCCCATCCCTTCAATCTATCTGAAGACCAGTCTAAAAAGCGCTAGGTCTTTAGCGGAAAGAGGCTTTGATCCTCCCCCAAGTTTCGCCCTCTACGCTCGTGGTGACTTCGATGGGAACCTTCACCATTACCCAGTCGGGTGCAGCGGACCCGTCCCGGGTGGCGTGGGTTTCATCGTTCAGGCCCCACTGCGAATCCCAGTCATCGCCGCTTTCGTCGTGATCCTGGTAGTGGATGTTCAGGTGGATGATCTGCTCCTCTTCGAATACATGAGGCACACTGGAGTCGGGGCCGTCGTAATCCAGATGATCGAACAGGGACCAAGCTATCTCGTAGAACAAGGTGACGTTGGTATCCCCTTCATTAACCGGCACGGCCTCGGGGGGACCTACGCCGAGATGGCCCCACGGCGGATGGCCAAACCACATCGCGTCCCACTCGCGGGTCTCAATCTTCTCAAAGAAGTTCTCTCCAAAATTGAAAACCCACATAGTCGCCGGTCCTTGCGCGGGCGGATGGACTACCCACTGTTGCCCCTGGGTACCCATCACGTTCTGATCCAAATCTCCAGCGTGAAAGAAACCACCGCTGTGATCGGGATCGGTGCTGATGGTCCAGCCGTCCTCCGTGTATATATCCACCTGATTCTCTGAATCGCGATGGATAAAATCGTCGAAGGCTTCGAGGCCGAGGTAGAGTTTCTGGGTGGTCTCGTTCCAAGCGATCATCATGCTCACGTCGACGTCCGCGATGTCCCTCGGGTCATTGCCGGCACGCGACAGCAGCATGTCGTGGGTAATGACCAGATCCGACGGGAACCAGTTTGTCCAGTCGGCGGAATTTCCGTCTATCTCCGGGATCAATTCGTCCGGAATATGGGGCGCGAAGAACTCTACGCCCTCGGGCTTGTGGCCCCAAGAACCGCTCGACAGCATGGCTACTAGGGCCAGCGCCATGAAAGGCATTGCTAATTTTTTCATTGAATTGACTCCTCAATTCGGAATGACGATATGGAAACAAAATTGCAAAACCAGCAGAATCTATCGATTCCCGCTGTAGAATCGAAAACAATCGATCTTCCCGTCCACACTTGCCCGGGAAACCTCACCTCATTTAACTACCTCCTTTCTCGCAAAAAACGCCTGCCTACTACCTAACACATCGGTCTTCTCGTTACAAGCCGATTATCCCGAAGACATTCTCGTCGTCCCATCGGGATAAATCCGGCCGATTTCCCGAAAAAAAAGATACTCGAGGTCGAGCACCTCTATCGGATCGCCCCGAAAGTCGAATCTGATCGCCACATCCTCGAGCTTGAGGCGCAGTTCCTGCACATCTGGGTGTAGGGCGGGAAAGACCAGAAACCCCTGGACTTCTTGACCGCTGAATACGGGTTCGGATGCATATCTAGAAGAGGCGAATAGGTCTTTGCGCTCTTCGTAGCGGTCGTACAGATTCCCGGAATAAGCAGTGGCATACGGGCGATAGTACTCGTCGAATTCGAGCGGATCCAGAGCCGGGTATTCGCGGCCGTTCGAAGCGATAAGTGAAACCTTCAAAGGGTCGATTTGTACTTTGGGATAGCTGTAATTTTTAACCTTCAAAAGGAAGATCGTGAAGCGCTGCGGTGTCGAGCCGGTTTCGGGATCTTTCCAGTCGCCGTAGGTGTAGGGATTTATAGACTCCATGCCGCCCTTGGAGTAAGCAGGATATAACCGGTTTAGTTCTGCGTCCGTCTGAGGACGCACTCCGACTTCAAATCGCTCCTGAACGAACAGCACCGTCCCGTCATCGCTGACCTGCATGCCGGTGTGTTGCTGGGCGTCGGGGAGGGGTTGCAAGGGGCCGGCGTAGTACCGGTACCCGCACGTAGCGCAAAGACCGGCTAGTAAAAGACCTGCGGCTAGGAGGGATAAACGCCGTGATTTCCCTCTCGTCACAAGCTGAAAAGAGGCTTTCATGTTTAATAGTTCGGACACTTTTTGCGATTTTGCCCTTTCAAGAATCGCCACTTTCCTAACTTACTGAAGATCAATAAGTTATGTGTTTTTGATTTTGTAACTCTCGCAAGTTGCTATAATAAATAAGATCAGAGATGTCAAGTTTTTCTGCCCGCGCCTAGTGCTGGACGCTTATGGCTCGATCCGCGACTTCACTCACAACCACATCAGTTGATTGTCCGTCATGCCGGTGAAGTTATCCACGATCAGCCACATTCCTGCAACGGTAAAGTGCCCTAGGATCAAGCCTAGGAAAAACGGCCGGCTAGCTTGGTATAACCGCGCCCCTCCGTAGCGCAGGACCAAGAGTTTTACGAGCCAAGCCAGAAATACATTGAACCAGACGAACTGCGCCATCCACGTGGTGCTGATCAAGAACCCGAGTGGATGAAACGGCCACCAGAGTAATTTTTGTCGGATGACGATCAATATATTCATGATCCCTCCCCCTACGCCCGTCCACAACCAGCCACTTAGACTGGCCTCGGCAGGGGTGATCAAATACGGAACCACGAAATTAAAGGGGCTTGAGGCACCGCCGACGAAAAACCACTGGTCCAGATTGATTCCCCCATACTTATAGCACATGGCGAGTATGATCCAAGTCGAACCCACCAGACTGACCACTACGGCCAGTATCATGGCCCAGAACAGAGGTCTTTTCCGCTGTCTCGCGCCAACTTCGTCGCTCAGTTTCATCCCGTTGGCGGCAGAGGCCATCACAAAAGTCCTGAAATTGACTGCCCAGGAAAAGCTGAGTCCGAGGAAGACCAGACCGGCCGGGCCGATGGCCGATGAACCGACTCCAGAAATCAGAAATGAAACGGGTGTTAGGGGGGCCCGCACCGCGGCCAAGCCGGCCTCGGCAACCACTCGGGTCAGCGCGATAAAGAGGACGAAAACGGCAAAGAGAAATATAGGTACCAGCCAAGCGGCTAGCCCGCCTTTGTACAGCCAGACTCCCATGAATCCCAAGCCGGCGATCAAGCCGAACACCGCGGTGCGGTACGACAGCAGCTCCTCGGAATCATCGACGGTCGAATTCCGCCCAAAAGCCTTGTTAAATACATCCTTCAGATGCCTTCGAGCTCCCCACAGGCTCGCCAGCACCAAGACGATGAAGGCTCCCATGCCTTGATGTGCAATAATGGGCGAAGCCGTAGCGAATATGTCTAGCTTCTCCGTACTGGCGATCCCCAAGATGTTAAATATCCCCTGCTCCAGCGTGCCTAGCAGGTAGAACAACCAGATTCCGAAGGCGATATCCAGACTGATGAGATACGAAAACCCAACCATGGAAAAGCTCAGGTGAATGGGTATTGAGATCGTCTCGCGGAAGGCGCTGAAGGTGGTGGCCAGTTCAATTGTGGGGAGGGTTTCATAATAGTTGTGAAAACCATTTACGCTGGTGATGAAGAAGGGAATGGCAAACCCCACCCACATCACCGCGTTCTTAAAAAAGGGATTCACTAGAGAACCTTTTGGCCCCTCTTTGATCATGTCCAAGGGGACCTGGATCAAGGGATAGACCAGTCGCTCATTGTTGGCCCATTGCCGATGCAGAATGACCGATATGCAGATCATCACAAAGCAGAGGACCAGGAAAAACAGGCTCCAGTGAAAAAGAGGTTCGAGCCAAACCCCCCAGGGGATTCCCATGCCTTCGGGAAGCCCCTCAAAAAAATACTTGATCATCTCTGGGTCGCGGGGCGTCAGCCAATCTTTGATATGCGGATGGGCCAGCGTGGCCCAATCGTTCTCGGGCGTAGCGTAGTAATAGGGACCCGTGATTTTGGGAAGCCAGGCTTCGGTAAAGCCCTTGGTAGGGACTGTAGCGGCGATGATCATCATGATGTAGATGAGCACCAGTTCGGCCGGCTGCAGTGCCCAGCTCACCCTCAGCAGGCGCAGCGCCACATTTACGCCTCCTACCAGCACGAAGAAGATGAAGAAGGCGATAGGGGTGCTGATATTCAGCGCCATGTACGATCCGCGGATGATCATATTGCCGTACGGAGCCGCCACACCAATAAAAAACGCGAGCGCGGTTCCGATAATGAATGCTCTGATCGTAAAGCCGGAAGAGGATTGGCGAGGAGTGGATTTGGAACCGAAGTAATGTTCGGGAATAGATATGGGCATAGGTCGTTTGGGCGCAATCAGCGGGGAGATTTTTGCAATACCAATAAACCTAACGCCGGGCTGTACGGCAACGTAAATTCAGAGTCGCGTATGGAGGTGCTAACCTTATTGCGAGTCGACCTTTTCCTCGATGATTAGCACTTCATTTACCGGAACCTGTTCTAATCGCTGTACCAGACCACTGGGCCATCGCACCTCTACTAGATCGACCTTTGTCCTAGAGCCCAGACCAAAGTGGAGCCGTGGATCGCTCGCCGTTAGGTAACTGGAGCCGCTCCGCGCCTGACGGATCTGTTCTAGCCCTTCCGCCACCACCCGCACCCTAGCTCCTATCCCGTCCCTGTTGCTCTGGGTGCCTACGGTCCGCACCATCAGCCAATTCTCCCGATTGCCGCCGTCGTTGCGGACCAGTTTGGCTTCCCCGCCGCAATTGTTGACTAGGATATCCACATCCCCGTCCTCGTCGTAATCTCCGAAGGCAGCACCACGGCTGATCTGCTTGTGCAAAAACCACTCGCCCGAGATCGAAGATGCCTCTGTATAACTCCCGCCGTTGTCGTTGCGGAAGAGTTGGTGTTCCTGCATGTACTCGACCCCCGATTGGAACAGGGCGACTTTGTCCAGTACATGGCCGTTGGCCACGTATAGATCTAGGTCGCCGTCGTTGTCGTAGTCGAGGAAGTTCGTCCCAAAGCCGAGGAAGCGGTGGCTCGGATCGGCCAGCCCAGCCGCGGCCGTCACGTCCTTGAAGAAAACCCCTTCATTGCGATAGAGGGTATTGGTCTCGTAGGAGAAATTGGTGACAAAGAGATCAAAGTCGCCGTCGTTGTCGTAATCCCCAAAATCCACTCCCATACCGGCCTCTGACTCGCCGATCCCGTTGAGGGCCACGCCTTTTGCTAAGGCCGCGTTGCCAAACTTTCCATTCCCTAGGTTCTGGTAGAGAAAGTTCGGCGTCCCATCGTTGGCGACGAACAAATCCTGATCCCCGTCACTATCGTAGTCCAAGGCGATCACGCCCAATCCCTTGCCGGATGGATCATTGATCCCGGCCGCGACCGAGACATCGGCAAAGGTTCCATCCCCGTTGTTGTGATACAATACATCCGGCACCCCTCCGTACTCCAGCGGCGCGCAATACGAACGGGTAGCCTCGACGATGGCCCGATGGCCTTGGGAATTCGTCCTCACATATCCGCCGCATACTTTGTTGGTCTCGACGGTGAAATCCACGTAGTTAGTCACGTAGAAATCGAGTTCCCCGTCGTTGTCGTAGTCCAGGAAAGCGACACTCGTACTCCACTGGGACGCGCCCACGGTCGCCCGCTCCGTAACATCGGCAAAGGTGCCGTCGCCATTGTTCTGGTACAGCACATTCGGCCCGTAGTTGGTCACGTAGAGATCCTGATCCCCGTCGTTGTCGTAGTCGGCGACCGCGCATCCCATGCCATAGCCAGTATCGCCGGTCTTGGACTCTTGGCCGGTATCGGCAAAGGTGCCGTCGCCGTTGTTTTGGTACAGCACATTGCGGGGTGGGACGGCGGTGGAGTCGGGTCCAGGCGAGAGCGCGACTGAGTAATGCGCCGCGTCCCTTGAACGCGCTCCTTTGTCTTGGTTCGGCTCCCTTACCCAGTAGTGATCGCCCTGTTGGTACACAAGGTTGATGGGAACCGAGCGGATGCCTTGCAGAGCGAATCCATCGACCAAGTAAACATCTAAGTCTCCGTCGTTGTCGTAATCGAAGAAGGCCCCGCCTGCTCCGGTCGTTTCTATCAGAAAGTACTCTCCGGCAGCGCCATTGGCATGGGTGAAGGAAATCCTGGATTGTGTCGTGACATCGGCGAATTGCACGGTCTTAGAGCCTAAATCGCAGGACAGCAGGCCCAAGGCTATGGAAAAAGTGAAGGCTATTTTTTGCAACATCGGTTGCAAGCAAGTCAGAGATGGGCTGTGACCTCGGATGAGGAAGACCATGTCCTTAGTCAGCGCCGAGCACTAACTGAGCCGCAGCTTCTAAAGCCCCAAGTACAGATCTCGCCCTTCGGCCAGCGCCGCAATCTTGCGGTCGGCGATGGAGCGTTTGAGCATCCAAAAGCCGCAGTCTGGGTGGATGAAGCGGATGCGGTCGGGGCCGGCGGCAGCGGCGGCGGCTTCTATGCGGCGGGCGATTTCTTCGGCTGTCTCAATGTGGTTGACCTTGATGTCGATTACGCCGATGCCGATGCTGATGCGCGAGTCGATTTGTTGCAGGGCGCTTAGGTCGCTCGCCGGGCGGTGGGCGAGTTCGAGCACTAAGTGATCGGCGCGCAGTTCGTTGAGAAAGTCGAGCAGGGCGCGCCACTCGCCCTGCTGGATGGTCTGGCCGCCGTAGTTGCCAAAGCAGAAGTGGACGGCCTTTTGGGTGCCGGCGTCGATGCTGTCGAGTACGGCGTTGATGGCGCGGGTTGCGAGGGGGCCGTCGGCTGGGTTGCCGGGGATGTTGGCCTCGTCGATTTGGACGCAGGCGCAGGGCAAGCCGCGGACTTGGTCGGCGAGGACGTGGGCAACGGCCATCAAGAGCGCGGTAAAGTCGCCGTAGTGGTGATCGAGGAGGGTGCGGGCCAGCATGTAGGGGCTGGTCAGGGTGAACTTGAAGGGGCCGCCGGCCACGGCGGCGGCGCGGGCGCAGTCGGCGAGCAGGTCGAGGCTGCCCGCGCCGAGTTCGGTTTCCACCACGGCCGCGGGCTTGGCCCGGAAGCCCATGCTTTGTTTGGCGGCAAACTCCTCGGCCTCGCGGCGGCCAAATTTCGCGCGGGTGCCGCCCATGGGCCGGACAAAGTACTCGATCATGCCGTTGGTGTCCGGGTGGTTGATGTCGAAGCGGTATAGCTCGCCGTCGGTGGGCAGGTCAATGCCGGCTTGGCGCTGGGTGTCGAATACTACGCGGGTGGCATCGACGAGGGCCTGCTCGGAGGGCAGGGCTTGGAGCCAGTCCGGGATGGGATAGGAGCCGACGGTTGTGGTTTGGATGACAGGTGGGGTGGACATGGTTGGCTACGATAGGTTTTTAGAGGCGGCAGCGCAACAGGGGCTAGCGCCGCCGCGCCGGGAGCCGAGGTATTGTTCGGCGATACGCGCTAGGTGAAGTCAGACAGGGTATAGGTAAGCACAGGGGACGGTCCCTATGGGATCGCTAGCATCTACAACTGACGTTACGCGGCATCGAACTGGTAGGGGCGACCGGCCGGTCAGCCGGTAAATGCCTTAAACGCCAGCCCGGCAATGGCTATGATCGTCGTGATCTGCAGCGGTATCACCCAGCGGTAGAGCCTGTCGATTTTGGCGTCGAGTGCCTCGCGGGTGGCGTCAATTTTGCCTTCCAGCGCCTCTCGGGTGGCGTCGATTTTGGCATCATTGGCGTCAATTTTGCCTTCCAGCGCCTCTCGGGTGGCGTCGATTTTGGCATCATTGGCGTCGATTTTGCTTTCCAGCACCTCTCGGGTAGCGTCGATTTTGCCGTCGGTGACGTCGAGCTTGGTCTCGATGCGGCCTAAGCGGACGTCGATTTGCTCGACAATGCCCTCTAGCCGGGCGATGCGGCCTTCGTGGTCTAACGGATACGGACGCTCTGGCTGGGACTCACTCATTATCAACCCTCCGGTTCGCTAATCAATGTACAGCGCGAAACCCTCTGCATCAAACAAGGCAAGATCCATGCCAAGACCGAGCACAGCGGGGCGGACGGGGCGGCACCGGCTGCGACTGTATCGGGCGCGACACATGAGTGAAACTTTTTGACCTATTCCCCCAGCACCGCTAAGGGCCAGTCCTTCACGGAGAAAAGCTCTCGCGCAAGGGCCGATCTTGCGCAAAGTGATCCGCGAGGAGCTACAGACGCTTTCCCAATAGTCCCTTCGCCATAAGTGCTCGGCGGCGCAATAGGCGCTATCGCCGCCGAGCCGGGAGGCAGGGGTCTTACGGCTCAAAGGTCGCAGGGTAAACATCTTGATTGTGCATCATTTGTGCATATATTGAAGATATGAGTTATCAGTGGGATGCCGCCAAAGCCCGATCCAATCTGCGAAAACATGGAATCGACTTTGCCGATGCTGTCGGAGTCTTTGAAGATGAGTGGGCTTTTACCTGTAAAGAGGAGGAGATTAAGGGAGAATTCCGCTTTGCGACCTTGGGTATGGATTTTTTGGGCCGCATCGTAGTAGTAGTGTCCACGTATCGGGACGACGATATCCGCTTGATCTCGGCCCGACCAGCCACGCCGCGTGAAAGGAAACACTATGAGCAAGGAAGAATTTGATTTTACTCAGGCCAAACAAGGAGCGCTCGTTCCTGCTGCCCCCAATAAGACGCGCATCACGATACGCTTGGATACCGATGTGTTGAACTGGTTTAGAAACCAGGTACACGAGGCTGGCGGCGGCAATTACCAGACCTTGATTAACGAGGCATTGCGTCAATATATCCAAGTTCAGGATGCTGTCCTAGAGGAAACCTTGCGCAAAGTGATCCGCGAGGAGCTAGCGAGGTGAATGATGAAAGCCTACCGTGTCGAGAAACAGATCGCCGCAAACGGGCATTTTCTTCCTCAATTTATTGCGACGTCAGCAGACACCCTCAGCAGACACCACGCAGTAAATCCCCATATCCGCTGTCGCCTGTTCTAGCGCGATATGCTCGTCCCATACCTATAACCACTCGGCGCGTGCTAGGCCGTCCCACACCTTGACAACTACACGTATGTTCAGTATATTTTGTGCCGTTCGCACGTTAGATCTCCTCGTCAGGAACTGCCATGTCTCGGTCGCAACAGGGCGTCCAAGAGCGCTATCGCCGGGCGCTCGACGCCTTGACCCAAAAGCTCCAACAAGACCGCACAGTCTTGGCCGCCATTGTCTACGGCTCCTATGCGTACGATCGAGTTTGGGAGAAGTCCGACATCGACTTGTGGATCGTCATGGCCGACGACCCCAAGGTGCGGCGCTACGAGGACCACTGCCTCACTGAAGAAGGCGTCATCATCCACGCCAATCTCATCCCGCGCAAGCGCTTCCAGTTGAACATAGAAGGCTCGCGCCAAGGCGGATGGCTCGACTTTACCTTCGCCCACAGCACCCTCCTGTTTTCCAAGGACGAGTCCATTGCCGCGTGGTACAAAGACGCCGAGCGCATTGGCGCGCGCGACCGCGACTACCAGTTGCTGCGGCGCGCCCTACCGCTGTTGGCCACTTTGGCCAAAGCCCAGAAGTGGTACCAGGTGAAGAAGGACTACAACTACAGCTTCCTGTGGCTGCTCAATGTGGCCGACCAGCTCGCCAGCGTCGAGTGCATCCTCAACGGCCAAGCCCCGGGACGCGAGGTCATTCACCAAGCCCTCGCCTTTAATCCCGAGTTCTTCAACGCCATCTACACGGATCTCATCGCCGCTCCCAAAAACGCCCGCACCCTCAAGGCGGCTCTCCAGCGCGTAGAGACCTATCTCGACGACCACCTCTGGGACCTGTTCCGGCCCCTACTCGAGTATTTGGAGGAGGCTGAGTCCATGCGCACGGTGTCGGAAATAGAGGAGCACTTCAAGATGGAAGGCGCAGACTTCGCCTGCGAGTGGCTGGTTGAAAAGGGCTTGCTGCAAAAGATGTCGGCACCGCTGCGCCTCACCGAAAAGAGCCGCGTAGAGATGCAGGAAGCGGCCTATTACTACGACGACGACGGGACCGATTGGGGCCTGCACTAGCGTGAATTAGGAATTACGAATTAGGAATTGGGGCCTGCACTAGCGGAATAGGACACACTATGGCTATACGAGACGCGATCGCCATCAAGGGCGCACGCGAGAACAACCTGCAAAACATCGACGTCAGCATTCCGCGCGATAAACTGGTCGTCATCACTGGCATTAGCGGCTCGGGCAAATCCTCGTTGGCCTTCGACACGGTGTACGCCGAGGGCCAGCGGCGCTTCATGGAGTCCATGTCCACCTATGCCAAGCGCTTCGTCGAGCAGATGAAGAAGCCGGATGTCGATTTCGTCACTGGGCTTTCGCCGGTCATTTCCATTGAGCAGAAGACCATCTTCAACAATCCGCGCTCGACCGTCGGCACTATGACCGACCTGTACGAATATCTGCGGATGCTCTACTCCACGGTGGGCCAAGCTCACTGTCCCTATTGCCGCCGCCCGATCGCTTACCGCACGCCTTATCAGATGGCCGAGCACTTGCTGTCTCTACCGGACGGGGCCGAGGTGGAAATCCGCGCTCCGGTATTCAAGATCTACGGCGAAGACTACGCATTCCTTTTCGATGACATTCGCACCAAGGGGTATCGGCGGGTGCGCATCGACGGCGAGCTATGCGACCTGAGCGAGGAGCTAGAACTCGACGAGAACGAGGATTTCCACATCGAGGCGGTCATCGACCGCTTCGTCATCCGCGGCGACCTGCAAAAGCAACTCCTCGCTTCCATTGAGCACGGCCTAGTGGTGGGTGAGAACTTTCTCAGCTTCCACTTGCTAAATCCCGAAATCGCTTCCGCCCAAGAGGTGGAGGCCTTCTACGAAGGCTTCGGCTGCCCCGAGCACCGCCTCAGCATGGCCGAGCTGACCCAGGGCTACTTCACCTTCAACGAGCCGCTCTCGGCCTGCGTTACCTGTTCGGGCTTGGGCACCTATCTACAGGTCCATCCCGACCTGCTGGTGCCCGACAAGAGCCGGAGTATTCTCGACGGTGCCTTTGTGCGCGAGGCGATTAACTGCGACCGCAATGGGTGGGGTGGCCGCATCTTCTACAGCTTGGCCCAGCACTACGGCTTCGATTTGGACACGCCCTTTGCCGAGCTGTCTGACCGCATAGTCGATGTGCTGTTCTACGGCACCAAAGGCAAGCGCTTCACTATTGTCCTGCCTCCGGGCGCGACCGAGGGTCGGCGCTACAAAGGGCGCAAGGTTGCTTTCGATGGGGTCATCAACCAAATCGAGCGCCGCTACCGCCGCTACCGCCGCCAAGGGGTAGCGCATTCGGGGATGGAGGACTATCTGCGCAAGGTCATGGTCGAGTACGATTGCCCGGACTGCGGTGGCACGCGGCTCAAAGCCACGCGCATGCTCGTCACCGTGGCCGGCCGCACCATCCACGACCTGTGCGAGATGCACCTGCAAGAGTTGCGCGATTTTTTCAAGGACGTTCCCATGCCCGTGCAGAGGAAGCAGGCTGGCCAGCAGATCGTGCGCGAGTTGGTGCTGCGGCTCGATCTCATCATGGGTATTGGCTTGGATTACCTCAGCCTCACGCGCAGGGCGGGAACCCTCTCGGGCGGCGAGGCTCAGCGCATTCGCCTTTCTACGCAGATCGGCTCCGGCCTAATGGGCATGCTCTACGTGCTCGACGAGCCATCCATTGGCCTCCATCCCAAAGATAACGTCAAGATGATTGAGACGTTGCGCCGCCTGCGCGATGTCGGCAACACGGTCATTGTGGTGGAGCACGACGAGGAGACCATTCGGGCGGCCGATCACGTCATCGAGCTTGGCCCCGGCCCGGGCGTGCACGGTGGCCGCATCGCTGCCGAGGGGACCATTCGCCAGATATTGAAGAATCCAGACTCCCTGACCGGCCAGTTTCTCACGGGCCGCCAGCGCATTGACGTGCCGGTTGAGCGCCGCCCGCTCAACGGCTGCAACCTGCACGTTCGAGGTGCCCGCGCCAACAACCTCGGCGACCTCGATGTCAAAATTCCCTTGGGGGTCTTCGTCTGCGTCAGTGGGGCCTCTGGCTCGGGCAAGAGCACGCTCGTCCACGACATTCTCTACAAGAAGCTCTACTCCATCTTCCACGACAGCCGCGTGCTGTCAGGCGCGCACGACCGCCTCGAAGGGATTGAGCACGTAAGCGATGTGATCAACATCGACCAATCCCCTATTGGCCGCTCGCCCCGCTCCAACCCGGCCACGTACATTGGTTTCTACGACAACATCCGCCGCCTCTTCGCCGAGACGCCCGAGGCCAAGAAGCGTCGCTATACGGCCTCGCGCTTTAGCTTCAACGTCAAGGGAGGCCGCTGCGAGGAGTGCGGCGGCGAGGGCACGGTCACCACCAAGCTGCACCTGATGGCCGACGTGGAGGTGCCCTGCCCCACCTGCAAGGGCGCGCGCTACAATCAGGACACACTCGACGTTACCTATCGGGACAAGAACATCGCCGAAGTCTTGGCGATGACCATAGAGGATGGGGTAGATTTCTTCGCCGACCAGCGGCTCATCGCCCACAAGTTGGGCGTGCTCAACGATTTGGGGCTGGGCTATTTGCAAATTGGCCACCCGGCTCCTCTGCTGTCGGGCGGCGAGGCCCAGCGCGTCAAGCTGGCCGACGAGTTGGGCAAGCTCAAGCGCGGCAAGAGCAACCTCTACCTGCTCGACGAGCCTACCACCGGGCTGCACTTGGCCGATATTCAGCGCCTGCTCGACAGCCTCAACCGCCTAGTCGAGGCCGGTCATACGGTCTTGGTCATCGAGCACCACCTCGACGTCATCAAGACCGCAGACTACATCATCGACTTAGGTCCCGAGGGCGGGTACAACGGCGGCCAGATCGTCGGGCAGGGCACCCCGGAGGAACTCGCCGAAGTGAGCGAGTCGTACACCGGGCAATTCCTCAAGAACTTCTTGGCTTGAGCTAGATACGTCAGAACCTGTCATACTGAGCGCAGCGAAGTATCTCCTACCCAGGGGCCGGTGCATAATACCAACCGTCAAATTTCGGACAATCTCGGCATCAGATCGACGAGGTTGCAGGGCTGGTTGGTGGAATCTAGCTGCGGCCCGATGAGCTTG
>JAPPEF010000298.1 GCA_028875335.1 Gemmatimonadota bacterium
CAGCCCGCGCAAACGCAAACATCCGCTACGAACTAGACGAGCGCTGTCCCCTACCCGTGGCCATAGGGGTCGGCGTTCAGGGTATCATGATAGGGCTGGCACCGACGGTGCTGATCGTGGCCATCACCGCCCTAGCAGCCGGCCAAGACGAAAGCTATCTGTCATGGGCCGTCTTTGCGGCGCTGATTATCAGCGGGGTAAACACGGCGCTACAAGCGGCCAAGATCGGACGGCTAGGCGGTGGCCACATACTCATCATGGGAGCTACGCCCAACTTCATCGCCGTCTCGATTCTAGCCATCGAAGAGGGCGGGACGGCCATGTTAGCGAGCCTCATCGTCCTTTCGTCGCTCTTTTACTTGGCATTGGCGGCGTGGCTGCCGTTGCTGCGCCGCATTATTACGCCCGTTGTCTCCGGCACGGTACTCATGCTGATTGCGGCGCTGATCCTGCCCATCGCTTTCGACCGGTTGCAGGAAGTGCCCGAGGGATCCTCACTAGCGGCGGGTCCGTGCGTGGCCGCGGTGATGGTGGTTGCATCCACGATGTTGATGCTACGCGGCTCCCGAACTTGGCGGCCGTGGTCGCTGCTGCTCGGAATCGCCGCAGGCTGCGTGGCCGCGGTGCCATTCGGACTGTACGACTTTGAGCGCTTGAGCACAGCTTCTTGGGTTGGAATCCCCGACAGCGGATTCCCAGGACTGGATCTGACGCCGAGCGCGGGATTCTGGGGACTGCTACCGATGTTCCTGATTGTCACCCTCGTACAAGTGATCAAGGGCATTGGCGACGGCGTGATCGTTCAACAGGTGTCGCGGCGGCGGCCACGAACGACAGACTTTCGCCTGATCCAAGGCTCAACCTACGCCAACGGGGTGAGCGTTCTATTATCGGGCATTGCCGGAACGCCGCCCACGACCTACTATTCGCCTTCTACTGTCTCACTTATCAACCTCACCGGAGTCTCCGCGCGCAGCGCCGGATATGCCGTGGGGGGGCTTCTCGTGGTTCTGGCGTTCTTTCCCAAGATAACGAGCGTCCTACTCTCTATTCCCAGCCCAGTCATGGGGGGATTCTTGGTAATCGCGCTTGGCGTGCTCTTCGTCGAGGGGATCCAGACTCTCGTGCGGGCCGGCCTCGACCCGCAGAAGGCCATCGTAGTAGGACTGGCGTTCTCCATTGGCCTCGGCATGGAACATCGCAACGTTCTCGCGGACCTGCTGGGTAGCCCTTGGGGAGAATTGCTCGGCAACGGCATAACCGTTGGCACGGCGACGGCGCTGGCGCTAACTGCGTTCCTCGAACTGACTAGCTCGCGCCGACGCCTAGAGGTCCGGTTGGATATCGCCGACCTCCCCCGCATTGACGCCTTCCTCCAAGAGATTGCCGCCAAGATGGGTTGGGACGCTGCTGCGACCGAGCGGTTGCGCTCCGCGGGCGAGGAGACCTTGTCGAGTTTATTGCAGCCGGACGACGCATATCCGGCGGGCGAGGCCCCACGCTTGATTATCGTTGCGCGGCCCGAAGGCGGGACTGTGGAAATGGAATTTCTAGCGGTCTTCGACGAGGAAAACCTAGAAGACCGTCTCGCGTATTTAGACGAACAGACCGAAACCTTCGATGAGCGAGAGCTATCGTTTCGCCTGTTGCGCCATTACGCTTCGTCGGTGCGGCACCAGAAGTATCACGGACTGGACATCGTCACGGTGCAAGTGGCGCGGTAGAAAAATGGGTGTCAAACCAGCGGCTCGATAAATTCGCGCATGGCCGCGGCGCATTCTGCTGGCTGTTCTATTTGCATCAGGTGCGTCGATTCGGGCAGGAAATCGTAATCTACGGTCAAGATGTGACTAAGATCGAGCGTCGGCAGATAGGAATACGGCAAGGTAGGATCAGCGCCGAGGACCTTTATTGGGCAATGGAACGTTGCAAAATCTACCAGCACGGCATAAGGGGCAGCATACTCTACGACCTGCGCTTCGTACTCGCGCGGACAGCGAAGCTCATAACCCTCGCCATTCTTACATTCGCGCAGCGTAGTCCTTCCCACGAGATCGAAAACCCCGGGCACGACGCGCTGGAAAGTTGGTATATAGGGAAGAATATCTACAAGCTCTTCCCTAGTCTGGAACTGAGGCGTGCGGCGCCGCGTCATGGCGGCCAAGCGCTCAGCAGCCGCATCGAATTCTTCATAGCTGGCACCGCGCTTGCACAAAGGCGGATCAAACAGCACGTACGCCGAGAAGCCACTGCCTTTGGTCGGCGATAAAAGCGTTGTCAGCGCCGCAACCGAATGGAAAACACCTATTTTCGGTTTCTTGCCGTAGTGGTGGTCAATCGCTTCGAGAATGAGGTCGTGGTCATTAACAAAGGTCGGAACATTGTGATTTTGCTGTGGGCTGACAGCATTCCAACCGTGATTTCTGAGGTCGTAGATAATCAGATCGAAATCATCGGTCAGCAGTGACCAGAAGGGATAGTAGAGATCAATCGCTAGGCCACTGCCGTGGCTCAACACGAGCCGCGGCCCCGCCGGATTCCCATGACGGCGCAGAATGATGGTAGTATCATCATCCACGCGAACATCGCTAGTGGAAAGCGGCTCGGGTATTTCCCAGACGGGTTCTGAAGTCGAGGTCAATTGGGATCCGGGTCTAATTCGCAAGCGATGGCAGCCGCGAAATGCTCGTTGCCAAGGTCCTCTATGTGCCAGCTAACGGTCGGCATCTGCGGAAACTGAAATATACTCGTCGTCTCACCGTGGCGCATGGCCAATGGGATCTCGAAACCGGACATATCCAAAGCAAGCCCTAGGCCAAGCGCCTTGATCAAGGCTTCTTTAATAGTCCAAAAATTGAAGAACAAGTGCAACTTGCGACATCCACGCGCCAATGCCAGCTCGGCTTGTTCGTCTGGCCCTAGCACGCTGCTGATCAGTCCATCGAGATCGCGCGGCGTGCTGCGCTCCTCCACATCCACCCCCAGCCGTCCTGCCGCTGCAACCGCGATCAAGCCATGTGCACCGCTGTGACTGATGTTGAAGCTGACAGGAGCCGCCTCCCCCTGCACCACCGCATACGGCTTTCCGTGATCGGATGCACCGAACGCAAGCTGTTCGTTCTGGCAACCGAGCTGACCACAGAGCACGGCGCGGAGTGCCGCGCGGCATAAGGCGAATCGGCGTCGCGTACCGTCGTGCTGGTAGCGTTGCCAACGCGCCTGCTCTTCCTCATCCAGCCACGCCCAAGCCTCCGCCTCGCGAGCCGCATGAGCCGTCAGATCGACATGCAGGACCGAAGCACAGCCAACCTTTCTAAACGGACGCCACCAGCACTCGGCAACGGAATCAGGCATATGTCGGGACGCTACCATCCGCATGGAAACGGCGGCTTCCCAATCGGCCGAGTCGGTCCGACTAGAAAGCCGCCGGTTTTCACAGGATCAGCGGACACCTTCCAAAGGCGTTTAGCTATTGAGAATCGATGAGTTCAACTACTTCCTGTACGCTTTTAAGCTGCGTACAATGTTCGACAGTGAACGTAACGTTGAACTCCTGCGAAACCAACTTCGCGAACGCAACAAGATCCGTAGAGGGGACGCCAGCCTCAATGAGGCTGAAGTTCAGATCTTGGGGCACATCTATTGGCTGCCCATCTACTTCGAGGTTTTCGCTGATGAGGTTTCTGAGACGTTCTGCGGTTGAAGCCATGTTTATTATCCTTTCGCAAAGGTCATGGTGAGTGGTTCAAAACACGACGGACAAAATAGCAAGAGAAGCGCGTTGCGTCAATCTACTCTTGATGCGGGCCGCGCTTCGATCCAGTGGCGGCGGCGCTGGAACGGATAGCTCGGCAGCGAGATCCGAGACCGCGTCTCCCCAGCGAACAACCCCGCAAAGGAAACCGCTAACCCCGCCTCGTACGCGCCGGCAACCGCCTCCGTGAAGCCGTCGTTCTCCTGCGAGGTCCCTAGGCTGGACAACACGACCGGCATCCCAGCACCGTCGGCCGACTCCGGCCAAGCCGAAGCCACCATCGGCCCCAACACCGCGTCTGGGCCAATCTCCACGACGACCTGCACATCTAACTCAGCCAGAGTCTCCACACATCGGTCGAACGCTACCGACTCACTTGCCTGTCGCTGCCAGTACGCCTCGTCGAGCGCGTCACCCGATTCCATCACCCGTCCCGTCACACTGCTCACAAACGCAAGCGATGGTGGTGCTATCTGGACGCCTTCCAGACCATCTAGAGACTGCGCTGCAAACCGCAACCCTTCCTCCAAGCCGAACACCCCCGCGGCCTGCGCTGCCGCAAGCTCCCCGAGACCCTGCCCGACCACTGCGCTCGGCCGAATCCCCACGCTCGCCCACAACGCCACCAACGCGCACTCCAGCGCGTAAATAGCTGGCTGCGTCCACGCCGGGTCGTCCAAAGCGCCTTCCGCACCAGTCTGGCCGAACATCACGTCTAACAGCGAAGCACTCCGTTCTTCCCGCAGAACCGCGTCGCAGCGATCCAGCACCGCCCGCACCACCGGCTCGCTTTCGTATAGCGCCTGACCCATACCAACCCACTCGCTCCCCTCCCCGGTGAACGCAAACGCCACCTTGGTCGCCGCCACCGGCTCCGGCCCCTCATCCGCCTGCGCGATCGTCTTCAGCCCATCCCGCAGCGACGCGGCATCGCGGAATACCACACCGGCCCGATAATCGAAATGACTCCGCCCTACGCCTGCCGTCCACGCCATGTCCGCAAGCATCGTCTCTGCGTCCCCTTCCCCATCGCATGCGTCCAGCCACGACAGATAGCACGCCGCCAATTCTCGCAACGCACCGTCCGCCTTCCCCGACAGCGGCAACAACCGCGTCCCGCGCGTCCGAATCTCTTCCTCTGCCAGCGGCAGATCCGCTAGCGACTCCGGCAGGGAAACGGCTACAGGTTGCGCGGAACCCGCCGGTAACTGCATTCCACCGTCAGAATCGGCAGGATACCCTTCCACCACAACGTGGGAGTTCGTCCCTGAAATCCCAAAAGCACTCACTCCTGCGCGCGGCGGCCGTTCGGGATGGCTCGGCCAGTCGGTCATGGCCGACACCACCCGCACCGGAAGCTGATCCCAGTCCAAGTGCGGGTTCGGATCCTCGAAATGCAGATTCTTGGGAATCACCCCCCGCTTCATCGCCAGCACAGTCTTGATCAGGCTCGCAACCCCGGCAGCCGGCTCCAAGTGGCCGATATTGGTCTTCACTGAGCCGATCAGAAGCGGGCGGTCCGCTTCGCGTCCCTTGCCGTACACCGCCGCTGCTGCCTGCACCTCAATCGGATCGCCAAACCCCGACCCGGACCCATGTGCCTCCAAATAATCCACTTCCGCCGGGGCAACTCCCCCTCGTACCAGCGCCGTCTCGATCACCCGCTCCTGCGCCGGACCATTCGGCACCGTCGGTCCAGCACTCGCCCCATTCTGGTTGACCGCCGACCCGCGGATCACCCCCCAGATGCGGTCGCCATCGGCCTCTGCCTCGCTCAACCGCTTCAGGACGACCATTCCGCAACCCTCTCCCCGTACAAAGCCGTCGGCCGCAGCATCGAAGGCTCTGCACCGCCCGCTCGCGGACAACATCCCCAACTCCGCCATCTCTCTGGTTAAATCAGGCGACAAAACTGCGTGTGCCCCGCCAACCAAAGCCATGTCCACTTCGCCCTCCCGCAAACCCATCACTGCCTGGTGCACCGCGACCAGTGACGACGCGCAGTTGAGCTCCACCGGTATCGTCGGCCCCTCCAAACCCAGCGCGAAGGAGATTCGCCCGACCGTCATGCTTGCGGCGGTACCTAAATAACTGACGCCGTAGTCGCCGCCTGTCATCAGGTCCCGGTATTCGCTGGTAGCAATGCCGGCATATAGCCCGGTGCGGCTGCCCCGCAACTGGTCTGGGTCCATCCCCGCATCCTCAAGAGCCTGCCAACTCGTCTCTAGCAGCATCCGCTGCCGCGGATCCATCAGGCGCGCTTCAATCGGCGCAATCCGAAAGAACCTCGAGTCGAATTGCTCAATCCCTTCCACAAACCCACCCTGGCGGTACGCGGCGTACTCGGTGGGAAGATCTTCGGCAAGATCGGCCCAAGAACCGGAATCTCCGCGTCCGTCTGTCACGACGTCTGTACCTGCTTCAAGCTGGTGCCAGAATGCCGAAATATCCGCAGCGCCGGGGAACCGACATGCCATGCCCACGATCGCAATACCGTCCTCTTCTCGCTGCACCATCGGCTGGCGCTCCGGCTCGGATTGAACCTGAGCAGCGGGCGCACTGCCGACCTCGCCCAGTTCCCCAACCAGATGACGGGCGAGAGTGGCGATGTCCGGGTAGTCAAACACCACAGTGTTGGGCACCACGTACTCCTCGACAAACGCCCGGTTCAGGCGGTTCCGCAACTCTACCGCCATTAGCGAGTCCATCCCTAGATCGAAAAACCCCACTGTGGGCTCCGGTGCCGTCGATAGCCTCAGCACTGCCTGCACCTCCTGCTGCAGAAAAGAGACGAGCAGTTCCTCGCGAGACGCCGGTGTGTCCCGCAACTGAGACAGCAGGTTCTCTGCCGAAGCCGGGGAGTCGGCTTCATCGTCCGATTCGGTGGACAGCAAGTCCTCCAAGAATGGAGGATGGTCTTCCACAGCCTCTTCGAATACGGACCAGTCCATCGACATCACCACAGAAGTCGTGACATCCTGACGCACCAGTTGGTCGAATGCCCGGAGACCCTGCTGCGGGGTAAACCAGCGGCCCCCGAGTGCCGATCGTTGTCGGTCAATCCGCTCCCGTTGTTCCGCGGCTTCGCCGATCTCTGACCACGCTCCCCAAGCAATGGCCTGTCCGGGGAGCCCCTGTGCACGGCGGTGAGCCGCGAGCTGATCCAGAAACGCATTGGCCGCGGCGTGATTCGCCTGACCTGGATTGCCCATGACGCCAACTCGGCTCGAAAAGAGGACGAACATATCCAGATCGCGGTCCGCTGTCGCTCGGTGCAGATGCCATGCGCCCAGTACTTTCGGCCAGAGCACCGTTTCGAATCGCTCCCAACTCTGGTTGGTCAGTGCGCCATCCGACAGCACGCCCACGCTGTGGATCACCCCCCCGAGCGGCGGTAGCGTCGCATCTATCCGCGCCAGCATCTGATCTATGGCCGCGGTGTCCGTCACATCCGCGAGTTCCACCTGTACCGTCGCGCCGCGCTCCCGCAGCTTGCTAATCGCCTCCTCAGCCTCGGCATCCGGTGCCCGGCGTCCGTTTAGCGCGATCGCCCCTGCTTCGCGGTCCGCAAGCCAGTCAGCTAAAGCGCATCCGATCCCGCCCAGACCACCAGTCACCAAATAAGTTCGGTCAGACCGCAACCGTCCCTGCATGAGCGGCGGCGGCGTCACGACGATCTTCCCCAGATGTCGGGCCGATCGCATGAAGCTCAACGCGGCTCCAGCTTCGGCGAGCGGCCACCTGCTGTGGACGATCGGTTTCAGGTCTCCCGCCGTAAGGCCGTCCATCACGTCTCGCAGAACTTTTCCTACCCACGCCGGCTCAGTTTTTTTTAGGACATCCAATTCCAAGATGTCGTAGGACACATCTGGACGCACAGCCGCCATCTCTTCCTCGCTCAAGATGTCCCGCCTAGCGAGTTCCACGAACCGGCCGCCGTGCCTGAGGCAGGACAGACTCGTCTCAATAAAACCCTCTCCCGTCAGGCTATTCAGCACCACATCCACACCCGCGCCATCCGTGGCTTCGAGAATCTCTTTGCCGAACGCTGTCTGCCGACTGTCGAATATGTGCTCCACGCCCAGTGACCGGAGATACGCTTGCTTCGGCGCGCTCGCAGTGGCAAAGACCTCCGCTCCCGCGGCTTGTACCAACTGAATGGCCGCCAGCCCTACGCCGCCCGCGCCCGCGTGAATCAGCACCCGCTCGCCAGCCTCCAGCCCCGAAAGCTCGAAAGACAGCGCCGCAGACACGAACGCACTCGGTACCGTAGCAAGTCCAGTGACCGAGAATCCCGCTGGCGCGGGTGCCACCAACTCCTCCCGCGTGATCATTTGCGGCCCGAACGCACCGAACCCCAAGCCGACTACAGGGTCGCCGACCGCCACGGTTGACACGTCGGAGCCCACCTCGAGGATGTGACCACACATCTCTCTGCCCAGCAGCCCCTCTTCAATGAAGCCGAGCGACCGAAACACATCCCAGAAGTTGAGCCCGGCCGCTTCGACCCCGACGCGAACTTCCCTCGGCTCGAGAGGACGCGCTGGCAGCGGGTGGACATACGGCCTGTCGAACACGCCGGTTTGGTCTGGAGCCAGCACCCACTCCCGCTCCTCCGGAAGAGACAGCCGCTCCGCTTCGGCACCCGCCCGAACCAAGCGTGCCACTTGACGGCGTCCCGCCCGATACGCGATGTGATTTTCGGAATCAGGATATAAAAGTTCTTTGACGAGGTCGGGTTCCGGTGCCATCTCGCCGGGGTCCAGATCAATCATCCTCGGCTGCAGATGTGCCGCTTCACGGGCTATGGCCTTGCCAAAACCCCAGAGTGTTGCGCCGACGAGTTCTCCGCCGCGCTCCCGCTCCAGCACCTGCGCACCCTGCGTGATCATCCAGACGCCGTTGGTGGGGATCACATCGGCGTCGCCGACGCCCTGCACGAGTGCGAGCGCGCTCGCGCCCGCTCGTCGCACATCCTCCGCCATTTCCTCGGTCGTGGCCTGTGCCCCGTGACCGTCCAATCCCGCGAGATGGACAACGCCGCTGAGCGGTACGTCGTCAGGCAGAGTGGACGCGATCGCTCGCCACGCCTCGCGTTGCTCCATATCTACGGTTGTTCTGATAACTCTGGAGCTGTCCTCCACCTGTTTTCCGTTTTGCGGACCATCACTGCTCGCCAGCACTACCGTCTGGTTTCGCGCCGCCAAATCGGTTGCCAACTTCGCTGCCAGCCCTCCCTGGTCCGCTGCCAGAACCCACGCGCCTGCGGGCTCCATCACTGCCGCCGGACCCTGGGCCACGATGACACCCTTGTCCAGCGTCCGGGACGCGTCGGACTCGTCCGGTCCCAAAACTTCCACCGCCTCGAAACCCACGTTGCCGAGGGCCTGGCGCCACACCGCGGGACTCGCCAGAGCGTGGTGCGGACGGTAGTCATCGGCAAACCGCCACCAACCGTCCAACTGGCCGAAGGTCAGGTCCATCCAGCCCAGACCGCTGAGGTTCTCAAGCGCGATCAACTGTCCAGACGGAGCAAGCAGGTCCCGGCAGTGCCCCAGCGTCTCCTCCAAGTACCGCGTCGCGTGTAGCACGTTGGACGCAATCAGCAGATCGTAACCATGGGAGTCAAAGCCTTGGTCAATTGGATCCTTCTCAATATCCAGCGGACGATACTCAATGCACCCGCCGCCATCGCCGAACCTCGCCTCCGCCTCGGCAAAGAAGCCCGCGGAGATATCCGTGTACACGTAGTCAAACTGCCCGTCGGGAAGCTCCGGCAGCACGGACGCGGTCGCTGAACCCGTACCAGCTCCAACCTCGATCACTCTGAGACGCCGTCCTTCGGGCAATGCGGCCACCAGCGCCCGGACCGCCTCCGCCAGCATCCGGTTCGCCGCGCGCGCCACGGGTGCCTTCAGATACAAATCAGCCGCCGTTGGTTCTCCGCTGCTGAACAGCAGTGTCAGCGGATCCTCGTGACCGCGCAGCACCTCGGCCAGAGCGCGGCCAGAGCGCCGAAACAGCCCGATCTCGGTCAGGCCGTCGGGGTGCCGATCGGCCATCTGAGCGGCGAACTCCTCGAGATCGCCCGGCATTTCTTCCGGCAACGGATCCTCGGGCCCCACGACCACGACGAACCCATCCTCCACCTCTTTCACCACCCCCGACTTGGCAAGCATCTCAAAGAGCCGCCGGAAGAGGCGCTTGTGCTCCGGGAGGACGTTTAGCTGGCTCTGCAACACCTCCGGGTCCACGGTTTCGCCCGCCCGGCGCTGCCAACCCAACTCTTCCAACGTCGCAAGCGCGCGGGACCGCGACCATCGCTCGAGGTCCGCCAGCAGGGCGTCCCGGCCTTCGGGATCGACGCCCGCGTCCGTCAGGTAACCAGCGAACAACTGCGAACCGGCTGCGACAGCCGTCGGGCTCGGGAAGAAGTCTGCGGGTGCGATTCCGGCAGGAAGGTCGCGCTCGCGCCACACCACCTCGTACAGCAGATCCTTCACTTGTTCGACCGCCGACAGCAGCGCCTCCCGCGTCGCCCTTTTCACCGCGTATCCACTCAGGCGGCCGAGCGGCACCCCATTCAGATCGTAGATGCGCAGCTCGCCGCTCAGCACCTCGGCAGGCTCGCCCGCGCTAGTCTCCGCGTCGATTGACGCGTCACTCAGGCGCACGTGGCAGACGACTTGGTCGGGCAACGGTCCCGCCAGCCACAGCCGCTCCCAGCCAAACGGCAGATACGTGGCCCCGCCCTCAGTTCCCGCCAGATTGCGCGCCGCGCCCACAACCTGGAAGCAACCGTCCAACACGAGCGGATGGACATCCAGCCCGTGCTTAGTCAGAGTTTCCGGCAGAGACACCTCGCCCAACGCCTCGCCCGGGCGGGACCAGACCCTGCCAAGCGTGCGAAAGGACGGCCCCAGATCAACCCCAGTACTCGCCCTGTGGCGGTAATAGCCCGCCACGTCCATCGGCGAGAGGCCGGCCTTGAGACTTTCCAGATCGATCCGCCCACCCGCTTCCGGGTCGGACGCCCCCGGTGCCAGACGACCTTCCACATGGACCGTCCAGTCCCCTTCACTCCCCTTGCTAAATATCTGGACACCGCGCGGCGACGTCGGCTCGGCAGCATCGAGCACGAGCTGGATCTTCCGGCCTTCGTCACCTGTCTCGTCTTCCTCGAAGACCAGCGGGTTGTGCAACTGCATCTCCTCCACAACCACCGGCCCACTCTCTTCAAGGAGCGACGCTGCACACGCCATGGCCCCGTAGAGCGCGCCAGGCGCCACGACCCGACCGAACACCCGGTGGTCGTTCATCCACGCTGGATCAGCGGGAAACACTTCCGTCTCGAAGGTGATCTCGCCGCGGGCGGATTCGTGCCGGGCACCCAGCAACGGGTGACCAGCGCTTCCACTCCGCCGTCTCGGCAACTCGATCCAGTGTCGCTCGCGCTGGAACGGATAGCTAGGCAAAGAGATCCGTCGCCGCGTCTCTCCTGAGAAGAGCCCCGCGAAACGAATCGAGAGTCCCGCCTGGTACGCCTCCGCGACCGCCTCCACGAAACCGTCGGCGCTTCGGGTCTCCGCTGGGTCGTCCGACGGTGGGTAGAGGCTCGACAGCACCACCGGCGCCGGTGTCTGCGGCGACTCCGGCCAAGACGAGGCCGCCATCGGAGCCAGCACCGATCGCGGGCCGATCTCCAGCACCACATCCACCCCGAGATCCGCCATCGTCTCCACCCCCTGGGCGAAGGCCACCGGCTCCCGGGCATGACGCCTCCAGTAGGCTCCGTCCTGCACTTGACCCGGTTCCACGGCCTGCCCCGTCAGATTGCTAATCACGGTAAGAGAGGGCGACTGGATCTCCACGCCGCTGAAGGACGCTTCCAGTTCGTCGAGGATAGGCTCAACTAGGGCACTGTGGAACGCCCGGGTCGTGTTCAGCCGCCTGACCCGCACTTCCTCCAGCTCGAATCGCTGCGAGATCGCTTCAATTCCCGCAATCGGGCCGCTGACCACCTGGTGGGTACCGTTGTATCCCGAAATGCTTAGCCCAAGGTCGGATGAGGCCGCGTTCACCTCCTCCACCGCCGACGCCACGCGCTCGGCCGGTGCAAAGATCGCGGCCATGCCGCCCTCTTCCATCTGCGACATCAGCGCGCCCCGTTTAGCGGCAAACCGCATCCCGTCTTCGAGACTGAACACGCCTGCCGCCTGCGCCGCTGCGAGTTCCCCGATGCTGTGTCCGACGACCACTTCTGGACGGACGCCGACGCTCGACCAGAGCGCCGTCAACGCGCACTGCAGCGCGTATAGGGCGGGCTGCTCCCACGCCGTGTCACCGAGTTCCCCTTTCCCTCCGGCCCTTCCGAACATCACGTCCAGCAGGGATTCCCCTCTCTCCTGCAAAAGGACCGCCTCACACCGGTCCAGAACCGCCCGTGCCACCGGTTCACTCTCGTAGAGTGTCTGTCCCATGCCGACCCATTGGCTCCCCTGCCCGGTGTAGGCGAACGCCACCCGGGTCGGTGTCCGCGACGACGCGCCCCTATCTGCTTCAGCCAGTCCACGGAGCCGCTCTCGCAGCGATTTTGCGTCGTGGAAGACGACACCCGCGCGGTGATCGAAGTGGCTCCGGCCCACGCCCGCCGTCCATGCCATGTCCGCTAGGAGCGGCGGCAGCGCACCATTCTCAGATGAGAGCTGGTCCGCGCGTTCATCGAGCCACAACAGATACCGCTCCGCCAGATCGCCGAGCGCGCCCTCCGACTTGCCCGACAGCGGAAGGAGACGGGTCTGGCGCGGCTGTACCTCCTGCTCCGGCAGCGGCAGATCCCCCACGGTCGCCGGCAGCGAAACCGTCACCGACTTCCCGGAGCCGACAGCCCACGGTTCGCCAGCGGCCGCACCGTCCGGGCCACGGTATTCTTCCATCACAATGTGAGCGTTCGTCCCAGATATCCCGAAGGAGTTCACTCCTGCAAGTCGCGGCCGCTCCGGACGGTGCGGCAAGTCCATCATCGACGAAGTCACCTGCAGAGGCAGACGGTCCCAGTCGAGACTCGGGTTGGGATTGTGGAAGTGGAGGTGCTTGGGAATTACACCCCGGTTTAGTACCAAGGCCGCCTTGATCACTCCGGCCACGCCCGCGGCCGACTCCAAGTGGCCGATATTGGTCTTCACGGAACCAATAAGAAGCGGGTGGTCGGCGGTTCGTCCCTTCCCGTAAACTGCGGCTACGGCATCGATCTCGATCGGATCCCCCACCGAGGTCCCGGTCCCGTGGGCCTCCAAGTAATCCATCTCCAACGGGGAGACTCCCGCGTCGGACAGCGCTGTTTCCATCACTTCTTCCAGCGCCGGAGTATTCGGCACCGTCAGCCCGACACTGGCCCCTCCGTGATTCACGGCGGCCCCGCGTATCACCGCCCAAATCCTATCGCCATCTGCCTCCGCCTCGCTCAGCCGCTTGAGGACGACGACCCCGCAGCCCTCACCCCGCACGTACCCGTTCGCCGATGCGTCGAACGCCTTGCACTGCCCATCGGGAGACAGCATCATCGAATCGGCTCGCAGTTCGTAGATGCGGCCATTGAGGATCGCCTGCACGCCGCCGGCGATGGCCAGATCCGCCTTGCCCTGCTGCAGGTCTGCCACCGCGTCGTGGACCGATACCATGGATGACGCGCACGCGGCGTCGACTGCCTTCGCCGGCCCCCTGAGACCCAGCACAAAGGAAACTCGTCCGCTGGCCCCGTTTAGATTGGTGCCGCTGAGGGCGTAAAGGCAGCCAGCAGCCTCGGCGGGTTTGCTCGAGTCCACGACCAGCATTCGGTATTCGTCGTTGCTGATCCCGGTGTACACGCCGGTGCGGCTCTCTCTCAATCCCTCCGGATCGATTCCCGCGTCCTCAAGAGCCTCCCAGCTCGTCTCCAGCATCATGCGCTGCTGCGGGTCCAGCAGTTCCGCCTCCACCGGCGAAATTCGGAAGAAGGTGTCGTCGAACAGGTCGATGTCATCGACAAAGGCACCGTAACGGCAACTCTCGTTCTGAACTGTGTCGTCGGGGAAGAGCTGGCCCCAGCGCCCTACTCCGGAACCCGGAACCCCTTCGCTGACAGCGTTCTGACCGGCTGCGAGCAGACGCCAGAAGGCAGAGATATTCGACGCGCCGGGGAACCGGCACGCCATACCCACGATCGCTATCGGCTGTGCGGATTGGGAAGGCTGTTCATCGGAAGAATCGAATGGTTTCATCGCGTTTGTCATTATACCCTTTCTAATGGAAAGTCATACGAAGTCTCTTGCATACAGTTAGCTCAGGAACGATACCGCACCTTTTCGTATTTAATGTAATAGGTATGTTGAAGCCAGTCATCCAAAATCTATGGCAGAATTGCAGCCGAGGATAGACCGTGATACCTTACGCCGCTGGCTAACGCAATCAGGAGATATACACCAATGGCTAAGAGAGTATTCCACATCGCACTCCTCGCGGCACTCGCGGCAGGATGCGGTGAGGATAAACCGCTCGGCTTTGAGGCGGGACCGCTCGGCGCGGTCGAGGTTGATGCAGGCGCGGCCGTGCAAGTGCGTTCCATGCTGCCGCTCACGGGCCTGCAGAGTATTTCCGAGTCGATCCAGAAGGCTATTGAGCTAGCCGTCGAGGATTATGGCCCCATTCATGGTCGCGCAGTCTCGCTCGGTCAGCCGGTAGATACCATGTGTTCAAGCGACGGCGGCAGCGAGGGTGCGCGTCAGATCGCTGCCGACCCGCAAGTGATAGGCGTCATCGGCCCGACGTGTTCCGAGGCGTCGGTGGGTGCCTCGCCCGTGCTCAGCGCTGCAGGGCTGACGATGATCTCGCCGGCGAACGCGTCGCCCGATCTCACGTCGGACCTCGCGGGCAACCGAGGACCGGACTACCATCCCGGCTACTTTCGCGTTTACAGCAACGGTCTCTATCAAGCCCAAGCAGTCGCCCATTTCGCCTATGACGAGTTGGGCTTGCGACGAATGGCGACCATCCACGACGGCGACTCAGTCACGCAAGGTCTCGCCACGGCCTTCGCCAACACCTTCAGCGCACTCGGCGGCGAAGTCGTTGCCATCGCCACTGTCAGCAAGGGCGACACGGACATGAGCGCCGTGCTCGCGGATTTTGCGATTGCCGAACCGGACGGCATCTTCCTCCCGCTGTTTGCCGCCGAAGGGTACCATCTCGTCAACCAAGCAAAGGGGTTTGACGGGTTGGAAGAGGTAACGCTCATCGCCGGCTCCGCTACGAGTACGCAGGATTTTCTCGAAAAGCCGGAATCGGAAGGAGTCTATCTCTCGGGGCACGACGCGCATTTCGGCAGCAATGCCAATCAAGTGACCGGCAAGGACGTGAGTGCGCTGTCGGCCGAGTACCAAGCTACTACCGACGCCAACTTCTTTTTCCACGCCTACGACGCCACGACGCTACTGCTCAGCGCCATCGAATCCGTTGCGGTGGAGGAAGGCGACAAGTTGTACATCGACCGCGTCGCCCTGCGCGAGAAGATCGCGGCGACGACCGACTTTCGGGGGATTATCGGCACACTCACCTGCGACGAGTTCGGCGACTGCGGCACCGGGCGCGTGAACATCTACTACCACGCCGACTCAAGCATCACGGACGTCGCGCAGTTGCCGGTAGAATACCAATTCGCGCCGTGAGTTGCGGCGTTCCTAGGCACTATCACATCCTAAAACCATCACTTCGCACTGGTGCAGCGTCGGCCACGGATCAGGTGTCTGCAAACCGTCGAGTCCCATGA
>JAPPEF010000325.1 GCA_028875335.1 Gemmatimonadota bacterium
CCCACGTCGCCAACCCCACCGATTGCCAAACCACCTACGACATGCTCGCCGACAACCCACAAGAGGCGTTAGGTGTAGTATTTGCATGGACGTGAACCCAGCCCATCCTGCTGCGTTTCATTGCCCCATGTAACATCTCACTTACATTTCCGTTCACAACGGCGGCAGACCATTGCCCCGGCCTCGGCAGTTGGGTAAATTTGGAATTTTTAGGCGTAGGAAAATGAGCTACAAATTGGCGTACAGCGGCCTGTTATGGCGGGCACCCGATCTAGCGCAAGAGCTAGAAGCCCTGCGAACTTTTGGCTGGGATGGCTGGGAGGCGCGGCAACCACTCGACTGGTTGGGTACACCACAACGCGTGCGACAACTCTGCGAGGCATCTGGCGTGGAAGTGGCCGCCGTCTGCGGGCCGAATGTCGCGCTGGACCTCGACGGACCGAGCCAACAGATCAACAAGCGGCGAATCGAGTTTGCCGCCGAACTCGAGGTCGCAACCTTTATGACCAAAGGGCCGGGACGAGAGGGCCGCAACAGCACGGACGCGGAGTTGGACCAGATGGCAGCCGCGTACGAGGATCTGGCCACATACGGCGCAGACTTGGGCGTTGTGGTTACATTCCATCCGCATATCAATCACCTCGTCGACAGCGCCGCAGAGTGGAAGCGCTTCATGAGTCGCCTAGATGCGTGTCGCCTCTGTATGGACATGTCCCACGCCGTACATTGGGGCTACGACCCGGTCCAAGCCGTGCGCGACTTCGCCGCGCGGATCGCGTACGTGCATCTGCACGATTTCAAGGACGGACAGACCGTAGACTTGGGCGAAGGCCCCATGTGCGACTATCTGGCATTTATGGCGGCGCTGCGGGAAGCCGAATACACCGGCTGGATCACAGTCTGCCCCGGACAAGCCAAGCGGCCCGAAACCGAAAAGATGCAAATCAACCGCCAGTACATGCGCAGCATTGGCTATTAGAACTGTATAGGAGAAGAAAAGCATGAGTCAGATACAGGCAGCGATCATGACCGGCCCAGGCCAGATCGCCGTGCGCTCGTATCCCAAACCCCAGATCGGAGACGACGAAGTCCTATTGAAGATCGAACGCACCGGCATCTGCGGCAGCGACAAGCACATGTTCGCCGGCCACATGGCCCTGCCGTTTCCCGTGATACCCGGCCACGAATTAGTGGGCATCGTCGAGGAGATGGGTCCGGCCGCAGCCGATAGCCTGGCCATAGTGGGCGGCCCAGTCGCGGTGGGTGACCGCGTGACGACGACGCCCTCGTCGCGGGCCTGTGGGCGGTGCTACTACTGCCTGCACATGCCCCAGCGGCCCACCCTGTGCTCCAACCGCTTTGTGTACGGATTTGTGTCCGCCGATCTCGCGCCCATGCCGCGCGGCGGCTTTGCCGAATATCTGCATTTGACGGGCCATTCGTGGCTCTTCAAGATCCCCGACGACCTGCCCTCGGAACGAGCCGTACTCACCGAGCCAGCGGCCGTGGCCACCCGGGCCGTAGAGCGCGCCTTGGGACCGGGCATCCCGCACATCGGCGAGGGGTTGGGCCTCGACAAATCCGTGCTGGTCCTCGGAGCCGGTCCCATCGGCCAGCTCGTGGTGGCAGTGCTGAGCCACATCGGCACCGACTTGATTATCGCTGGCGATCTGAGCGCGGCCCGGTTGGAGCTCGCCCGCACCATGGGCGCTCATAAAGTGCTCGCGATGGGAGAAGGTAGCCCTGAGCAGCGGCAGCTAGCCCTGCAAGACATGACCGCAGGCGTAGGAGCCGATATCGTCATTGAAACAGCCGGTGTGCCCGTAGCCTTCAAAGAATCGCTCGACTTAGTGCGCCGGGGTGGCATCGTCGTGGAGGTGGGGCACTTCACCGATCCAGGGGGAGTGGAGATCCGCCCGCACATCGTCTGTTTTAAAGATTTGGACATCCGCGGCATGTGGGCGTATCCTTCCATGCAGTTCAAGACCGCGCTATCTTTCTTGCGCAGCACAGCCGCACCCTTGGATCGCTTTATCACGCACCGGCTACCGCTGTCCGACATCCGCGAGGGCCTCGATATTACCGGCGGCGAAGCGGCCATGAAGGTAGTGATAGAACCGGGAAATTAACCGTTTGACAGCCGCGCCAGGCTAACCCAAACTTGGGGAGAGAGAAATGGCAATACTACGACCCAAGATCCTCGTCGTCGACGACGAGCCAGATTTAGAGCACCTAGTACGGCAGCGCATGCGCCGCGAAATTCGCTCGGGCCAGTACAGCTTTATGTTCGCCCAAAACGGCGTTGAAGCCCTAGAAGTGCTAAGCGAAGAGCAAGACATCGACATGGTGCTCTCGGATATCAACATGCCCCGGATGGACGGGCTCACCTTGCTAGAGCAGATCCCCAAGGTGGACCCCAACATCCGCTCGGTCATCGTCTCGGCATACGGCGACATGAAGAACATCCGCACGGCCATGAATCGGGGCGCGTTTGACTTCATCACCAAGCCCATCGACTTCGAGGACATGAAGGTGACCATCCAGCGGACCTTGCGCCATCTAGAGCTGTGGCGCGAGGCGCTGGAGTCGCGCGACAAACTAGTCGCCCTGCAAAACGAACTCAGCGTGGCCAACAAGATGCAGCAGTCCATCTTGCCCACCAGTTTTCCCACCGGGTCGGGCTTTGAAATCTTCGGCAGCATGAAGCCCGCGCGCGACGTCGGTGGCGATTTCTTCGACGTGTTGTCCCTCGAAGACGGCCGCATCGGCCTCGTCGTCGCCGATGTCTCGGACAAAGGCGTGCCAGCAGCCCTGTTTATGATGTCGAGCCGCACCCTGCTGAAGGGCTCGGCCATTGGCCTCGATTCGCCGGGCAAGGTGCTGAGCGAAGTAAATCAACTGCTGCAAGAAGAAAACGACGCCGCCATGTTCGTGACCGTCTTTTACGCGACCTTCGACCCAGAAACCGGCGAGTTGGCCTATGCCAATGGCGGGCACAATACCCCGCTGGTGGTCCACGCCGACGGCAGCTCGACCGTGATTCCGCCGACCGGCGGAGTAGCGCTAGGCGTGGTACCAGGTTTCCCCTACGAAGAAAGCTCAATGACCCTGCAACCCGGCGACCGCGTCGTCTTGTACACCGACGGCGTCACCGAAGCCGAAAACGACCAAGGTGACCAGTTCGAGCTAGAGCGCCTGTGCGAGATTTTCACCGACGGGACACCTATGGACGCCCACGCTACCAACGAGGCGGTTTTTGCGGCGGTCGAGGCCTTTGCCGGCGATGCCCCTCAATTTGACGATGTCACCTGCCTGACGCTTCGCCGCAGCGAGACAGACCAATGAGCGCTCAGAAATCGCTGCTCATAGCGACTGAACTAGACGAACTGCACAAGGTCAACGCCGCTATTGAGGCACTTGCAGAGGAAGAAAACTGGTCCCCAGACGTCACCTTTCAGATCGGGCTGGCCGTCGAGGAATTGGGGGTCAACATCGTCAACTACGGGCACGACGACGACAAAGCCCACGAAATCAAGATCGTCATTTCCTCAGAGGACGAGACGATCACGATCGAGATCGAGGACGACGGCCACGCCTTCAATCCGCTCGTCGACGCTCCAGAGCCGGACTTGAACGCCGAGGTCGAAGACCGCACCGTGGGCGGGCTGGGCATCTACCTCGTGCGCACCATGATGGACGAGGTCCACTACCAGCGACAGCAAGACAAAAACTGCCTGACCTTGGTCAAGCGGAGGGATAGTTGAGTAGCACGCTTGCTCGATGCGCGGTCGCGCTGCTGGTTGCGAGTGCTGCGCTTGGTGAGGAACAGCCCGGTGTCTCTGACCGGAGTATCCTCTTTGGCCAATCCGCCGCCTTTAGCGGGTCAGCCCAAGAGTTGGGCCGCAACATGCGGCTCGGGATGCAGGCGGCCTTCCGCGAGGTGAATGAGCAGGGCGGGGTCCACGGACGCCGGCTCGAATTGGTGTCGCTCGACGATGGGTACGAGCCGGAAGCCGCCATCGACAACACCCGCCAGTTGATCGAAGGCGAGCAGGTTTTCGCGCTGATCGGCGCCGTCGGCACCCCAACCTCGCGCGCAGCCGTCCCCATTGCCGAGGACGCCGGCGTCCCCTACATCGCTCCTTTCACGGGCAGTAGTTTCCTCCGCGATCCCAAGTGGCGCGGCGTGGTCAACCTGCGCGCCTCCTACTATCAGGAAACCGAGGAAATAGTCGCCCGTCTGACCGACGACTTGGGCATCGAGCGCATTGCCGTAATGTACCAAGACGACTCATTTGGCCGAGAAGGGTTTCGCGGAGTGCGTCGCGCGTTAGAGCGCCGCGAGCTATCGCTCGTGGCGGTCGGCGTGTATCCGCGCAACACCAAGGCGGTAAAGACCGCTCTGCTCGACCTGCGCAGCGGCCAGCCCCAAGCCGTGATCTTGGTCGGGACCTACCAGCCGGTCGCCACCCTAATCGCCTGGGCGCAAACGACGAGTTTCAACCCCATCTTTGTGACCATCTCATTCGTAGGCAGTAAGGCATTGGCGCGGGAACTCGGCCCTGCTGGCGCTGGGGTTTTAGTCTCGCAGGTCGTGCCCTTCCCAACGGCCACTGAGCCGGCCATCGTCGGCTCGTACCGCCACGCCCTCGCAGCTCAAGCCCCGCGAGCCGAGCCGAGCTTTGTCTCGTTCGAAGGCTACCTGGCCGGTCGCTTGGCCATCGCCGCCCTCACTGGCTGCGGCCGAGCAGTCAGCCGCGCCTGCCTATTAGACAACTTGCGCCGCGCCGATGTCATCGACCTAGAGGGGTTCAAGCTCCGCTACGGAGATGGCGACAATCAGGGCTCGGATGCGGTCTTCCTCACCGTGCTCGACAGTGACGGCCAATACCGCCCCATCCACTCCTTGAAGGGCGCGACGAAGCCATGATCTCCCTACTGAAACGCCTACTCGCAGCCCGTCACCGCATCGCCTTTCATCTGTACATGGGCATTGGCACGGCCGTGGTCCTCACCATGATCGCGAGTTTGGTGGCTTGGTTTTCCTTCGACCAAGTCGGCGATGCCCAAAGGCAGGTAAACGAGCGGGCCGTCCCAGAAATCGCCACCGCTTTTGCGGTCGCCCAGCAAAGCGGCACCCTCGCCGCGGCAGCCCCGCGCTTGGTCGCGGCTGAGACGCCGATGGCCTTTATCGAGGTCGCCGACAAAGTCGCCTCCGAGCGGGACGACTTTAAAAAGCAATTGGCCGCCCTGACCCAGCAGGGCGCAGCCGAGGAACGCTTCGCGCGGATTCGCGCCCGCGGCGACACCCTCATCGCCAACATCGACGCGATTGAGGCTTCGGTGTCCAAGCGCTTTGACCTCAGAGATCGCAGCCGTGGATTGCAAAAAAACCTAGAGACACTGCAAAACGAACTGATCGGCATCTTGATTCCAGCCATCGACGATCAACTATTCTACGCAATGACCGGCTACCGCACCCTCGGAGAACCGCCCGCACCCCGTGCCCAGCACCTTTCAGAGGCCGAACTTTCTCTCTATCGCGATCTAGCCGAGTTGCAGGAAGGGACCACTACGGCCACGCGCCTACTGGCCAGTGCCTTCAACCTGTCGGACTCGCGCCTGCTAGAGCCCTTACAGGAGCGCTTCGACTCCACAGTCGACGGCATCGAACGAAAACTCGCCGCACTCGGCGCAGGCCCCTTGCACAGCACACTTGACCACCAGACGCCCAAAGTTGGCTTCCGCATCGAGCGCGCCTACTTACATAGAGAGCTCGACCAGACCTTTAACCGCCTGTTCGACTTGGGCCGAGGGGACGAAAATATCTTCGCTCTGCGCGCCTCGGAACTCCAGGTCGTTGAACAGCAACGAGCACTGCTCGACCGCAACCGCGACTTGTCCATTGAACTAGTCGCCGAGGTCGAGGGCCTAGTGAACACGGCCCGCGGAAGCGCCCAAGAGGCCACCCAAACCTCCACTCAAGCCATCTTCACCGGCCGCAAGCTCCTGCTTGCTATTAACGCGGTCGGCATCGCTGGAGCGATCCTGATCGCGTGGCTGCTCGTTGGCCGGGTGCTACTGCGCCGTCTCGAATTTCTGTCGAACCGAATGCGCCACATGGCGGAAGGCGACCTCGAGACAAAGATCGAGATGTCCGGGCGCGACGAGGTTGCCGACATGGCCGCGGCCCTCGAAATCTTCCGCCACAACTCATTGGAGGCCCAGCGGCTCAACTTGGTGGAAAAGCTGGCCGCCGACTTGGAAGAGAAAAATGCCACGCTCGAAACGGTGCTTGCCGACCTACAGCAGGCGCAGGATCAGATCGTCATGCGCGAAAAACTAGCCGCCCTGGGTGAACTCACCGCGGGCGTGGCGCACGAAATCCAGAATCCCTTGAACTTCGTCAAGAACTTCGCGGAGGTTTCGGAGGAACTGTTAGAAGAGCTACAAGAGGTACTAGAGCAAGACGGCCAGAAGCTAGACGGCGAGCAGCGCGAGCTAATCAACGAGATCAACGGCGACTTGACCGACAATCTCGGGCGCATCCGCCAACACGGCGACCGCGCCAATCGCATTGTCCGCGATATGCTGCAGATGGGTCGCGGGTCGGGCGAGGCACGGGCCACGGATATCAACGGCCTGCTCGAAGAACACGCCCGCCTCGCTTTTCACAGCGCACGCGCGACCAATGCGGATTTTCAGCTCGACATCAAGGAAGAGTTAGACGAGGAGGTAGGGGAGTTAGACGTGGTCCCGCAGGATTTGGCCCGCGTCTTTCTAAACATGGTGAGCAATGCCTGCTACGCCACCAACGAGAAACGGAACGCTCCAGAGACGGCATCCGACTACGTCCCTACACTCTGGATCAGCTCCCAGCGAACACCCGATCAAGTCGAAGTCCGCATCCGCGACAATGGGAAGGGGATCCCGCCGGATGTCGTCGACAAAATCTTCAACCCATTCTTTACGACTAAGCCGACCGATCAGGGAACCGGGCTCGGGCTCGCGCTGTCCAACGACATCGTGCGCGAACACGGGGGTACCATCAAGGTCCACTCCGAGCCTGGAGAATTTACCGAGATGACCATCGAGCTGCCTGCGGTGCGGCCGTCAGCCCTGCAATCTGCCGAAGCCAATCCAGACGCGACGACGACGCCCCCTTCAGTTTAACTACGACAGTGCGGCGAGTGCCTCTTCTTCGGAGGCGTGGATCGCAATGATCTTGTCAAAACCGCTGATTTCGAAAATTTCCCGTATCGGCTCCGAAAGCGAGCATAGCGCGAACTGAGCACTGCGCTGCTGGAGCGTTTTGGCAATCAGCAGAAACGTCCGCAAGCCCGCACTGCTGATGTAGTTGATGTCCGCCAAATCGACGAGCACCGGGTTGCTGTCCGTGCCGATCGCCTCGCTTAAGGCCTCGTGGAAGTCGCGGGCATTGACCCCGTCGATGCGGCCTTCGGGCTTGGCGATTAATACGCCATCCTTCTGTTCGGTGTTCACTTGATCTCCTACCTTTCTAAATGGTATGCACCAGTTGCTGGCCGGTTATGAATTGTTCCGAATTTGGTCAACGTCATCCTGATCGGGCATGAGCACGAATTCAGGGTACGCTTCGATTCCGAGCTCTGCAGTATCCTGGCCGAGCTCTTCAACGATTTGCGACACCCGCACCCCCATTGTCTTGTCTAGAACAAACCACGCGAGCCACGAAGCCGCAAACGCAAACGCGCCCACCGCCAACACCCCGATGAGCTGGACACCGAAGTTGCCACCGGCTGCAATGCAGACCGCTAGGGTCCCCCAAACGCCGGCGAACAAGTGGGCCGGAATCGCACCTACAACATCGTCTAGCTTGACGACCTCCAACAACTTCATCGCGCCGACGCACAACGCGCCGCCTATAGCACCAATTACGAGCGACCAGTGGTGATCGACGATATCTGGCCCGGCCGTAATGGAGACGAGGCCGCCGAGCGCGCCGTTGAGGACGCCGAGTAGATCAATGCGTCCTAAGATCGGCCGCGATACGATGAGAGCAGCTATGACGCCGGCTGCTGCCGCAAGGTTGGTATTCACGAGCACATGGCTCATGGCGACGGCATCGGCCGCGCTCGACAGCGCGAGCTGCGAGCCGCCGTTGAAGCCAAACCACCCGAGCCACAAAATGAAGACGCCCAAGGTCACGGCGGGGATGTTGGAAGGCGCCGTGACCTTGACGCTGCCGTCGGCGCGAAATTTCCCGTGTCGCGCCCCGACCACGAGCGCCCCGGCGAGCGCAGCCCAACCTCCGGTCGAATGCACTATGGTAGAGCCAGCAAAATCCTTAAACCCCATTGCACTCAGCCAGCCGCCACCCCAAGTCCAAGCCCCGACGATGGGATAAATGATTATCGTCAACACGACCGTAAAAGCAAGAAACGCCCACAGCTTCACCCGCTCGGCCAGCGTACCCGATACAATAGAAGCGGTCGTCGCCACAAAGACCATCTGAAAAAACCAGTCCGACATGGTGGCATAGCCGGCCTTTGTCACGTCTGCCGCGGCCGCGGCCTCACCGGACAACAGCTTGAGCTCATTGTCTGAAGGCCCGTATAAGAACTTGAGGGTGCCGATCCAGCCTTCCTGCACATCGACGTACATGAGGTTGTAGCCGACCAAGTAGTACGTGATCCCGGCAATCGAATAAAGCCCGATGTTCTTGAGGCAGATCATGGAGGCGTTCTTGGTGCGCACAGACCCGGCTTCAAGCATAGTAAAGCCCGCGCACATCCACATTATGAGCACGCCCCAAACGAGAAACGAGAAGGTGTTGAGAATGAATTGCAGTTCTTCACCGCTCGCGGCATAAGCCCCGGTCGCCCCCATTAGGAGGCCGCCGGCCACAATAAATCCGCCCACCTGCAATGCGCTGCCACTCGAGTTTCCAACCATATCGATCTCCCTCCTTTGATCGAGCAGATCCTACTCTAGTAGTCCCATACTATAGCCAATAGCCAATCCTCTCGCAATCACTACGTCACTCTCCGATCCACCAAACAACAGGGGTTGAATATCGCTGATTTCTGCAAAAAATAAAACGGCAAAATGCTCTCGGGATGTTAAGAATGTGTTGGATATCGTTGCGAGGGGCAGGTCCTGAAGTTGGCAAGACGGCGAACTTGAGGATCAATCCTAGTCTCCCGCAGGGGTCGCATTCTCCGCGACCCGCACGATCTCGTCCAGTTTCTCGCTAATCTCGGGATCAATCTCGCTATCGGGGACGTGTTCAGCCAACTCGTAGAAATTTTTCTTGGCCATCAGATTGGGTAGGCCAAGCTTCCCGAAGTAGGATTCAAAGAGCGGGACTAGAAAATCATCGCTGGCCTTGATGTCAGCACTCCAAGGGGATCCTTTGCCAAGCGTCTTTAGGGCCGACTCTACTTCCTCAATGGCTTGGCTCATCGCATCCTGCCGCCTCTCTACTTCGGCCGACGCGAACAGTGGTCCCGATGCAGCATTCTCTGACGCCGATGCCGACGCCGATGCGTACTTTCCGAGTGTGGCCCGCGAGCAGATGTAGTTTTCTATCTCCCGGCGTTTCCAGATCAGGCGCTCGACCGGGGAAATATCGAGAGGTTCTGATTCGAGGCGATCAAAAAGGGCAACTCCACCAAGAGTGGGGAGCGCTTCCCGCAAACCGTGGTAGTGGTTCTGAACCGCTGTGAGTTGATTCCCCACGTATTTCACGAATGGCCGTCCAAATACTTGGATTGCGCGTTCGTGTCTCAGCCGTCTAGCGAAAGCTTGCATTATCGCTAGGTCCGTTGAACCCTCTAGGTAGAGCACCCATCCAGTCTGTTCCGCCTGATAGTACTGCTCAAACCCGATCTCTCTGAGTGCCTTCAAGACCTGACTGCCGCGGTCGTTGATGCGGTGTGGCTGGCCGACGAAGGCGACAACCAAGTCTCGGTCCGCAGCTTCGTTTAGCAGCACTTCAGAGTGACTGGCGGCAATAATCTGGCTGTCGCTTGCTCGCGCCACATCAGTGAGCAGACGGTATATCTGGCGCTGACGAAGAATCTCTAAGTGAGCGTCAGGCTCGTCGAGGAGCAAGACGGAGCCGGGATTCGCGTACATATATGCAAGGAGAAGCAGCGTCTGTTGCAAACCCCGCCCGGCGGACGACAAATCGAGTTCAGCGCCATGCTCGTGATAGGTCATTACGATCTCGCCGCGTTCGGCAATGTAGCGCGGCGGACGGAGTTTTGACCCGAACAGGTTTTCAATCTGCTTAACAAGATCGTTCCACAAGGACGGCTGTCCTTCGCAAATCCGGAAGCAGAGATTGCGCAACACTTCGGCGGTACGTCCCTCTCCGATCCGAACATTGACAGCACCGTCATCAAGGCGTGTTTCCGTAGCCGCAAGCCCGGACATCGGCGGCAGGAAGGCGATCTGGACGCTTCCTGCTTCGTCCGGCACTTGCATGCGGTCGGGGGTTTTGCCGTCAGCCAGACGAAGCGGACGACAATAGAAAGACTCGTCGTTGGCGTAGTCGAACTCCAAGCCACACCTCCAGCTTTGGTCATTGGTCACACCTTCGACGGTAATGTCGATGCGAATATTGCTAGTGCGTTGCTGGCCGTTGACTCTGCGCACATCTCGCACATGCAGACCATGCCAAAGGAGGTTCGCGTCCGGAATCGGAATGGCCACGAGGTCGCGGCGGTTGACGGTGACGCCGGGACGCTTCTCGGGCGTGCTCTTCCCGGACCGCTTCTCATTCCAGCGCTTGAGACCGATGTCCCATAAGGCGAGTGCCTGCATGGCCGAAGTCTTCCCAGAGTTGTTGGGGCCGATGAAGACCACCGGACTCCCGAGTTCGATCTCGACCTCGCCGAAGCGTTTGAAGTTGCGGATGGTGAGCTTGGTCAGCATCTATCAGAATCCAGAGCTACCTCCGGCAAATGCGCGGCTTGTTGCCAATCACCTAGCAGAAATAAAGCCATACGGCTACACCCGCCCGTCGAATTCGCTTCCCCTGATCAACATAAAGCGAAATTCGCCGCGCGGCTTTTCGCACTCGGTCATCAGGCGCTGTTCCTCGCTTCCAACGCCGAGGTACATGGTCTCCGAGCGGAGATAGTGCAGGGCTAGGCCGCGCCGCCGATTGGGGGTGGGATTGGCACCCGTGCGGTGGAAGTTGAGGCCGTGGTGGAACAAGCAGGAGCCAGCCGGCAATTCCACTGGCACAGGCTCGGGAATCAGGGGATTTTCCAAAAAGCGGGCTTTGTGCGCCGAATTGATAGGCCCCCATTTGTGGCTGCCCGGCAGTACGGTCATGCAGCCGTTTTCCACGGTGGCGTCGTCGAGGGCGACCCAGCAGGAGACGTGGTCTTGCGGAGCAAACTGCGGCCACGCCACGGAATCCTGATGCCAGTCAGTGACCGTGCCGTGATAGCGCGCCTTCATCATCAATTGGTCGCAATAGAGTTTGATATTGGGGCCGAGCAAGTCCTCGATGACATCGACGATCTTCGCCTTGCGGGCCACGGCCTCAAAGAGGGGATCAAAATAGCACAGGTGCGTCATTTTGCGCACCTGATCGAGGCGATCCACCTCAGCCTCCTCTTCCTCGCGGAAGGCGGCTTCCAACTGGACATAGCGCGGCGGCACGTGGTCGGCTTGGCCCCGGGCAATCTCCTCGCTGCGCTGGCGCAGGGCCTGTAATTCGTCGTCAGAGAGGATCCGATGATAGGGCAGGTAGCCCTGTTCCTCAAAGTGGCTTTTTTGCGCTTGTGTCAAGGCCATGACTGCTGGACTAGCCCGCCATCTCAGCGCGGATTTCCCGAATCCAATCGACACTCTGGCGCACCTTGGCCTCCAAACCATCCCAGTCTTGGGCGGCGACGAGTTCCTTGGTGATCAGCTTGGAGCCAGCGCCAACGGCGGCAACGCCGGCTGTAAACCACGCTTCCAAGCTCTCGCGGGTGGCATCGACGCCGCCGGTGGGCATAATCCGAGTCCACGGACAAGGGCCAAGTACGGATTTGACGAAGGCCGGACCGCCGACTTCGCTGCCGGGGAACACCTTGACGATCTCGACGCCTAACTCCTCGGCCTGGCCGATCTCGCTGACCGAGCCGCAGCCGGGCGAATAGGCAATTTTGCGGCGATTGCACAGGCGAGCGACCTCCTCGTTGAGCAAGGGGCCGACGACGAAGTTCGCGCCGTTGGCAATGTAGAGGGCCGCAGTGGGCGCGTCGCAGATCGAGCCAACGCCCATGATGATGTCGATTTTCTCGGCCATCACGTGGCGCACGGTCTCGGTGAAGACGTGATAAGCCAAATCGCCGCGATTGGTGAATTCAGCGCAGCGAGCACCCCCTCGGGCGCAGGCTTCGACGATGTGGATGGTGGTTTCTGGGTCGGCGTTATAAAAGACCGGGACGATACCCGTGTCGTAGATGGCATTGAGGACGGCCATCCGGTCGTACTGGGCCATTGTGTCTCCTTACGTGTAGCGGAATGTGTAATTATCGAGCAACAGAGGCAAAAGGCACGTGCTGCTCGGGGAAATTGCCGTAGCGGTCCTCGCCGCGCACCAAGACAGTCGGATACTTGTTGCCCAGCGAGTTGAGCTCGGTCTGCGCGACGTGCGGGGCCACGTAACGCAGCGTCAACCCGCAGCGGCGGCGATTGGAGGTGTTGGGGTTGCTGGCGTGGAATACCTGACCGTCGTGAATGGATATCTGGCCCGGCGCGAGCACCAAATCGACGGCGTGGCTGTCATCGACGAGCTCGTCGGGAATCTCCTGATTAATGCTGAGCAAATTGCCGGCTTTGGCCGACTCGCCGTGGGTGGCAATGCCGTTTTTATGCGAGCCGGGGATGACCCGCATACAGCCGTTTTCCACATCGCTGGCATCCACAGCCACCCAAGCGGTGTGGGCCTCGGGCGGCTCTAAGCCCCAATAGGTGACGTCTTGATGCCAAGCCACAAAGTGCTTGGCTTCTGGATCGGGGTATTTGCAGAAAAAGTGGGTCGAGAGCAGCATAATATCCTCGCCCATGACTTCCTGCATGGCGTCGAGGATGCGCGGCTCCGTGGCCATCTGCCAGATGAATTCTTCGTCTAAGTGGCGGGCTTGCAGACCGATCTGGCACTTTTCGCGGCCCTCGCGGGCTTCCAATTCGTCGAAGCACGAACGGAAGTGATCGATCTCGCTGGCGCTAAACAGGTCGATGCCCGTGAGAAAGCCCTGCTCGGCGTAGGTCTGGGCGGCGTATTGCGTCATGGTAGCTCCGTTTTTGTAGTGCTGCGATTCCGTGTATATATTGCACAAATCCCCCGCGCGAAACAAGACTCGATTCGCCGCGTCAACACCAAGAGGAAGGCCGCAATGGGTAGTGTGCAAATCAACGAGGACCTGCTATCGGACAGCGCCTATTTTGCCGCAGCAAGTCGGCGTGCCGCGCTAGCAGAAATGTTCGAATTCCGCGACCGGCGGGTCGTATTCGGGGCGGGTGCCCTGTCGCAGCTAGCCGACGAGTGCGGCCGCCTCGGCGCGGGCCGAGTGCTGCTCATCCACGATCCGGGCATTGCCCCACTCGTCGACTTAGTCCGCCAAGCTCTCGATGGCCTAGACGTGGTGAGCGCGTACAGCGAGATCGCGCCCAATCCCTCCGTCCAGAGCGTCGATGCCTGCGCGCACGCGCTGGCAGCCGCGGATTTCGATGTGGCGGTCGCCTTGGGCGGGGGCAGCACCATGGACACGGCCAAATCCGCGCTCTGCACCGCTGCAAATGGCGGCTCCGTGGCCGATTACTTTGGCTTCGACCTGTACGAAAAACCGCCGCTGGCCCCACTCGTCGGCATCCCGACCACCGCGGGCACGGGCAGCGAGGTCAGCCGAGTGTCAGTAATCGCCGACGCAACCGGCAAAAAGGCCGTGTACAGCAGCTACTTACAGCCCAAGGCCGCCCTAGTGGACCCGCGTTTGCACCAAGACCTGCCGCCGGTATTGACCGCAATCACCGGCTTGGATGCCCTCGGGCACGCCCTCGAATGCACGGCCTCCACCAAGAGTAATGCCATCGGCGACGCCGTAGCGCGAGCAGCCTTGACCGCAGGCTGCCCGGCGTACGTGCAGGCCGTAGTCCACGGCGACCCCAACGCGCGCTATCAAATGGCGCGCTGTGCCCTGCTAGCCGGACTGCTGTTGAGTCCTATCAATACTGGGGCCGGCCATGCACTCGGCTACGGGATCGAGAAGGTCTCCTTTGAGCGCGGCGCACCCGTGCCGCACGGCTCGGCTGTGGCCCTCGTCTTGCCCGGAGTGATGCGGCACAACGCCCCGGCTGTGGCCGACAAATACTACTTCGCCGCAGGGGCCGCTGGGCTAGAGTTGGGAGGCAAAAGCCGTGAAGAAGGGGTCGAACTAGCCGCGGAGTGGATCGACGGGTTGCGGCGGCAGCACACTCCCTACGGCTCGCTGAGCGAGGCTGGGATAAGCGCCGCCGACATTCCGCAGATGGTCGAAAGCGCCCTGAGCGTCCAGCGCCTGCTCAAACCCAATCCGGTCGCAGTGGCAGCGGACGACGCGGCCGACATCTATCAGAACGCACTGAACTAAAGCGAAAGGAAACGCGCAATGGCGTTTGATCCTCTGCTTCAGCGGCAAATTATGGGCCGCTTTGCCACCGGCGTCACCGTGGTAACCACCTCCTGCGACGGCCAACTTTGGGGCATGACGGCCAACGCAGTCATGTCGCTGTCGCTGTCGCCTCCACTGGTGGTGGTCTCGGTTGACAAAAGCGCGTCCATGCACGGCCTATTGCAAAAAGCCGAGGGCTTTGCCATCAACATCCTCAAGCGAGAGCAGGAGGACCTCTCCGTGCGCTTTGCCCAGCGTGGCCCCAAGGACTTTGCGGATCTGGCGACCAAAGTGGCCCAGACCGGCGCGCCGATTTTGGCCGACGCCTTGGCCTATGTGGACTGCAAGCTAGTGGACGTCGCGGCCGCGGGCGACCACGACATGTTCATCGGCGAATGCCTCGCCGGCGAGGTAGGCAATGGTGCGCCGCTGATCTTCTTCGGCGGGCAATACGCCGAGTTGGCCGATTAGACTGACCCAAGAGAAAGGAATGCTGTGATGAGCAAAAAAATCGTCAAAAGCGAAGCCGAGTGGCGGCAGGAACTCACCGAAGAGCAATACCACGTAACGCGGCAAAAGGGCACGGAACGAGCCTTTACCGGCGAGCTATGCGACAACAAGGAGCAAGGCGTCTATCGCTGCGTCTGCTGCGGCAGCGAGCTGTTCAGCTCTGAAACCAAGTACGATTCGCGGTCTGGTTGGCCTAGCTTCTGGCAGCCCCTCGCCGCGGACAAGGTCGCCGAGGAGCGCGACACCAGCCACGGCATGGTGCGCAC
>JAPPEF010000359.1 GCA_028875335.1 Gemmatimonadota bacterium
TCAGCATATAGGGCACCTTCTGCGTCTGCGCTTGGCGGATGCGCTTGTTGAGGGTCTCGCTGGCCGCGTCGAGTTCGGCCCGGATTCCAGCGGCGAGAAGCTGCTGATGGAGCTGGCTTCCGTACTCGGCGTGGCGCTCGGCAATGGGCAGCACCACCGCTTGCACGGGTGCCAGCCACATTGGGAACGCACCGGCGTAGTGTTCGATCAAGAAGCCGATAAAGCGCTCGTGCGTGCCCAGCGGCGCGCGGTGGATGCAGATGGGCGTCTCCTCTTCGCCGGCTGCGTTGGTGTACGTCAAGCCGAAGCGGCCGGGCACGGCAAAATCGACTTGGTTGGTGGCGATTGTAAATTGCCGCCCGATGGCGCTCCAAACCTCGACGTCGATCTTGGGGCCGTAGAAGGCGGCCTCGTCGGGCACCTCCTCGTAGTTGATCCCGCCCCGCGCCATGGCGCCGCGCACCATGTCCTCGGTCCGGAGCCACCGCTCGGAGTCGTCGACGTACTTGGCTCCTAGGCCCGAGGGCGCGTGGGTGCTCAAGCGCATCAGGTAATTCTCCAAGCCGAACAACTCAAAATAGCGCAGATACATCTGGCAGACGGCGAGGAATTCCTCCTCGAATTGGTCGAGCGTGCAGTAGATGTGCGCGTCGTTCATCTGCAACGAGCGCACTCGCATCAAGCCGAACAACTCGCCCGACTGCTCGTAGCGATAGCACGTGCCATACTCGGCCAAGCGCAGAGGCAGGTCGCGGTAAGAGCGCGGGGCCGCGGCGAAAATTTTGTGGTGGTGGGGGCAGTTCATGGGCTTGAGGTAGTACTTGACCCCCTCCAACTCCATGGGTGGGAACATGGACTCGGCGTAGTACGGCAAGTGGCCGCTGCGCAGGTATATGGACTCCTTGCAGATGTGCGGCGTGCGCACGCGCTGATAGCCGGCCTCGTGCTCGGTCTTGCGGGCCAAGTCCTCTAACTCGTCGATGAGCACCGCTCCCTTGGGAAGCCACAGCGGCAACCCCGGACCCACTTCGTCGTCAAAGGTGAACAACTCCAATTGCTTGCCCAGCGTGCGGTGGTCGCGCTTTTTGGCCTCCTCCAGCATTGTTAGGTGGTGGTCGAGGGCCTCGCGAGTGGCAAAGGCCGTGCCGTAGATCCGCTGCAACATCTTGCGGCTCTCGTCGCCGCGCCAATAGGCCCCGGCTACGCTCAGGAGCTTGAAGTGTTTGACTTGTCCGGTGCCGAGCATGTGCGGCCCCCGGCACAGGTCGACGAACTCGCCGTCTTGGTAAAAGGACAAGGTCTGGCCTTCTTCCAAGTCGGCGAGAATTTCCTGTTTGTAGGGAGCGTTGGCGATCATTTCTTCCGCTTCTTGGCGCGCCACATCGATCCGCTCGAACTTGTGGTTTTGCTTGACGACCCGCTTCATCTCGCGTTCGATCTTTTGCAAGTCGGAGGACGTAAAAGGCTCGGCCACGTCGAAGTCGTAGTAGAAGCCGTCGTCAATGGCCGGGCCGATCGCCAGTTGCGCGTCTGGGAAGAGGCGCAGCACAGCCTGCGCCAACACGTGCGACATGCTGTGGCGGTAGATCCAGGCCGCCTCGTCGGCATCCCAGGGAATGAGCTCGACTTCCGCTTCGCTGGTGAGATGGGTATGGAAGTCCACGTGATCGTCGCCGGTGCGGGCGGCGATGTATTGCTTTAACAATTCCTTGTTCTCTTGGACGAGGATCTCCTTGAGCGTACCCTCGCCGGGGTATTCGATGGCTTGTCCTTGGGGGACTTTGATCAGCATGACGTGCTCCTTGGCATGAAAAAACCCGCTGTCATTGTAGCCGACAGCGGGGAGAGGTTGCAAAATAAACTTTAGTCCGTCGCTATCCGGCGCACATGGTCGTCGTAGTCGTAGTAGTGGTAGTGGTAGCCGTCGGCCCCAACGGGAAACCGGTGAGGCACGGTGCGGAAGCGACTGTAAGCATAGTAGAAATCATGGCTTATAAGATACCGGCAGAGTGCCGATTGTGCAAGCGCCTTCAGGTCAGTTCGTAGTGGGTGCGGTCGGGCAAGGGCACTGGCTGGCCGTCCTCGGTGTTGATGCTCCAGTCGGCTAGCCGCAGGCGCATGGCGGCGAGGGCGTCGCGGTGTTGCTCCTCGTCTATTACATTGACCAACTCGTTTGCATCGGCGACGAGGTCGTAGAGTTCGTCGCGGTCTCCCATTGGGTCGTGAACGTACTTCCATTCGCGGGTGCGGACCATTTTGCAGCGGCCGGCCGCCTCGCGCCACTGCAAGCTGTCGATCAGGGTTTTGCGGCCATAGGGTTGAGGCAGTTTTTCCAAGTCGGCCATGGTAAAGAGCGGCCCGCCGCAGCCGTATTCGGAAAAGGTCGCGTCTCGGGGTACGGCGTCGGTTGCGGTGGGCAGCGGCGTTCCGTGCATTGAGCGCGGCTGCTCTAACTCTTGCAAGTGCAAGAGCGTCGGTACTACGTCGATTAGATTGGCCATGCTCTGGTCGCGCACTCCGGTGGCGATCTGCCCGGGCCAAGAGACGATCAGCGGTACCCGCGTCAGGCTGTCGTAGAAGACCCCGCCCTTGCACTGCATGGCGTGTTCGCCCATGAAGTCGCCGTGGTCCGAACAAAAGACCACAATCGTCTGCTCCCGCAGCCCCAGTTCGTCGAGCTTGTCGAGGATCTGGCCGAGCGCGTCGTCGATAAAGCGCACCATGCCAAAGTACGAGGCCATGACGCCGTAGAGGTCTTCGATGGGGTCGCGGCGCACTCCCAGCATTTGATAGAGCACTCGGTTGCGCTCGGGCGCGCGCTCGTCGTCGAATTCGTCGTCGCGCCAGGGGGGTAGGTCAATGGCCGAGGGTGGAAACAGGTCCGCATACTCGGCTGGGCATAGCCACGGCTCGTGCGGATCGGGAAAGGAAACCCACAGGGCAAAGGGCTGGTCTCGGTGCTTTTCGATAAAGCGCGTCGTCTGCCCGGCGATTAGGCCGGTGGAGTGGTCTTCCAACGGCAGGTCGGAGGTGCCGTAGCTGAAGCGGGGGTTCTGGTGGGCGAGTTGGCGATGCGCAGCGGCGACCTTGCGGCGACCTTCTTCCGGCCGGAACCAGTCCATGCCCCGCGTCTGTGGCCCCTCGTTGCGCCCGCCGTGGGTAAAGGCATTCCACACGTCGAAGAGCGCCAAATCCTCGTCCCGCTGGAAGCAGTGGTTTTTGCCGATCAGGCCCGTGGTGTAGCCGGCTTTCTTCCAGAGTTGCCAGACGTGCGTGGCACCGGCGGGCATCAAGGTCTGGTTGCGTCGGCCGCCGTGCGAGTGGGGGAATTGCGAGGTCCAAAATGAGATGCGCGCTGGCACGCAGAGCGGGTGTGGGGTGATTGCGTTTTCAAAGAGCACGCCGTCGGCGGCTAGGCGTTCCATCGACGGGGTTTGGCAGAAGGTGTTGCCGTAGAGATGGCTGGCCGTGGCGCGCTGTTGGTCGGTCATTATGACGAGGATGTTGGGGCGGTCAGGCATGGTGGGTTCCTTTTATCCGTAAGATTATAGACGGCACAAATTTTTATTTTTAAGCAGCCTGTCGTGCCTACGCTGGAAGCTCCCGCCTTCACTCGTCGAGTAAACCTTACCTCGGGGATCGTCAATCAGGCTCTTGTTCTTGAAATCCTGCTGTAGGTTGCCATCGTTTGAGTACAACAACCGGGCACCGCTGACTTGAGCCAGGGCAATGACATGTGGATCATCGGACCTGATTGCACCCTCACTCTGGATCTGCTCTGTCCTTGCGTCAACGTCACTTTTATTCACGATTCTCATTTTTCCAGCAAGCTGAGCCTCCTGTCCCCAGCGTATGAATTCCGCCGAACTTTTTTCAAGCTCCTCAAGCAACTTGCCGCCGACTATTAGCTGGCCACTTCCTTTGTTGAGCCAGTCAAAGAACTTCTCTCCTGCCGGCGGTAGCTTAGATCCGAATACCTCAGATACGACGTTGGCGTCAACAATTGCACACATTCTTCAGGTCCCTATAGACTGTCTCTTCCATAGAGACCTCGCCGTTTCTGCCAAGAAAAAGTTTCGGTAGCCATCGGGTGCTCCTTCAATGTTTCCCTCTTCGTCGATTCGGAGTGAGTGAATCCGAACGTCTAAATCCTTGCGCTCAAAAAAGAGGATAGAAACATCGTCGGGCTTCAGGTCTGTGGTACCATCGCGCACGTCCATACGCACCCGGTCGAGCAGATGGTCGCTGTGGGTCTCGATTACTAATTGGCGATCCGGCGTGGCGATCTGACAGAATAGGCTGCCCAAGGCGGCTTGGGCGCTGGGGTGGAGATGTACTTCGGGCTGTTGTAACAAGAATATTGACGGTGGGGGGCCGCGTAACAACTCCATGAAGTAGTTGCCACGGAGTAACTCAGTGACGACAGGCAGAACTTGACTGACACCATAGCCGACGTCGATCAGGTTGCGTTGAGGCCCCTTGATTCTACTGCCGAATTTTCTGATTTGAACTTGAAACGGTTCGCTTGCCTTTCTTCCGAAGGACTTGACCGAAATCTCATCGAATAGCCCAGACTCTTGACCGAATTTCTCAAGCTTCTGCTTGAGGGCGTTCCATTGCCTCTTATCCTGAAAAAACACATCCGCGAGATACATCGGAACGTAATCGCCTTCCGGGTCCCGTGTTGGGCGTCCGGGATCGTAGGTCCGTTGGGGCTTGGAACGAACAGGGGCACTGGCGTAAGGTCGCTGTTTACGACGGCCGAAATCTTGTACTTCGTCAAAAATACGAGAAAGTAGTCGGAGCCGTTCCCAATCCTCCTCGGTGGGCGACTCAGAGCCTTGGCGGACCTTTAGACTGCCGGGATCTACGTGAAAGGGCCACGGTCGAGAGGATTCGAACTCTGATATGAGAGATTCAACGCTTATTTCCCCTAACCAAGCACCATTCGACGTTCCCAAGAGGAGCATTGGAATCCCATCTGGGGTGATATGTCCGGACAATTCTTCAATCCAGACGTCATCGTAAGAAAAACGCCTGCTTACTGAAACCGGCGCGGTGCCAGATCGCCCGAACTTCACGTTGAAGCGATATGAGCGATCAGTTGCAAACTCGGCTCTCTGGTTATTTTGGATCACTCTCTGACTAGCAGCAAATCCCGCCTCGAAGTTAGTTGCCCGACCACCCCGTCCCCCTCTGTGGTGGGCGATTTCGTCGAAGCTACCGAGGTCGTAAGGCTCCTCTTTGAAATCCAAGTTGGTCCGCTGATAGGCGACATCCCACAGTGCCCGAATCATCGCCAAGAAAGAAGTCTTGCCCGCGCTGTTCTCGCCGACGAGAAGTGTCAGCGGTGCGAGACGGGCAGTCTGCTCTTCGCGGAAGCAGCGGAAGTTCTTGAGTGTTATCTCGTCCATGAAATCATACCTCTCTTCAGCACCGGTACCCAATCGGATCCGAACCGCATCGACCTTATTTAGTTACGCCTAGGGACTTTTCCTAGTCAACAGCATCTTTGGACCTCTCTACCGCTCCCACAATTCGCTCAGCGGCACAGCCAGTATGCGCTCGTCAGCCAACGGAAGCCGGTCTCGACCGGTGTAGAGCAGAACCCCATACTCGAAATCCCCGCCGCAGCGAGTGGCCAGCCGCACAAGCCCTTGCCCGTCTTTGGAGGTGAGCGCACTGGCGGCTTTGACCTCAATACCCCAAGTCTTCTGGCCCCGAGTAAGGACTACATCGACCTCCACCTGATCCTTGTCGCGATAGTGCCAGAAACGCAAATCCGGCTCTGTCCAGGTAGCTTGGGCTATGAGTTGCTGCACCACGAAAGACTCCAACAGATGCCCCATGCGGTCTCGATGCTTGAGCCAATCGGCCGCAGTCAGGCCGGCGAGTGTCGCCGCTAGCCCGCTGTCGAGCAGATGGATCTTCGGCGTTTTGACGAGCCGTTTGGCCGGGTTGCGGTGCCATGCGGGCAGGCGTCGCACCAGAAAGAGCCGTTCCAGCACGGCGATGTAGTGATCTACTGTGGCCCGGTGTAGGTCGAGGCTGTTGGCCAGATTGCAGGTGTTCAATAGCTCGGCGCTGCGCAGGGCCAACAGCTCCAGCAGGCGCGCCAACTCTTGGGCATCCTTAACCCGCGCCACGTCTTGCACATCCCGCTCGATGATGCTGCGTAGATACTGCCGATGCCATTGCCGGGCGCGGCTGGGTGTGCGAGTCAACGGCTCGGGATAGCCGCCCGCTACCAGTCGCTCCGGCAGCGAAGGCCCGGCAGGCTCTGTCTTGGGCTGGATATCCGGTTTGAGTGCGCCGTTCAGCAGGTCGCGGAGGAAACGCCCGGGCTGGCGCTCTTTTTCCGCTTCAGTCAATGGGTGCAACTGCGCCATTTCCATCCGTCTCGCCAAGGATTCGGTAACGGTCGGCACCAGCAATAGGTTGGCCGAGCCGGTCAGCAAGAAACGTCCGGGACGGCGGTCCTGATCCACGGCGCGTTTGATGGCCGAGAGCAGGGCCGGCACCCGTTGCACCTCATCCAAGGTCACTGCCTCCGGTAAGCTGGCGACGAAACCGTCTGGGTCAGCTCCGGCAGTCTGGTAGTAGTTGTGTTCGTCTAAGCTGATGAACGCACGGTCAGGCGCGAGTTGCTGTGCGAGCGTAGTTTTCCCGCTTTGTCGCGGCCCAAGCAGACAGACCACCGGCGTGTCGGCCAAAGCCTCTCGGAGGACGGGTGTTAGCGAGCGAGGAAACAGGGAACGGTCGGCGTCCATTTGTCGGTTAGGATAGCGTCCAATTGTCGATTAAGAGAGCGTCCAATTGTACAATGACAATCTACGGAAAGAGGACGTAGAGATCAAGATAGGAAGCTGGAGACAGCACCAATAAAGTATCATTTGTTATAAAATAGAAAAGATGATAACTTTTTAAGAGATTGATCAAATACCCCATGAAGAGAAGTAATGGCTGGTAAACCACACATTGCCGCGAATATCGCCCGGCTGCGGCTGGACCGGCAATTGACCCAGGAGGAACTCGCCCGAAAGGCAGGACTCTCGCGGATAGCGCTTGGAAAGATCGAGCGAGGCCTCGTCGTCCCGCGTGCCCGGACCCTCACCGCTCTAGGAAAAGCATTAGGCGTTCCGCTCGGCGATCTCGTGACGCCTGTTCGGCCCCTTGAGACCGTGCGATTCCGCGTCCAGGCACGGGTCCACGCTCGGGCGCAGATCCTAGCCGAGGTCGCAAACTGGATCGACGCCTATACCCAAGTCGAAGCCGATCTCGGCCAGTCGTGCCCCTTCCGATTTAAGGCCGTTCCCACTCAGCACGGGAACCCGGTGAAGGCCGCACAGGCCGCTCGCGAAACCATCGGGCTTAGGCCGGAAGAGCCAGTGCGTGACATCTGTGGGTTGCTCGAAAGCAATGGAGTGAAGCTCCTGTTCCTCGATAAGAAGAGCGACTCCTTCTTCGGGCTGAGCGTCGGTGAAGGGGACGGTGGCCCTGCCGTGGTGGTTAATACTTGGGAGCGGATCTCGGTGGAGCGCTGGATCTTCACTGCGGTACACGAACTCGGCCATTTGTTGCTTCACCCTGCTGAGTATCGACGCGACGCTACCGAACTCCCCGTACAGACAGAGCGCGAGGCCGACGCCTTTGCGAGCCATTTTCTGATGCCAGAAGCCGCGTTTGCGTCGGAGTGGGACGGAACTCGGGGGCACCCGCTTCTCGTCCGCGTCCTCAAGGTTAAGCGCATCTTCCGAGTGAGTTACAAAACCGTGCTCTATCGGCTGGTCGAGTCGGAGCGTGAAAGCTCGGATATCTGGCGTGCATTCCAGCGCCAGCATCGCAGTTACTTCGGCAAGACGCTTCGCAGAACCGAAGAACCCGAAGCGCTTAAAAGAAGCGAGTTCGCCTGGAATTGGAGCCGCTCCGGTGAGCCAGAGGGCCTCTCCCGGCATGACTTTGTCGAGGACCGCCTCTCGCGGCTCGTACGGCAGGCGCTCGAACAGGAATACATATCACTCGGGCGTGCCGCCGAGATTCTGGGGCGGACCCGGGAGGAGATGAGGAGGCAGGCACGTGAGTGGGTGGGGTAGGTGGCGATGGCCCAGACCGTACTGCTCACCGACGCGGATGTGCTCATTGACTACCGCGAGTCGGAGATCAAGATCCTGGAACTCGTGGTGCAGCATATGGGGCGAGTGGTCGTTTTAGCACCCGTGCTTGATGAGGTGCAGGGCGTAACGCCGGCGCAATGCGCACAACTCGGGATTGAGGTCGTCGAGGTCGAGACTGAGCAGTTGGTACGGGCTTCAGAAGTCGAGTCCCGCGTGTCCTTCAATGATCGTCTCTGCTTGGTCGCGTGTCGCGAGGAAGGCTGGACGTGCGTCACAAACGACGGTGCGCTCCGACGGCTCTGCGAACGCCACGGCGTGGCGACGCGATTCGGCCTCGGCCTCATGGTAGATCTGGTCGCTGTCGGAGCCCTCACACGGCGGCGCGCCATGGCTGTCGCACGTCAGATCCAAGCGTCGAACCCACTCCACATCAACGAGCGAGTAATTCAGCGGTTCTTGGAAGCCCTTGGGGAACTTCACATATAGTCCCGGTGCACCGGCTCTTCCAACTCGTCCCCCTACGGCATGTCCTTGGCTGGTCGCACGACCTCACGCCGCACGATGCGATCACCTATCAACAAGAGCTTCCGGTATTCATCTGTAGTACTCCGTTGAGAACTTTCTATATTACTTAGCAAAATCTCGAAGGCAGTACGATTTGAACGAGCGGCCCCAATCACAGGGCTGTCTCGCGCGGATGAGCAGGCCGGATAACGACCAATGAACCGACCGTCGCGTTTTGCGCGCATTACCGCTGGCTTGGACCTCAATGCCCTGCTCAGCCCGCTGCGCAAATCTTTTTGGCTGTCGCTGGGGATCGCCGTGCTCCTGAATGCGATTTTGATCCTGTTCAATCCCTTCCAGCAGCAGGCTGAAAAAGCGCCCCGGCCGCTAACCACCAAATTCGTCAAACGCCAACCGCGCCTGACCAAGGCGCTGGAATTGCGCAAGATTCCCCAACGCAAGCGCCCAATGGTCCGCCGCCAAGTGCGCGCTGCCGCCGCTCGCATGGATCAGGTGCAAGCTACTGCGGCGTTCTCCACGCGCGCCATCATCGCTCGTTCGACCGGCATAGCGAATATGCTCCAAGTCGGACAAAGCAACCCACAGGGGCTCCAGACGGCGCTGGAACCGGTCGTAGGGGTAACCGCGAACTTGGGGATCAGCCGCACATCCGAGCACAAAATCGACATGGGCTTGGAGATGCTGGATGTCGATGCCATGGACACGGGCCGCTACCGCGCCTTGGTGATACAGGATCCCGAAGACAAGCAGGGGCTCAAGGGCTTCGTCAAATTCGCCCGCGTGGTCTCGTCCACTTATATGGCTGAGTACCGGACCAATGTCGCCGATGGCGGGTTCAACACGCGGGAAATCGACGTCCTGCGCGATATGCTCAACGAGTGGACCGGTTTGCGCACCGAATTCGTCGGCAGCTTTACCTTTGATGACAATCGCTTTCTAACGGTGCCGATCGTCCTCCCCCAAGGAGAGCCCAATGAAAACGAGTTGGACAATCTGGCGCGCTACCTGCTGGCGGGGGGCTTTGTCATGGCCGAGCAATTCGACTTTGAGGGGTTTTGGACCGAGGCCCTAGAGAAATACGGGGGGCTGATCAAGGGGCGGGATTTCTACACCGAACGCCTGCGGGAAGACCATCCGATATTCACGGCCTATTTTGACTTGGGGGACGGCGTCGCACAGGGTGCCTCGCGTTTTGACGATCCGTACTACTGGAATGTGGTGAAGGGCTTGTACGTCAAGGGGCGGCTGGTGGCGGTACCCCGAGCCAACTCGGGTATTGGGGGGTATATGGGCTTTGCCGCCGAACGCGATGCGACCCGCATACTCCAGTTTGCGGTCAATACCGTGATTTACGCACTGACCCAAGAAGGATCCATGACGCAGCGGTTGATGCAGATTGTCCACTGAGCAGGGAGCCGTTACTTTGGGCGGGCTAGTTCCTTTTCGATCACTAGGAGGTGATATGCCGACGATTCAGGACCACATCTCTCTCGACGCACTCACCGAAGGCACCTTGAGCACGCTGAAGGCGATCGGCGTCGACGACATTGCCATCATGCATCCAACGCCGCCCGAGCCCGGCGAGGACCAATCCCCGCTGTGGCGCGATGTGCGCCGCACGGTGGAAGCCCACGGCATGCGGTTTTTCAACATTGGCCTGCGGCCGCACCCCTCGATCACGTTGGGCCGCGATGGCCGGGACGAGCACATCGAAAGGTGGTGCGCCCTCATCCGCAGTTTGGGCGCGGCGGGTGTGCCGAGCCTGACGTACAATTTTCGCGGCATTGGCAACTTCCGCACGGAATCGGCCGTGGGGCGCGGCGGTGCCCGGTACAGCACGTTCGACTTTGCTGAGTTCCAGGCCAATCCCCAGTTGCATCCCGACCAGCAAATTTCGGAGGGGGATCTACGCGCCAATTTGCGCCACTTCATGGAGCGCATCACGCCGGTGGCCGAGGAGTGCGAGGTGCGTCTGATGATGCATCCCGACGACCCGCCGCGCCACGATCCACTGGGCGGGGCCGCGCGCGTGCTGTCGTCGCTGGATGACTTTGAGCACCTCTTTGAACTGGTGCCGAGCAAGGCTAATGCGATGTTGTTCTGCCAAGGGTGCGTGGCCGAGATGGGCGAGGACATCCCGGCGGCCATCCGCCGCATGGCCGGCTTCGGCAAAATCGGCACCGTGCACTTCCGCAATATCCGCGGCGGACCAGCGCGCTTTGAAGAGGTGTTCCTCGACGAGGGCGACGCGGATATGTACGCCATGATGCGGGTTTACGCCGAAGTCGGGTACGACGGGCCGTTCATGCTCGACCACACGCCGGGTTTGCAGGACGCGTCGGCGGCCTGGGCCGGCCGGGCTTACGCCATTGGTTTCATTCGGGCGACGATGCAGGCGGCGTACCGCTGAGGTCGAGGTCACTCACGCTGGACAGACCAACTCCTTTTCGAGGAGGTCTTGATTGACTGCGTAGTTCACCGGCACCTCGATCAGATGGACGCCCGGCGCAGCGAGGCACTCGCGCATGGTCGGCAGCAGATCGTCGGCCGCGCCGACGCGGTGCCCGTAGGCTCCATAGCTGGCGGCGTATTGCACGAAATCCGGGTTGCCGTAATCGAGGCCCCAATCGGCAAAGCCCATGTCGGCCTGCTTCCACTTGATCATGCCGTAGCCGTCGTCGCGCAAAATGAGGACCACGAGGTTCATGCCGAGACGCACTGCGGTCTCCAACTCTTGGGAATTCATCATAAAGCCGCCGTCGCCGCAGATGGCCATGACCTGTTTGTCCGGCTCGACTAGCCGCGCCGCCATGGCCGAAGGCAGACCCGCCCCCATCGTCGCCAGCGCATTGTCCAGCAGCACGGTATTCGGCTCATGGGCGCGATAGTTGAGGGCGAACCAGATTTTATAGACGCCGTTGTCGAGGCATATAATGCCGTCGTCGGACATGACGCGGCGCACGTCGGCGACGACCCGTTGGGGCGCGATGGGGAAACCTGGGTCGTCGTTGCCGACCGCGCGGATTTCGTCGATCCATGCTTTGACCTTGGCGAAATAGCTGAAGTCCCAGGTTTTTTGCCGGTTGATCCGCAGCAGCAACTGCCAGATGCTGTTGCCGATGTCGCCGATGACCTCTAGCTGGGGGAAATAGACCGGATCGACCGAGGCCGAAGAGAAGTTGATGTGAATGACCTGTAAGCCGTCAGGCTCCATGAAAAACGGCGGCTTTTCGACCACGTCGTGCCCGACGTTGATGATGAGGTCGGCGCGGTCGATGGCGCAGTGCAGCGGGTCGTTGGCCGACAGCGCGGCGTTGCCCAAAAAGAGAGGATCGCGTTCGTCGACGACGCCCTTGCCCATCTGGGTGGTGAAGAATGGGATGCCGGTGTCGCGGATGAAGTTGAACAGCATCTTGGAGGTGCGCTTGCGATTGGCCCCGGCCCCGATGAGCAAGAGGGGACTTTGCGCCTCTTCGATTAGGGCGGCGGCTTGGGCGATGGCCTTTTCTTCCGGGATGGGTCGGCGCACGCGGTCCTTGGGAAAAAGCGGCGTGTTGGTTTCTTCGCAGGCGATATCTTCGGGCAGTTCTAAATGCACGGCTCCGGGCCGCTCCTCCTCGGCTAAGCGGAATGCCTCGCGGACGCGGGAGGGCACGCTGTCGCCGCTGACGATCTGGTGGGTGTACTTGGTCAGAGGCTGCATCATCTCGACGATATCGACGATCTGGAATTGTCCCTGCTTGCTCGACTTGATGGGCTTTTGGCCGGTAATCATCAGCATGGGCATGGCGCCGAGTTGGGCGTAGGCGGCAGAGGTGACGAAGTTGGTCGCCCCCGGCCCCAAGGTAGCTAAACAAACGCCGGTCTTGCCGGTGAGGCGGCCGTACGTGGCGGCCATGAAGCCCGCGGCCTGCTCGTGGCGGTTGAGAATCAATTGAATCTGCTCGGACCCGCGTAGCGATTCGAGCAGATCGAGGTTTTCCTCGCCCGGGATGCCAAAGAGAAATTCCACGCCTTCGTGCTCCAAGGCGCGGACGAAGAGATCGGATGTTTTCATTAAATGGTGCTCCTTGTACTAAACGCTTGGTAGGACGGCTCCGACCCGATGAGCGCAATCGAGGATCTGCCGCCAAGTTTCTTCCTCGACCGTCACGCCGGCCTGGCGCCGCTCGCGCTCTTGCTTTTCCAGCTCTCCGGGCAGCAGGATGGCATCGACGCCCTCGGCCTTGGGCGAGGACCGCAAATAGTCCGCGAACGCCCGCACTTGGGCTGCGTACTCGGCGAACGGCTGGAAGCGCCCAATATCGATGACCAGCAAGAAGCAGCCGTTGCCGATCCGCGCCTTCCGGCCCCGCGCACACCCCGCCCCGCTCAGCGCCCCGCCCAACAACTCCACTACTACCCCGAGTCCGTAGCCCTTGTAGCCCATGAGGCCGCCGAAGGGCAAGAGGCTGCCGCGCGGTTCGTCGTAAAAGTCCGCCGGGTCCGTCGATGGCCGGCCAGCCGCGTCGATGATCCATCCCTCGGGAACCGGCTCTCCTCGGTTGCGCTTGACGCGCACCTTGCCCTCGGCCACCACGCTGGTCGTGATGTCCAGCACGAGTGCGCCACCTTCTCCGTCGGGCCAGCCGCCCGCCAGCGGATTGGTGCCCAAGCGCCCGGCTATACCGCCCCAAGGGGCCACGCTGGCACCGCCGCCGTGCGAGTTGGCGCAGAGCAAGCCGATCATGTTCGCTTCGGCGATGTGCTCCACATAGCTGCCGAGGCGACCGATGTGGTTGGCGTTTTTGACGGTTATAGCTGCGACTCCGCAGTTGCCAGCGCGTTCCAAACCCATTTCCACCGCTTGGTTCATCACGACTTGGCCAAATCCCCAGTGCCCGTCGAGCACGGCAGCGGCGGTGGTCTGGCGCACGATTTCGACCTCGGCGTGAGGGACGATCTCCCCCTTTTCAATGGTGCTTATGTACTGGGGAATGCGGATGACGCCGTGCGAATCGTGTCCCACGACATTGGCATCGGCCAGCAGTTTGGCGACGACATCGGCTTCCTTGGGTGGCGCGCCGGCTGCGGCGAAGATGGCTGCGCCGACTTGGCGCAAGTGTTCGATGGAAAATACGGGCATAGAGTTTATCGGGGTATAGACGCCGCCAGCACTGCCAGCAGGTTGTGCGCCTGCTCCTCGGAGAGTTTGGCCCGCCGCCGCGCTTTGTCAATTAGGGTTTCGGAACTAGCGACCTTGCCCTCGGCGTATGTCTTTAGGGCCTCGCGGCAGAGCGATTGTACTAAGCGGGTGGCCTTGTCACCATCCACACTGACTTCGGCGGCCGCTGTTTCGATCTGCGACTGTAGCTGTCCCTGCTCTAGGTCGGCGAGCGTCTTGGCCAGCAATCGCTGCAAGAAATGCTGTGCCTGCGCTCGCCAAGTCCCCGCGTATTCGGCTAGGTCCATGACAATCCCGTCGGTGCGGGCATTAATGCGGTCCGCGGTCAGGCGCGCCAGCGAATGAGTCAATCTATAATAGAGCGAATCTACCTGGCCCAGCGACACCTCCTCGTCGTCGTTGAGCGCACGCACCCAATCCGGCGCTGGCTTTCTCTTTGCCAACAACGACCAGTTTTTCCGCGACTTAAGGGCTGGTGCCGACGCAGTTTGCACAGCTTCTTGTGGCTTTCTCGCGGTCGTTATCGTGCCAGAATCTCTGCTAGCTGCCTTAGTTGGAATTTCCCGCTGTGCGACCGGACTTTTCTCAACGGCAACCGAGTCTTGCACATCCAGATCTTTCGCTTCATCTGGTTTCTGCTGGACCACCTTCGGCACGGTAATCTCCCGCTTCTTCTCCGCGATCTCCGCGATGACCTGCTGCTTGGGGGGTAGTAGGCGCAACCCCGGAGGCTGCCCCTTGAGTTGCACCTTGCCCTGCCACCAGATCCACTTGTTGCTCTGCCGCACTTTGTCGCGCAGTTCCTCGTTGGGCAGGTCGGAATCCGGCAGCAGAAAGAGCGCGTCGAGCACCATGTCAGGCTGGGGGTAGAAGCCCAGCCAGCGCCAGGGAATGCCCACTTCAAAGGTGTAGAGTTGATCGCGCTGCGCCCCTCCGGCTTTTACGGGCACGAGCTCTGTAGGCTTTCTGCGCTGCATCCCTCCCCACAGATAGGGCGTGCCGTTGGCTGGACTCAGCCAGATGGTATGTCCCAAGGGCTTCTCGGGGCCGCGCAAGAAAATTTTCAGGTGATCGTAGTAAAACATCGCGTCCTTGCGCTCCCCGGATGGGCCGCGCCATTCGCTTTTGTCGGGGGAAATCTGTTGGGCATCTACGATATCGTCAACTACCGCGGCCGCCACGTACACGTAGTCGGCGTCCCACATCAGATAGAGATCGGCCTCGTGATCCGACGAGCCGGTAAAGGCCCCGCGCACGCCCACTCGCTCGCCGCCGGGAACTAGGCCGATGCGCTCGGGTGCGCCCCACTCGACCAATATGCCGTCGAGTGTTGGCTTGGAAGTCGCCGGCATCACGGCGACCGGCTCTGCTCCGTCGGCTCCCACGGCCATTAGGCTCGCCCACGCGGCCCAAGCAGCGCGCCGCATCCTCACTCGTCTTGGCGCAAGGAGGAGACGGCCCAAGCCGC
>JAPPEF010000084.1 GCA_028875335.1 Gemmatimonadota bacterium
TAATAGTTGCCGGCATATTTATGGGGAGGGGCAAAAATGGGAGGGCAAATTTTTATTTCTTCCAATATAGGTACTTATGCAATGTCGCGCTCTTTTATCCACCGTTTTATGCAGTCGGCTGTCTCGTCGGGATATTCGAGGTGGGGCGCGTGTCCGCAATTGGGGAAGACGTGTAGGTCGGCGCGGGGCAGTGCAGCGGCGAAGAGCTGGGCCGAGCGCACGGGGAGGATGCGGTCCTGCTGGCCCCACAAGACTAAGGTCGGGCAGGTGATGTCGCCAAAGCGCTGGTGGAACGTTGCTATGTCGGGGGGGATGAGGTTCCGCGCTGAGTAGTGGTAGGCATACGCGGCGTTGGGCGTCTCAAGTGCGGCGCGGGCGACCGTTGCGAGTTCGGGGGGGATTTTGCCATGGTTGTAGAAGCAGCGTCGGAAGGTGCGCCAAGTGGCTAAGCGCAACAGGCCGAAGGTTCGCGCTAGGGTGTGGATTGGGGCGTAGGTCAACAGCTTGCCTGGATAGCTGCCGAGGGTGCGCACGTGCACGGGGAGTTTGTGCGGGTAGCCGGCCGCGTCGATGAGCACTAGCCCACGCACTTTGGCCGCAAGCGCGGGAAAGTCGAGGTACAGGCGCAGGGCCAAGCCTCCGCCGAGCGAGTTGCCCACGAGGATTACGTCGTCCAAGTCCAGCGCGGTGATGAAGGCCGCGAGGTAGCCAACCTGCATGTCCGGCGAGTAGCGCTCGTGCGCTGGGCGTGCGGCAAAGGTCGGCTTGCTGCTGTGCCCGTGGCCGATCAAGTCGGGTGCGATGATGCGGCGGCCGGGCAGGCGGGCGGCCAAGCGGAACCACGTAGCCTTGTTGTCAAAGATGCCGTGCAGCAGCACCAACGGAGGGTGGTCTCCGTCGCCATTGTCGAGATACGCCATTTCGACTTGGTCGGCGAGGGAGAGGCGGCGTTTGGTAAACCCGGGGAAGAGGGGCGAGGATGGAGAAGAAGTGGACTGCATGGGGTAATAAAGAAGCATATTCGTCTGGTGAAATTCAACTTGAGGCAATCTTAGCCTAGGATCAGGTTTAGGATATCGGCGGTTGTATCTTAGAGTTGGATTATGTATTAAAAACCTCCCAATCGTCGGAAAGGCGAGTATGAGCGACATATCCTTTGAGCACGTGTTGAGCAATCAGTACACGGTTTTTGATGGGCTGGCTGGGATGCACGTGGAAGACATCTACCAAGACCGCCAGGGCTTTCTCTGGATCGCCACGGCCGATGGCGGCGTCAGCCGATTCGACAGCGCCCGGTTCGATACGTTTGGCCTCAAAGACGGGCTGCCGAATCTGACGGTCATGGCCATTGCCGAGGATGCGGACGGGCGACTTTTGTTCGGCACGTTTGGCGGGGGGATTGCCGCGTACGACGGGCGTAGTTTTCAGGTGTACACTACTAAGCACGGCCTGCCTTCCAATGAGATCGTGGGCCTGCAAGCTCAGCCGGACGGCTCGATTGTGGCGATGACTGGCGCAGGCGTGGCGTGGTTTGCCGAGGGCCGTTGCATAAGGAGCATAACCGAAGTTGGCGGCCAACCGTTGGGGCGGGTGTACGACATGATCACTGATGCGGCTGGTACCACATGGTTGGCGACGATGAGCCGAGGCGTCCTTAGCTTGGATGGACGGTGCATGGGGCTCGGCGAAGAGGCGGACCAATGGCCTTGGAAATTCGCCCAAGACCCCTCCGGCCATCTGTGGATCGCTTTCCATTACATGGGTAGCGGAGTCCTGATCGGCCACTACGATCCACGAGACCAACATTTTGCATGTCTTAACGTGGGTAAGGGCGACGAGGGAGTGGTGCAGAACGGGACGCGGCACGTGCGGACTGACGAGAGGGGTTTGCTCTGGCTGACTCGCCGCGGCGTGATGGTACACTACGGCCAGAAGTGGCAGTCCTTTTCTGCTTCCTTGCCGGATGTTGACTTTTCGGGTACGCGCCTGACGTACGAGGATCTCGAGGGCAATATCTGGATCGGGCTTTGGGGTGGTGGGCTGATTTTTTGCGACCCGACTAGTATACAGTGTTACACGGAAGCCGACGGCCTGCCCGACCGCGAGATTCGCTGCTTAGGCGAAGATCCTGAAGGTCGGATGTGGATTGGGACGATGGGGGGCATGGCCTGCATGGAAGACGGTCAGATCCTCTCGGTAGGGTCCCGTGAAATCGTCTCGGCGATGGTGATGGATGGCCAGGGGCAGGTTTGGAGCGCTGGGGCTGCGGGCAAGGTGTACAAATGGAAGGGCCAATCACCACAAGCGATTCCGGTGGCTGGAGAGACTCATTCCGAAGAAATCGCCAGGCTATGCAAAGATGGGCAAGGGCGTATCTGGGTCGGTACGTCCGAGGGCCGCTTCGGCTGGATAGAGAAAGATCGATTTATTCTCCTTGACGAATGCGGCACCGCGCTGCAAGACCAAGACAGGATATTCTGGATCGGAGCGCTGCTGAGAGACCAAGACGGGGTACTCTGGATTGGTTCATACGGAGAAGTCCAGGCGCTCTACTGTTACGAGGATGGTCGCTTGCACCCAGCGGATATAGCCGAAGCGGAGTCCATCGCCTATGTCAACGTCTTGTGGGCGCACCAAAACACCCTGTGGGTGGGCACGGCCAAGGGACTTTTCGTCCTAGATCTTTCGTCGCGGCAGGTGCGTCGGTTTACCGCCGAGCAGTTCGGGTTGTCGGCTAATGGCATCTTGGCGCTGACGGTTGACCCGCAGGGCAATATCTGGCTGGGCACCAGCGGCGGCGGCGTCCTCCGCTACGACGGCCAGACCTTCCAGAGTATCCGCTTGGGGTCATCCGCCCTCGAAAACAAGGTCGAAGCGGTCCTGTGTGATCGGCGCGGTCGGCTGTGGTTTGGGACGCGGGCGGGGCTGGTTGCTTATCAGCCGGGACGCACGCCGCCGTGCTTAGTGATCCGCGAGGTGATGGCCGGCACGCTCTTGGCCGCGCCCGCAGCCGTATCCTGCCCGGAGAGCACGCCTGAGATCCGCATTTACTTCCAGGGCATCAGCTTCCGCACCGGCGCGGGTCAGATGCGCTACAGCCATCGGCTATTAGGTCACGGTCCGGCGGAACAGTGGAGCGAGTTTGCCTTGGCTGATGAGGCGGTGTACAACGCCTTGCCGGTGGGCGAGTATCGCTTTGAGGTGCGGACGATGGACCGCGATGGCTTGCTGTCGGAGGTGGCCAGCGTGGAGATTCAAGTCCTTCCCGACGCCAAAACCGAACGCATCCACGCTTTTGAAAACGTCCTGCGAGCTACCGATCACGTGGTGCATAGCGAGAGTTGGGCGATGCGGCAAGTGATGGAACAGACCGTGCGCGTCGCCGAGACGGCGATGACCGTGCTGGTGCTGGGCGAGACCGGCACGGGCAAGGGCTTACTGGCGCAGACCATCCACGAAACGAGCACCCGCCGCAAGCGGCCTTTCATCCAAGTCAATTGCGGGGCGCTGCCGGTTGGGTTGGTGGAAAGCGAGTTATTCGGCCATGAGAAGGGGGCCTTTACCGGCGCGGCGAGCCGTCAGCTTGGTCGCTTTGAACTGGCCGATGGCGGCACGCTCTTTCTGGACGAGATCGGCGATTTGCCATTGGAGTCTCAGCGGGTGCTGCTGCATATCTTAGAGGAGAATGCCCTGACCCGCGTCGGCGGCAAACAGCCTGTGCGCGTGGACGTGCGGGTCATCGCGGCGACCAATCGCGACCTGCGGCATGCCATCGAGGAAGGCACATTCCGCGAAGACCTATTCTACCGCCTGAGCGTTTTTACGCTAGAGCTTCCGCCACTGCGTCAGCGACAAGAGGATATCCCGGCTTTGGCGGCGCATTTTGCTGAGCGGTATGCCCAGCACCTACAGCGGCCGGTGCCGACCTTAGACGAGGGGGTGGTTGCGCACTTGCAGGGGTATGCTTGGCCGGGGAATGTGCGGGAGTTGGAGCACTTGATTCATCGGGCGGTGTTGCTGTGCGAAGGCGGGGTGATCCGCGTTGGTGATTTGTTGTTGCCGTCAGTTGGTCGGCGTGTTGAGGAAGCGGAGCAACCAGCGCCAGCGGCTGGCGAAGGTTTGGACGAAAAGCAGCAGCTTGTGAAGGCGTTGCAAGCGACCAACTGGATGATCTATGGCGAGCGGGGTGCGGCGCGCTTGTTGGGCATGGGCCCAGAGAAGCTGCGCTATCGCATGAGGAAGTACGGGTTGCGCCGACCGAAGACGTCGTAAGCGGCCAGCACGGAAAGTCGTTCAAATTGCACGGAAAGTCGTTCAAATTGCACGAGAAATCGTGGAAAGACTTATGCCGACGGCTGGGGCTGCGCATCATAGCAAAGGTCGCTTCATATTTTAAGTGTTATGTTTTTCAAGCCTTTAGGTGATCCTAAAGGCTTTTCTGTCGGTGGTCTAATTTTTGGCACGGAATGTGCTTATATTTCCTCTGTAGCACACCCTATTCATGCCTTATGAAAGGAGCCACGTTATGACCTATCGATCTCTACTGCTCGTCTGCTTGGCAACGCTGGGGCTGGCCGTCGCTGGCTGGGGGCAAGCCGATGGCAAAATCGCATTTCTCTCCCACCGCGAGGGGTACAATGACGTGTGGATTATGAATGCGGATGGGAGCGATCCCGTGAACCTAACCCAAGGACAGTATTGCGCTAGTCCGATTTGGTCTCCAGATGGCACGAAGATCGCCTATATAGACGTTGGTGCCGATTATTCCGGTAGGGACATCTGGGTGATGGACGCCGACGGCGGCAATCGAAAGCAGCTAACAGACCATATTAAAAAAATAGGTCCTAATAACGCAGAAGACTTGTTTTGGTCTGAAGACGGCCAAAGCATTTACTACTTTGTGTGGGATCGCTCTGAGTTGTTCGCCGTGGCACCGGACGGCAGCGAATCTTCACTTGTGGAATGGAGAGGTGTGGAATGGAGGGAGGCGGCTTTGATAATCCGCCGCTTTTGGGATCGCCGCTATCTTTCTCCAGACGAAACCAAACGGGCAATCGTCGGCGTGCTGCATGGTGACGAAGAGGGCCAAGCTGATGACAAAGAGAGCCGAGATATCTTCATTGTGATCAGTGAGGAGCCCTTTATGGTCGGTTCAGACGAGGTCACGGTCATGCTCCCGTCCGGCCAACCCGTTGATCTCGATTTTATGGATGTCGGCGGTTCTTGGGCCTCTGCTCCTTTTCCCATTACTTGGGCACCCAACAGCACGAGGGTAGCCTTCACTTCATACACCATTTTCAATAGTTCTGGCACTTCTTTGTCCTATTACCCCGACACTGGAGAGATTTGGGCTGTCGATATAGACGGGAGCAACTTGGTCAATTTGACCAACGGTTTGGGCGGAGATTCTCCCGTTTGGCAACCGGTTTCCTCTTTTACTACTGCGACGAGCGTCGAAGCCCAGTCGTGGGGACAGGTCAAATCGCTGCTTTCAACGGGTACTCATTAATCTCGCCTCGTACGTATGCAAGGAGCCACATTATGACCTATCGATCTCTACTAATCGTCTGCTTGGCAACGCTGGGGCTAGCCGTCGCTGGCTGGGGGCAAGCCGATGGTAAAATAGCATTTCTCTCCAGACACGAGGGGCGTTCTGACGTGTGGATTATGAATGCGGATGGGAGCGTCCCCATCAACTTAACCCCAGGCCGACATCTGCAGTGCGTTAGCCCGGCTTGGTCTCCAGATGGCACGAAGATCGCCTATCTCGCCTTTGACGATCTTTTCGATTCCGATGGTGTCCTCTATGTCGATTATTCCCAAGGTGCCATCTGGGTGATGGACGCCGATGGCGGCAATCCGCAACAAGTGGGATATCTAGTAGATCCCGGATCCGAATCCGGATCTGAAGAGATCTTTTGGGCTGAAGACGGGAGTCGCATTTACTACTATAGGAGGGGGTCCCCCAATGAACTGTTCGCGGTGGAGTTGGGCGGCAGTGGCTCCTCACCCGTGGATTGGAAGGAGGGGGCTGGGATAGCCCGCCGTTTCCGCGATAATCGTTCTCCAGACGGAACCAAACGAGCAGATGTCGTGTTGCAGGACGACGAGGGCAATGCCTACCTACGCCTAGTTAGCTTCGCTCCCAGTGAGGGGCCGCAGCCTTCTAAACAGATAGAAGATTTCTCGGAGATCCTCCTTCCCGATCTACCCTATCAACAAGCCGAACTTGAACCCGGCTGGGAGAGAATGTCTGACCCAACTACTTGGTCGCCTGACAGCATGAGAATCGCCTTCTCTGCTGCTAGCGAGCAAGGGGACGATGAGATTTGGGTTGTTGATATAGACGGGAGCAACTTGGTCAATTTGACCAACGGCTTAGGTGGACGCAAACCCTCGTGGCAGCCGACGACCCCGGCTGCGACGAGCGTCGAAGTCCAGTCGTGGGGGCGGATCAAAGCGCGGCTTTCAACGGGTATTCATTAATCTCGCCTCATCCGTAGGGGGCGGCTTGCGCTCCGCACCGCCCCCTACGCGTCCTTCCGCACTAATCCTTCCTTATCGGTCCGCAAGCGCAGAATCCAAAAGTAACCACTACCCGAAAAAGTCGTAGGCGGCCAACACAGCATGGTCGTGGAAATCCTTGCGCTGACGGCTGAAGCTGCGCATCGTTCCGTCCTCTTGTGCGCTGCTGGTGAAATTCAACTTGAGGCAATCCTAGCCTAAGATCAGATTTAGGATGTCGGCAGTCGTACCTCAGGGGTGGGTCCTATATTAAAGATCGGGACCTCCCTATCGTCGGAAGGACGCGTATGAGCGACATATCCTTTGAGCACGTGCTGAGTAGCCAATACACGGTCTTTGATGGGTTGGCGGGGATGCACGTGGAAGACATCTATCAAGATCGCCAGGGTTTTCTTTGGATCGCCACGGCCGACGGGGGCGTCAGCCGGTTCGACAGCGCTCGGTTTGATAACTTTGGCCTCAAGGACGGTCTGCCCAATCTGACGGTCATGGCCATTGCCGAGGAGGCGGACGGGCGGCTTTTGTTCGGCACGTTCGGCGGTGGGATTGCCGCGTACGACGGACGCGGCTTTCAGGTGTACACCACTGAGCATGGCCTGCCTTCCAATGAGATTGTGGGCCTGCAAGCTCAGCCAGATGGCTCGATTTTGGTGCTGACCGGCGCAGGCGTGGCGTGGTTTGCCGAGGGCCGCTGCACAAAGTGTATAACCGACGTTGGCGGCCAACCGTTGGGGCGGGTGTACGACATGGCCACTGACGCGGCTGGTACCACTTGGTTGGCGACGATGAGCCGAGGCGTCCTTAGCTTGGATGGACGGTGCATAGGGCTCGACGAGGAGGCGGGCCAATGGCCTTGGAAATTTGCCCAAGATCCCTCCGGCCATCTGTGGATTAGTTTCCATTACACCGGTAGAGGCGTCTTGATTGGTCGCTACGATCCACAGAACCAACATCTCGCATTCATTAATGTAGGCATGGGCGACGAGGAAGTGGTGCAGCACGGGACGCGGCATGTGCGGACTGACGAGAGGGGTTGGCTCTGGCTGACCCACCGCGGCGTGATGGTACACGATGGTCAGGGGTGGCAGTCTTTTTCCGCTTCCTTGCCGGATGTTGACTTTTCGGGTACGCGTCTGACGTACGAAGACCGCGAGGGCAATATCTGGATTGGGCTTTGGGGCGGCGGGCTGATTTTTTGCGACCCGACTAGTATCCGACGCTACACGGAAGCCGACGGCCTGCCCGACCGCGAGATTCGCTGCTTGGGCGAAGATTTCGAGGGACGGATGTGGATTGGCACGATGGGGGGCATGGCCTGCATGGAAGAGGGCCAAATCTGCCCGGTTAAGACGGGGGAGATCGTCTCGGCGATAGTGGTGGATGGCCAAGGCCAGGCCTGGAGTGGTGGGAACGCGGGCAAGGTGTACAAGTGGAAGGGCCAAACGCCACAAGTGATCTCGGTGGCCGAAGAGACCCATCCCGAAGAAATCTCCGGGCTATGCGAAGATTCCGAAGGGCGTATCTGGGTCGGTACATCCGAGAGCCGCTTCGGCTGGATAGAGGAAAATCGCTTTATCCCTCTTGAATGCGGCACCTCTCTACAAGACTGGGTATTCTGGGTCGGATCGCTACTGCAAGACCGCGACGGAGTATTCTGGATGGGTTCAGTTGGAGTAGTACCGGCACTCTACTGTTACGAGGATGGGCACTTGCACCCAGCGGATATAGCCGAAGTGGAGTCCATCGCCTATGTCTACGTCTTGTGGGAGTACCAAAACACCCTGTGGATAGGCACGGCCAAGGGGCTTTTCACCCTTGATCTTTCGTCGCGGGAGGTGCGTCGGTTTACTGCCGAGCAGTTCGGGTTGTCGGCTAATGGTATCTTGGCACTGACGGTCGATTCGCAGGGCAATATCTGGATGGGCACCAGCGGCGGTGGCGTCCTCCGCTACGACGGCCAGACTTTCCAGAGCATCCGCTTGGGGCCGTCTGCCCTCGAAAACAAGGTCGAAGCCGTCCTGTGCGACCGTCGCGGTGGGCTGTGGTTTGGGACGCGGGCGGGGCTAGTCGCCTATCAACCGGGACACACGCCGCCGCGCTTGGTCATCCGCGAGGTGATGGCTGGCACGCTCTTGACCGCCCCCGAAGCCGTATCCTGCCCAGAGAGTACCCCTGAAATCCGCATCCATTTCCAGGGCATCGGTTTTCGCACCGGCGCGGGACAGATGCGCTATAGTCATCGCTTGGTAGGCCACGGTCCGACGGAACAATGGAGCGCGTTTACGGCTGCCGATGAGGTCGCGTATAGTATCCCGCCAGTGGGCGAGTATTGCTTTGAGGTGCGGACGATGGACCGCGATGGCCTGCTGTCTGAGGTCGCCAGTCTGGATATTCAAATTCTCCCCGACGCCAAAACCGAACGCATCCACGCCCTTGAAAGCGTCTTGCGCGCTACCGACCACGTCGTGCACAGTCAGAGTTGGGCGATGCGCCAGGTGATGGAGCAGACCGTGCGGGTAGCCGAGACGGCCATGACCGTGCTGGTGCTGGGCGAGACCGGCACGGGCAAGGGCTTACTAGCGCAAACCATCCACGAGACAAGCACTCGCCGCAAGCGGCCTTTCATCCAAGTCAATTGCGGGGCGTTGCCGACTGGGTTGGTCGAAAGCGAGTTATTCGGCCACGAGAAGGGGGCTTTTACCGGGGCGGCGAGCCGTCAACTCGGGCGCTTTGAACTGGCTGATGGCGGTACGCTCTTTTTGGACGAAATCGGCGATTTGCCGTTGGAGTCTCAGCGGGTGCTGCTGCATATCTTGGAGGAGAATGCCTTGACCCGCGTCGGCGGTGAGCAGCCTGTGAGCGTGGATGTGCGGGTCATCGCGGCGACCAACCGCGACTTGCGGCAGGCGATCCAGGAAGGCACGTTCCGCGAAGACCTGTTCTACCGCCTGAGCGTTTTTACGCTAGAGCTTCCGCCACTGCGGCAGCGGCAAGAGGATATCCCGGCGTTGGCGGCGCATTTTGCCGAGCGGTATGCCCAGCATCTGCGGCGTCCGGTGCCGACGCTAGACGAAGGGGTAGTCTCGCACTTGCAGGGGTATGCTTGGCCGGGGAATGTGCGGGAGTTGGAGCACTTGATCAACAGAGCGGTCTTGCTGTGCGAGGACGGGGTGATCCGCGTTGGTGATTTACTGCTGCCGTCGGTTGGTCGGCGGGCTGGAGATGCAGGCCCACCCGCGCCAGCGGCTGGCGAAGGCTTGGATGAAAAGCAGCAGCTTGTGGAGGCGCTGCAAGCGACTAACTGGATGATCTATGGGGAGCGGGGAGCGGCGCGTTTGTTGGGCATGAATCCGGAGAAGCTGCGCTATCGCATGCGGAAGTATGGGTTGAGTCGCCCGAAGAAGTAGTTCGCAGGATACTCTGAGTCTTAAGAACTGACCGGAGAAGTAGTAGGCGGTCAACACGAAAAGTCGTGGAAAAACACGAAAAGTCGTGCACGGTCCACGGAAAGTCGTGGGAAGTTTTGGGCTGACGGCTGAGGCTGCGCACCGGGAAAGCTCTCTCAACATTATTTTAAGTGTCTTTTTTATAACCCTTTAGGTTGATCCTAAAGGATTTTTTTATTCGAGGCATGGTATGTGGCACGGAATGTGCATATGTCTCCTCAGCCATGCACCGCACGGTCCTTCCCAAACCCCAGGAAGAGAAAATCTGATGAACGTGTATTCCGCCGCCCTAATGGCCATAGTCGCTTCCGTGAGCATCTGTCTAGGCACCGCAAGCGCGCAAAACCAGCCCCGCGCCGCAATAGTAACCGGCGAGGTCCACAACACTCCATCGCGGGACATCGAGTTCTATCACGAACCGCTACTTGCTCCCGGGCCGTCCGAACACCCCATCGTCTTGGACGAGCAAAACCGCTTTGCGCTCCTCTTGAACATTCCCAAAGGAGTCTTGGTCACCGGGCTTTACAAAGGCGAGCAATACTTCCGCATCCCCTTCTTTGTCGAACCCGGCGACAGCCTGCACGCTGTTGTAACCTTCGCCGAGGTGTCGGAGGCCGACTCTGCGGCGGCGGTGGAACCCGACAGTCTACACAGTGCAGCCGATGAGGCCTCTTCCCCCTATTCCCTGACTTTTAGCGGTCGGGGAGCAGAGAACAATCGCTTTTTAGCCGAGTTCTGGCCCCAACATCGTTCCCTCAAATCAGATCATGCGCTGGAGGCCGAGGAGTTTGCACGCCAAGTCAAACAGCAGCGGCGGGATAGATTTGCCTTGCTCGCCGAGGGACGCGAGCGATACGCGCTTTCTCCGGGGTTCATCGACTATATGACGGTCTTTTTAAACTACAAGTGGGCCGATCAGATGTTTTCCTATACGAAGTTTGCGTTTAGAAACGGCAATTGGGTGTTCAGATTAAACGTCAAACCCTCCGAGAGAAGAGCAGTTCCCCCGAACTACTACGATTTTCTGCAAGAAATTCCCTTGATAGATGAAAAGGCGATTGGCGTCCAAGAGTACCGCTGGTTTGTAGTGGATGCGCTAGACTTGGAGGCGAAGTGGGACAGGCCACCTAGACTTGCCGATGAGTACAAGCTGTCGGGTTTGGGTCTGTCGTCAGCCGTCCACGCCCAACTCGACTCCATGTACGACGCGCACAGGAGGGCCCCCAGACCATCGCACGGGGCCCCCAGACTATGGCAGAAGATCGATCTGTCGGGTTTGAGTCTATCGCCGGACATCCAATCCCAACTTTACTCCATCCTTGCCGGAGCGAGTTCTTTGGTCCCCCCACCAGGAATTGCAGAACGATATGACCTAGCCAAGCAAAAACTGCAAGGGCGAGTGCTCTATTGGTTTCTAGCCGGGGAGCTGAGAAATGGAATTAGGGACGGCTATGAAGCCTATGTGGATGCCCGCTTGCAATCCTTTGAGGAGAGCAATCCCTTCCCCGAATACACCGAGGCTATTAAGGCGGTTTTGATGCTGCAACCGGGGCAACCCGCTCCCGATTTCACCCTCAATGATCCCGATGGTCAAGCCGTATCGCTGAGCCAGTTCAAAGGCAAGGTAGTCTTGCTGGATTTCTGGGCGAGTTGGTGTGGACCGTGTATCGCCGATTTGGGGACTCTCCGCAAGATCAAGGAGCAAATGGCCAGTCAGCCGGTCGTTTTCCTCAACGTCTCATTGGACTCGAATGACGGAGCTTGGAAGCGGGCTATTGCCAAACACCAGATCCAAGGCGTCCACGTGCGCTCGGGGGGGCACTCGGAGCAAGTAGCGCAAGCCTATAATGTAGTCAGTCTCCCTCGGTACTATCTAGTGGATCCACAAGGGCTAATTGTGGAGAATAATCTGAGCCTATTTGACACTGATGAGGTTGTGGCCAAAATCGAGGAGAATCTGTGAGGAAGCCGTCCTGCGGATTTCGGTATGGAGGTGATGTCATGTTGAAACTTGCCGTTGTTGTACTCGTGGTGCTATGGAGTGGACCCGCCGCGGCGATCATTTGGGAGTTCGACGATGGGACGACGCAAGGATGGGCCGCCAAAGAAGCTAGTATATTGGGGGGCGGGCCGCGTGGATTTAACCAGTTTCCGGGGGGGGTCGAAGACGGCGTGTGGAAAATCGATGTCTCGCCCTCTATTACCGAGGATTGGCCTATACCGAATGTCGAATTGATTTCTCCCACCATAGGGCACGATTCGAGTTTGTTCGACCAGATCTGGGTCCGATTCCGCACCGTACATCACAGCCCTACGGTCGGTTCCTTTTGGCTCACTTGGACCAATGAGCACAACCTTATGTCTCCGATTTGGGGCCAAGATGATCCGCCCGAAAGGCTATTTAGGCTTTCAGGACAAAGCGACTTCGTTTACACCACCGAGTGGCAGGAAGTGGAGTTTTCCTTCGTCGGCCAGGACGAGGTCGTGTGGGAAGGGCTATTAAGGGATATTCGGCTAAATTTTGTCCTAGCTTGGAACGAGGACGACGTGGTTGGGGAGATTGAGATTGACTGGATTGAGTTGAGTGGCGTTGAAGAATTCCTACAGGGTGAACTCCCCCCGCCGCACGTAGAGTACTTTCGCTTTGATGAGGCCGGACTTTTTGCGCCGCCGGTTTTCTATCCGATTGCGCCGGGGATAGGGAGAGCAGCAGCTTATGGAGAGAGAGCCGGTATCTTGACGGACTTGGATGGCGATGGCGATGCAGACCTTTTCGCCTCTTGGAATGGTGAGAGGTTTTTTACAGAGGAAGGCGGCTGGACCATGGCCCTTAATGACGGCGAGGGTGCCTTTGAGACCGTGCGCACAGAGGGGATCGGACCTGGGTTGATAGAGGTTCTTGGCGGCGATTTGACCGGCGATGGCCAGGACGAAATAGTGATGTCTCGACGCGCCGAGCTGAGTGGATTGGTGACCGAGGTTTGGTCTATAGAGTGGGACCTCCAACTGGAGATGCTCATCGAGATAGATGATCGTGGGTTGAGGGATGTGGCGGATTGGGATGGCGATGGCGATGGCGAGTTGTTTGTAGGGCACACTACGTTGGAAGGCAGCACGTTAGATGTCTGGGATGTAGAGAACGGGATGTGGACCGATCCCGAGGTGGCTGTCGCTGAAAACCATTCGCCCTCTCGGATCGGCGACTTTACGGGCGATGGAATGCTGGAGGTGCTGTGGCTACCGATCGCCGGGCGGGCGAACACGCGGATCGTGGGGGCCTTGGGAGACGACGATCTTCAGAGCGGCGAGATATTTGAATTCGATGCGGGGAAGGAGGCATTAGGTGTGGGCGATTTTGATGGCGATGGGCAAGTAGATCTGCTCACGTCGCTCTTCCGCGCCCAATACGGAGATATCAAGGGCTTGGCCGTACAGCGAGGGGGAGTTGGGAGCGTAGTAGAAGAGACGGTCTTATACGATGAGCGGCTGTTTCTGCTCTCGCCGGTGATGGTGCGCGACTTGGACGCCGATGGGGTGGAGGATTGGGTGTTTGTCGGTGGAGACCGCGCCTCGGGCTTTGGGGTATTTGTCGAATGGGGCGGAGGCGTGAATCCAACCCGAGCCGTGGAAAGGCATCGCCTGCAAGGTGATGGAGTAGAAGTGCTCTCCGGGGATGTCGATAGCGACGGCGATCTCGACTTGGTCGTGTTAGATCCGCTGTTGGGTGGGGTGCATGTGCTCAAAAGTTCGCTGGGTGAGCAGCCGACGGCCGTGCAGACGCCGACGATAGTCCAACCGGCACAGTATCGGCTCGGCGATAGCTATCCCAATCCGTTCAATCCGGCTGTAGTGATTCCTCTCGATTTGGCGACGGACGCGGCGGGGGTGTCGCTGACCGTGTACGATGTGTTGGGACGGCGGGTGCGGCAGTTGTGGCAAGGGGCACTCGGAGCGGGTGCGCATCGTTTTACTTGGGATGGCCGCGACGAGGCGGGCCGGGGGGTAGCCGCCGGGGTGTATATCTATAAGGTCGAGGCAGATGGACAGATAGAAGCCAAGAAGACGACCAGACTCCCATGAAGGAGGAGGTCTTTCACAGAGTATTAAAAAGGAAAAGGCCGATGAATCCATACCTTTGCATCCTCGTCGCCCTGTTCAGTACAGCAAGTATAGGGCTAGCTCAAGCACCACGCGCCGCAATCGTCACCGGCGAAGTCCACAACGCTCCGTCGCGGGAAATCGAGTTTCGCCACGAACCGCTACTCGCTCCCGGACCGTCCCAACACCACATCGTCTTGGACGATCAAAATCGCTTTGCCCTGCTCTTGAACGTTTCCAAAGGAACTTTCGTCACCGGGATTTACAAAGGTGAGCAATACTTCCTCATCCCCTTCTTTGTCGAACCCGGCGACAGTCTGCACGCTGTTGTTACCTTCGCCGAGGTGACAGAGGCCGACTCTGCGGCGGCAGTGGAATCTGACAGTTTGGACACGGCCGACGAGGAGGCCCCGCCCGCCTATTCCCTGACTTTTAGCGGCCGGGGCGCGGACAACAATCGCTTTTTAGCCGAGTTCTGGCCTCAACACAATGCCTTCGACCCAGACAATGGGCTGGAGTCCGAGGCGTTTACGCGCCGAATAGCACAGCGGCGGCAGGATGAATTTACCCTACTAGCCGAGGGGCGCGAAAACCACGCGCTTTCTGCGGGATTCATCGACTATATGACGGTCTTTTTAAACTACAAGTGGGCCACTCAGATGTTTTCCTATCCGATGTTTGCGTTTAGAGACGGCCATTGGGTGCGCCGATTCAATGTCAAACCCTCCGAGAGAAGAGCCGTTCCCCCGGACTACTACGATTTCCTGCAAGAAATCCCCTTGATAGATGAAAAGGCTGTCGGTGTGAGAGGGTATCGCAGGTTTGTGGAGAACGCTCTAGACTTGGAGGCGAAGTGGGACAGGCCCTCTAGACTTGCCGATAGGTACAAGCTGTCGGGGTTGGGGCTGTCAGAGTCTGTCCACGTCCAACTCGACTCCGTGTACCGTGCGAACAGCCCGCCCAGACTATCGCAGATGATTGATCTGGCGGAGGGGGGGTTAGCGGAGGAGACCTATGCCCAACTCGACTCCATGTACCGAAACGCTGGCCGAGTGAAAGCCTCCGAAAAGGCCGCTTGGTTGGGGTTGGAA
>JAPPEF010000241.1 GCA_028875335.1 Gemmatimonadota bacterium
CCCTAAAAATCGAGCAATCGCTCCAATTAGAGGCTGCTTAACCCGAACTCACGTTAATATTGGTAGTTGATGTTTTTTTGTTTTTTCTTTTTGTTTACATAAAAATTTTTATAAGACTTTTTATTTTACTTGCTTGTGATTTAAAACCATATCTTGCCTCGCCGACATGCGCATCCATTCCAAGAGACGATAGCTTTCAGCGACCTGTGCCAAATCCAACAGCGGTTGGGCTCGTCCTTGGATACAGGCGACAAAATTGCGATAATACGCCGCCAGATCGTCCGCTTCCCACGCCCAAGGCCAAGACGTATCGACCATTTCGTCCTGTGCATACGAGCGGACTCGCAAAGCCGGAGCCACAGCCGGAAAGTCCATGAATGAAACTGAGCCTTCGACTCCGTTGCACATCCTTAGTAGCGCAACCGACACGTCCTCCATGCGCCCAGGGTGAAAGAAGTTGCGCATCCTGCTGTACAGCATATCTACCCGTCCCCAAGTGCTCAGCAACAGGTCGCATATGTCCAAGGCCGCCTGGTTGTAGATCATATCGCGGTCGATGGGATCGAATAGAGCCGAATCAAAAGAAAGCTCTAGAGAGTAATGCGCTACCCCTGGCTGAGCAGTCAGAGCTGTGCAAAAGTGCGTATGCCTCCCCAGTGAAAGCACGCACACATTGGGATGGCTGTTTGCAAACGGCTCCTGGACGGGATGAGAGGCCATGACGTGAAGACCGGCTGCCACAGCCGCTCCTATCCAATGCGATTTGTCTTCCACGTGCAATATCACCAGGCCGTCTATTTTTTGTTCCAAGACCGCAGCGCAATCAGATTGGTGCACGAACTGAATATCGCCGCAGCTTTGCAAGGCATCCTGATGCACGGCTACCTCGAGGGCATGGCCTGCCACGCCAAGCGTCATCATGGTTTTTTGCCCATCTTAATTCGCTCCTGGAGCCGCTGGCTAAATGTCCGTGCCGCGTAATCCCCGTCCAAGCGCAAGAGATAATCTATCGCTATAGCCTCGGCGAGTACCGTGATATTTTTACCAGGAAATAGCGGTATGAAAACCTCGGGCACCTCGACACCGAGGATTACCACTTTATTATCTTCGAGGCCAAGGCGTTCGTAGGCATATTTTTCGTCCCAATCGACGAGGTTGACCAATACCTCCACCCGCTTTTGCCGCCGAGTCCTCCACGCGCCAAACATCTTTTTTACGTCTAGGATGCCAATGCCGCGAATTTCGATGTGATCCTGGAGCATCTCCGAGCTACACCCCACCAAAATGCCTTGAGGCTTGCGGTTAATGATGACCACATCGTCGGCCACCAACCGATGCCCGCGCTCGACCAAATCCAAGGCGACTTCGCTTTTGCCAATACCACTGCGGCCGCGAAAAAGCAACCCTACTCCAGAGACATCGACCAACGTACCATGCATGGACACTTGGGGCGAGAACACCTCGTCGAGGTAAAAGCGGATGAGATGAGTAAACTCGGCCGTGTTGAATCCAGACTTCAGCAGTGGGACCGCGCACTCATCGGCTAGCTCCCGCAACTCGGAGGACACGCGTCCCCTACCGGTCAAGACCACGCATGGAATATCGAATTGATATATGATTTTGAGGGCCTGCCGCCGTCGGTCTGGGGGTAAGCTACGCAGATACTCCGCTTCGGTATTACCCAAGAGCTGTACTTGATCCAAGGTAAACAGCTCGACGAAGCCCGTCAGAGCTAGGCCAGGACGATGGATGTCGCTGTTGTTGATGGTCCGCTGTACCCCTTCGGCACCGGCGATGAGCTTCAGCCGTAGTTGCTGCCCGTAGGTAGCTAGCAGATCCTTGATAGTCAGTTCATTCATCCCCACTCAAGCTCGCAAAAATACGCCGATATCCTTCGTAGCGCGCCGACGCTATGCGACCGGTCGCTACGGCTGCGCGAACCGCACAGCCGGGTTCGTGTAAGTGGCTGCAATCGCCGAATTGGCATTGGCCACGCAAAGGTTCTAGCTCGGGATAATACGTCGCTAGCTCAGCGGGTTTTACCCCCCATAAGCGGAGTTTTTTAACTCCTGGCGTATCGACCACATAGCCGCCCTCTTGCAATTTGAATAGATGCACGGTCGTGGTCGTGTGCCGGCCCCGGTCGTGGTGCTTCATTATTTCCTTTGTCTTTAGTCCCAACCTTGGTTCGATACCGTTGAGCAAGGTCGATTTGCCGACCCCAGATTGGCCGACCACGGCCGTGCTGCGATTGATCAGGGCTTTTTTGAACACTCCCATGCCGTCGCCTCGCAGGGCACTAGTGCGATAAATTGGATAACCGAGGGCCTCATAGGGCGCAGTTAGGGTGTCCACGGCTTCTTCGGAGGCTAAATCGACCTTGTTGATACATACCACCGGTTGGAGATTCCCCTTTATCGCCATGACAATCGTTCGGTCAATAAAGCCGCGACGGGGCTTGGGTTGGCAAGCGGCCACGACGACGACCAATTGCTCCATATTGACAAAGAGAATTTGCTCAAACGGACGTGCTCCACTGGCCCCACGCGAAAATTTAGAGGATCGGGGATGTACCGTTTCGATGACTCCAGTCCGTTCCGCCGTAGGTACGACATCAACCCAATCGCCAGCAACGACCGGGGAACTAGTCTTGCGACACCCAGCCTTGAGACGACCCCGAATCTCGCATTGCCAGTGGCTTTGCTCGACCTCGACGAGGCACTGTAGCCCAGAGACTCTTATGATGCGGCCCTGCATGAGTGCCCGCCCCACCTACTCCCCTTTGGCGAGACGTTCGGCTAAATAGTTGGGGTAGCCGAGATTTTCGATTTTTTGCTGGGTCAGCTTAAACGGGTATTCGACGCGTTGGAGTTCGACCCATTGTTCGTCGGTATCCCACAGGGTGTACGCCGACCGCCAGTCTCCGTCGCGTGGTTGGCCGACACTGCCGACAGAGACCAAATACTGGTGCTCTCCTATGGCGGCCCTAGCCGAAGTCAGCGGCACGGGCTTATCGCGCATCTTGCAGTAGATGCGCGATTCGTGTGTGTGGCCGACAAAAGCCAATGGCCACTTGAGATGGCTCATGCACCAAGCGACGCGATCGTACATGAGGAGAGGTTCCCACTCTTCGGGCTTGAGGGGATTGGCATGGGACAGGGCCGCATCGCGTTCCACGCGTCGCAAGACCCCCTGCTGTAGAAAGTCCCGTTCTTCCTCTCCCAGCAACTCGTGTGCTTGGTACAATGAAGGACGGGCCAACAGGTTAAAAGACTGGATGCGCGCCGGCTCCAGCACGGCTTGGTCGTGATTGCCCAGTACGATCTGCGCTTCTACCTCCTTGAGCCGATAGATACAGCCCAAGGGATCGGGCCCGTATCCCACAATGTCCCCTAGGCAGAGGATGCGCTCGGCACCAGCGTTAGTCGCGGCGATCAACACGGCCTCTAGTGCTTCGAGATTGGCGTGGATATCGGCGAGTACTGCGATCTTCAAAACGGCTTCGCCTCAGTTGAATAGCGCACTAATAGACGTTTCTTCGTGGATAGCGCGGATAGCACGGGCAAAGAGAGGGGCCACGGAACACACCTGCATCATGGGAGTACGAGCGTCCGCTGGCAAAGGAATCGTATCGGTAATGGCGAGAGCCTGCAGGCGGGAGTGATCCAACCGCGCTAGCGTTTCCTTGGTGAGGGTGCCGTGAACGCAACCTGCGTAGATTTTGCGTCCTCCGCGCTCTTTGACCGCAGCAGCCCCCTTGAGGATGGAAGTGCCGGTAATGATCGCGTCGTCGAAGAATACAACATCTCGGCCGGCTACGTCGCCAATGACCCTGTTGTCCCCTGCGCCCTGATCAACGACTACAAGGGGCAACCCCAACCGCTGGGCATAGGTCTCGGTGACCTTGGCGCGACTGATGTCCGGAGCGGCGGCGACTAAGTTGTCTCGGTCGAGGTCAGCGTAATAGGCACATATCGCCGGGACGCCGCTCAGTTGATCAACTGGGATCCGACTAAAGCCCATAGTCTGAGGGCTATGTAAGGTCATGGTGAGAATGCGGTCCGCCCCCGCTTCGGCGATTAGATCTGCCACCAGGCGACCCGCCACGGAAATCCTTGGTTCGTCCTTGCTGTCGGCCAGAGCATACGGATAGTAAGGCAGAACGGCGGTGATGCGGCCGGCCGAGGCGTATTTTAGGGCGTCGAGGGCTATGAGCAGCTCCATCAAGTAGTCGCTGACGGGAGGACACGAGGTTTGAATAAAGAACACATCGTGGCCCCGCACATTTTCGCAGATCTTTACCTTTATATTTTCGTTGCTAAAGTCGATAAATTCGATGTGCCCCGGCTCAATGGCCAGCGACTGGTAAATGCCTGCTGCCAGTGCGGGGTTGCTTCGCCCAGCGAAAACTTTGAGATCTGTACTGCCCATCAATCGCCCCCTTAGAACATGGCTAGTGCAGCGCGGGCTTGAGCGGCAATCGGGTACTGGGCGAATGTGCGACTGACTTGTTTGAGTAGGGTCTGTTGCTTGTCGCTTTCGCCGGCCAACCCATATATGCGGGCGGCTTCCATCCGCGCCATGGCCTCGCGGATGGAAGCCGCCTGCTGGGCCGCATACGTTTCGTAGTGCTGGGCCGCGGCTAGGAGCTGCCCTTCAGCTTCGAGACAGGCACCGAGACCACTCTGGGCCGCGTGGACCAACACATCTACAGGCTCATAGTTGTCCAAGTAGCTCTGGTAGTAACCTCGAGCCTCGGCATAGCGGCCCTGTGCATAGTGGAGATTAGCCAACAGTACGATCCCTTGGGCTGCAGCTGTGGTCCCGGCATAGGAGGATACCAGTTCCTCGGCATAGCGGATCGCCTCGGTTGGCTCGCCGCCCTGCTCGACCATCAGCACATCGCCGAGTAGCGCGGCAGCTTTGAGTCTATCGGCCTCCTTGGACTCGATGAAATAATTGATGGCCATAATGACCGCGATCACAGCGACGGTCCCACCGCCAAAGAGGCGAGCGCGCTCTTTGACGTACTCAACTGCCTCCATGATCCATTCGACGAACTCATCTTCGCGGAGTTCGCTCTTGCTCAGTCTACGGCGTTCACTGGACATGAAAGTATGACTTCTCCATGGTTTTAGGTTCAGGTTTTAATAGACGATAGCACTTGCCAATTTGTACCCGTGCAAGAGGCAGCGGCCCGACAAAAAGCTCAACTCGGCCAAAACGCTGATGCCCACCACAACCGCTCCCAACTCTTCAAGCGTTTGACACGTCGCCACCAAGGTTCCGCCGGTGGCCAAAATGTCATCCACGACCAAGACCTTCTGCCCCGGCGCGATGGCATCTGTATGGATTTCCAGAGAGGTCTCTCCGTATTCGAGTGCGTATTCGCGGCGCAGCGTGGCCGCCGGTAACTTACCCGGTTTGCGCACTGGAACAAAACCGCATCCCAACTCGAGGGCCATGGGTGTCGCAAAGACAAAGCCGCGGGCTTCTATGCCGACGACGACGTCTACTTCGGAGTCCGCAAAGGGTTCGAGCATAATTTGGACCGCAGCGGATAAACCAGCGGGGTCCTTGAGCAGCGGCGTGATGTCTTTGTACAAAATGCCGTCTTGTGGGAAATTGGGGACTTCGCGGATGAGTTCTTTTATATTCATTTTACATATTATACGTTATAGGACTTAAAACAGGGCGTAAATAAACGGGGCTACTGCTGATCCTTGGGTTGTGACAATTAACAGCCCTAACAGAATCAAAGTGGCAAATATCGGCCCCAACCACCACTTTTTGCGCACCTTCATAAAATCCCATAACTCAGAGAAAATACTCAGTTTACTTGGCATAACCTAGCCCTCCCACTCAATCAGGCGGCTCACGGATTCGCCGTGGTGAATGGCTTTGATCGCATCCCCCAACAACCGAGCGACGCTTAGTACGGCGATTTTGCTCCTCGGCTTGCCCGCGGGCAATGGGATGGTATTCGTGGTGGCGAATACTTCCACTGAGGAGGCTTCAATCCTCTCTAGGGCTTGCCCGGAAAAAACGCCATGCGTACAACCGGCCAGTATTCGACGTGCGCCCCTTTCTTTAAGGACCCGTATTGACTCCATCATGGACCCTCCCGTCAGCACCTCCTCGTCGAAGAGCAAGGCGTCGCGGCCATCGACCTCGCCGATCATATTTTTGATTTCGACTTTTTCGTCGTCTGCGTAGCGGCGTTTGTCCATAATGGCCAGCGGCAAGCCGAGCCGATGCGCATATGCGCTGGCTTCATCGGCACTCCCCACGTCGGGCGACACCACCACGGCGTTGCTGATGTCTTTCATGCGCATAAAATTGCACAGCAGGCTCGTCGCCCACAATTGGTCAACTGGAATGCGCGAGAACGCCACGATTTGCGGGCTGTGCAAAGTGATGGTCAAGATTCGGTCGGCCCCGGCTGTTTGGAGCAGGTCGGCGACGAGACGAGCGGTAATAGAAATGCGGGGTTCGTCCTTTTTGTCGGCGCGCACATAAGGATAATAGGGCAATACGGCCGTAATCCGACGCGCCGAAGCATACTTGAGCGCGTCAATCAGCAACAAAAGCTCAACAAAGTGATGATTGACCGGGGAGGCTGACGTCTGGATGACAAAGACGTCATCTTCGCGCACGTTCTCCTCGACTTTAACCTTTATATTGTCGTTGGGTTCGCGGATGATCTGACGGCGAGCGGGCACGATGGCCAAGTAATCACATATTTCTTGGGCCAGTGCTGGATTGCTCGAACCCGACAATATTTTTAGGTAATTTTTCATGTTCTAATCCCGATTGTAACATTAAAGACCGACCCAAACTAAGGCAAGTGGGCCGCCTTGACAGCCTGTGGGTGCAAAACTAACTTGGCCGTTTTACACCCACTTACCAGACGAAAGAAAGGGGCTTATGGCGCGCGTAAACATCATGTTGCCGGACGATCTGCTCGAACGCATCGATCAAGTTGCGCAGCAAGAGGGCGTAAGCCGCAGCAAACTCCTGCGGTTGGCCTTTATGGCGTACTGCCAACAAAGGGAGGCAACATACGAGTACCAGCGGAAGCAGGCGGCTATTGAACACGGAATGACGCTCCAAGACAGCCTGCGCAAAAAGGCCCTACCTTGGGATCCGCTCCAGCTTCTGCGCGCGGAACGGCAAGAGCAGTGATTCGCTACGCGCTAGATACCTCCGTTATGCTGCGGTGGTTTTCTCCAGCGCACGACGTGGATGCCCACAAGGCCCTTGAACTTCGCCAAGAGCAGCTAGCGGAACGGGTCGAGCTAACCGTGCTCGACCAATCAATATACGAGCTAGCCCACGTCCTTAAGGAAAGCCAACAATTCGATCGCACGCATATCGACGACGCCTTGGCCAGCTTGGCGTACATGCACTTGGATATCGTGCCTTACAACGCCGAAATTATCCGCAGAGCCACGCAAATCGCCTTTGAGCATTCCATCAGCATGTACGCCGCCGGTTTCATCGCCTTAGGTGCCCATCTCCGCTGCCAAGCCGTGACCAGCGATGGCGACCTGTACCGCAAAGTCGCCTCCCTGCCCTGGACCGTGCTCTTGGCCGACTTGAACTTCTGACCCCTTAGACCTCCTCAAGCGCCCTCTCTATATCGCCGATTAGCTCATCGGCGTCCTCAATGCCCACGGCATAGCGCACCAACTGGTCGGTGATACCGATGGCCAGCCGCTCCTTCTCACTCAAATCGTAATAGGAAACAGTCGCCGGATGCGATACCAGTGTCTCGACTCCCCCCAAACTCGGTGCGATATAAGGCACGGCTAGACGATGGACGAAATTCCGCGTCTGCTCGGGGGTGCCGTCGATCTCAAAGCTGATCAACCCGCCAAAACCGCGCATTTGCTCTTTGGCGACGCGGTGATCGACGTGGCTTTCGAGTCCCGGGTAAAAGACCTGACGAACCTTGGGATGAGCTTCTAGAAACCGGGCTATAGTCAGGGCTGTATCGTTTTGCCGCAGAACGCGCAATGCGAGCGTCTTCAACCCTCGGATCAATAAATACGAGGTATTGGGGTCAACGATTCCACCGGTGATTCGTTGGTATTCGCCAATGGCCTCGACTAAAGGAGCCTTGCCGCAGACGGCACCCGCCATCAAATCGTTGTGTCCGCCGAGGTATTTGGTGGCACTGTGGATGACCAGATCAACCCCGAAATCGAGCGGCCGCTGATTGACCGGCGTAGCCAAGGTGCTGTCGATGATGACCTTGAGACGCCGCTGTTTGGCAAAAGCGACGAGCTGTTCCAAGTCGAGGACGTGCAAATGGGGATTGGTCGGGGACTCGGTAAAGATCAAGCGGGTCTCCGGACGCACCGCAGCCGCCAATGCATCCATATCACCGGGTTTCACTATGGTGGATTCAATGCCGAATTTGGCCAAGACCTCGCAGAACTTGGCCGTCATGCGGTAGCAATCTTCCATGAGCACCAAGTGTTGCCCACTGCGCAGCATCGCATAGAGAACCGAGGTAACGGCGCTCATCCCCGACGAAAAGAGCAAGGCGGCTTCGGCATTTTCCAAGGCGGCTATTCTGCACTCGGCTGCCCGCTGGGTTGGATTGCCATAGCGCCCGTATTCGTAAAGCGATTTTTCGCCGGCCTTAAAGGCGACAAATTCATCTAAATCGGCAAAAGTATAAGTGGCGGTCTGGGCAATGGGGTCGATGAGGGATCGGGCAAATTTATCTCGTTCCACTCCCCCGTGAACGGAGCGGGTCGATTCTCCTGCAAAACCATCGTCAGTGCGATTCATTGTATTAGCTCTTTCAGTGGCGGGCAGTGACCAGCGTCCGCTGCTCTACGGCTTCGAGGACAGCCCGATGCACGGCTTCGTATTCAGCTTCGACCTCAACGGGCATATTGCGATGCTGTGGCTCGACGTGGAACTCCCGCAATTGGTCTTCGTGGTACTTCACTTTGAAATCTGGGAACTTCAGCCCATGGGCCGTAGATATTACGATCACCCGACTCTGTGGCTCGACGTGCCCGGCTGCAATCATTTTCTCTAGCGCTGCTAAGGCGACGCCTGTGTGAGGACAGGTGAACAGTCCATTGCGGTCGGCCCTTGCACAGGCGTTGGCCAATTCGTCTTCCGTGGCCTCTTCGACGATGCCGTCGAAGCGCTGCAAGGTGCGCATGGCCCGCTCCCTGCTTACGGGGTTGCCGATCTTGATGGCGCTGGCCAAAGTGTCGCGGGCCGTTTGCGGCTCAAAGGTGCGGAATCCGTCGAGATAACTGAGATAGAGCGGATTGGCTTGGGCTGCTTGGGCGACGGCAATACGCGGCAGCTTGTCTATAAGCCCCATTTGCTTACCCTCGATAAACCCCTTCCCCAAGGCACTAACATTGCCCAGATTGCCGCCCGGGATAATGACCCAGTCGGGTACCTCCCAGTGAAATTGCTGTAACAGCTCAATCGCGATGGTCTTCTGCCCCTCAATGCGGAGCGAATTCATCGAGTTAGCCAGATAGATTTGGTCGCGGCGGCAGATTTCCTGCACCAAGGCCATGCACCCGTCGAAATCGGTGCGCAGGGCGAGCGTCAACGCGCCATTGGCTATGGGTTGGATGAGCTGGGAAGTGGAAATCATGTCTTTGGGCAATAAGACGATCGCCGGAATGCCGGCAGCCGCGCAATACGCAGCCAACGCCGCCGAGGTGTCCCCAGTTGAAGCGCAAGCTACCGCGGGTATGGACTGCCCCTCGGCAATCATCTGCTTGACCATGGAAACCAACACGGTCATGCCCAGATCCTTAAACGAACCCGTGTGGCTATTGCCGCACTGCTTTATCCACAGATCCTCCATGCCCAGTTCGGCTCCCAAGCGCTCGGCCCAGAGCAGATTGCTCCCCCCCTCGTACATGGAAACCACGTTTTCGTCCTCGACGAGGGGGCAAACCATCTCTTTCTTGCCCCAAACCGAACTCCCATACGGATGCACCGAACTCATGTAGCGCTGATCAAAGAGCGCCCGCCACTCGCCGCCCGAGCGCCGCTGTAGAGGTTCCATATCGTGGCGAACTTCGAGCAACCCCTCACACTTTTGACAGTGATAGACTATTTCGTTTAGCGGATAGCGCTCGTCGTCGCAATTGATGCACTGGAACCAGGCATTATAGGAATAGGGCATGCCAGCTCGTTTTGTTGGGGTAAATCAGGGCTTGTTCAGCCAAAAAGGGCATCTATTTGGTCCTCGTTTTTCGACTCTTCTTCATCACTCGTCGATTTTAATGCGTCCTCCTGCTCGTCGTCGGACACGACCTCGACGTTCTCCTCGGCGGCGCTGGTGTCGTCCTGCTCCTCGGGAGCGGGGGTTTCTGCCATAACTTCCACGTCGTTCTCTACTGAGAGAGAATCTGAGCCTTTGCTCTCCCGCTGTAGAAGCGCCTGCGCCAAACCAGCAAAATTTTCTTGGACATCCTCGCCTGCAGCAAGTGCGTGGGCATTCTGGCGCACGAATTCGACGACGAGATCCATCCCGGGAAAGGCGTCGTCAAAAACCGTCAGATAGGCCCTGATTTTCTCGTCCTGTATCTGGTTTTTGGTGTACTCGAGCCATGAATTTCCGAACAGCTTGGCCAGCGACTCCAAGGCTTCGAGCCGCTCGGCTACATCGCGCAGGTCATCCGCGTTCATCCTTGTTGCCTCTGGAGATATTGAACGTTCGAAAAAAGTACTGCTAACGTGGAACCCTTCTCTTTTTAGGGCGTTTAACCTATGCGAGCCATTCCGGTCATGGTTCGTATCCCTCCCTGGCGGCCAAGGCATCGAAAGATGTCTTGGCCGCTACCTTTTTCATTCTTAGTTCAATCTCTGCACGACGATATACCCCATGGGCAATTCCACGACCTGACTCAGTTCCCCAACCTTCAGTTGCACTACGATCTCCTCGATTTCAGGCATGAGTTCACCTGGCCCAAAAAAACCCAAATCCCCGCCTTGACTGGCGTTGGGCGCGATGGAAAGCTGCTGTGCAAGCTGGGAAAAATCGGCTCCTTGAGCTATTTTTTCGAGGACTTCGAGCGCAGACGCTTCCGTTTCAACCAATATGTAGCGCGCCCGCATCTCACCGGCCAGCAGCGCCTGGACCTCTTCGATTTTGGCCGTGATTGCTTGGGCTAGGTAGGGATCCTGTGCCCGATCTTTAGCCAATTTGTAGTACTCGAGCGCTTCGGGATAGCGCCCGGCCCCAGCGAGAAGGAACGCGATGTTGTTGTAGGCTTCGACATTCTCCGGCGATAACTCCGCCAATTTTTGATAGTATTCAATGGCTCGATCTACCGAGTCCTGTTGTGCGTAGTAATATCCATATAGGCGATAGGCTTCCGGGTTTTTTTCGTCCAGTAACAAGGCTCGGTCGAGGCGTTCCCGCGCCCTTTCGCTCTGCCCGTCCTGCATGTAGAGATAGCCGAGGGTGCTGTGGACTTTAGTTGAGGACGGGGCCAGAATGCTCGCTTGTTCGACGTAAAAAATAGACGAGTCTAGCTGGCCCATGGCCAAAAAGGCCTCCCCCAACGCCGAATATACCGGCAGCTGCCTAGGGTCTTCAGCGAGCGATTGTTGCAGTGATTCAGCTGCTTGGCTATAGCCGCCGGTCTGCATGTAGAGGCTGGCCAAGCGATTGAGAAACATCGCACTGCCAGCTCCTAGTTCGCGCGCCTTTTCGTATTCAGCTAACGCCTGTTTAGGCTGTCCCTGCGCCAGCAGGGAGTCTCCGCGCTGGACCGCCTCCACGATCTCTTGGCTGCTCACCGGAGTTGCTATCCCTATTGCAGCGGCGATCAGTCCTATAAACCTCATACTCCCTCACATCCGAACTGAGCTAGCTCAGTTGGCGCAGAACTTCCTTGGTAATCCGCTCGACTAGATCGCTTTCTCCAGCTATCTCACAGGACGGCCGATCCCCAATTCCAAAGCGCTTTCTCAGGTTCGTGAGATCTTCCACATCTTTGCCCCCAAGCGTGCGTATCCCGCCGAGCTGATATGCCACCAAGGCTATCTGGGCAAAGTGTTCGACAGTCTCCATCTTGAAATGGGCATCCATGACGTGCTGGCCCACGGTTACCACGCCGTGATTGGCCATCAAAACGGCATCGTATTGCCGCAAAAGCGGCTTCATCGGCTCGACGATATCGGGGCCTCCAGGTGTGCCGTAGTCCGCGAGTGGAATACCCCCAAGGCTGACGATGACCTCGGGCAATACGCACTGAGTCAGCTCAATGCCAGCGACGGCAAAACCGGTCGCGGTCGGCGGATGTGCATGGACGACTGCGCGGACATCGGGCCGCAACTTGTAGATCTCGAGGTGCATGCGGATTTCCGACGATATTTTCATGGATCCCGCTACTTGCCGGCCCTCCATATCGCAGGTGGCCAGCATGTCTGCGCTCAGAAAACCCTTGCTCACTCCAGTCGGCGTACACAGCACTAGGTCGTCCTCTATGCGGACGCTAATATTGCCGTCATTGGCCGCTACGTATCCTCGCTGGTAGACCCTGTGCCCTACCTCGCATATTTCTTTTTTTATCGCATACGCCGAATTCATAAGGCGACCTTCCCCATCGTCCGCAGTCGGCGGCTACCAATCCACAGCCAGCCCAGGCCAGCCGGCAAGCACACATTGCAGACAAAAATCAGGATACTGGCCACAAAAGCGGGTTGTGGCTCTAAGCCGAGGCTGCTAAATACCAAGATGGCGGCCGCCTCGCGGACCCCTAGATCTAAAAACCCCAAGGGCAACAGGGTTTTCAGGGCAAATACCACCGGCACCGCCAATACGACTGCTGAGTCGGCAGGCCCACTGGTGGAGACCAAATAGAAAAATTGCGCCATGAATACCACGTTGAACAAGACGGATAACCCGGCAATGGTCCCCCATGCAACCGGCCCGCTCGTTTTCTGACGGCGCCAGCCCCAATACAGCAGCACGCTGAGAACGCAGACTAGCAACAGCAAAAAGCCCCTGAGATGGGGCCATAAAATCCATGCAGCTACGGCCCCCAATCCCAACGTGACCGCAGCCGAACTCAACTTATCCACAGCCGTCAGCAATGCGGCCTTGGCCCGGCTCCGCCCTAAGAAAACACCGCGTCCTAGTTCACCTAGACGGCTAGGTGTCACCAAACCGAGGGCTGCGCCGCCCAGCAGCGAATAGAGCGCATCGCGCCCATTGACCTCGGGGATTTGGTTGCGCAACAATAGCTGCCACTTAATCCATTGCACGCCGATGCCCACTAGGGCAATCGCCCCACAAATGAGCACTTTGTCCCTGCCAACCTGCCCAGCGGCCGCAAGCAACTCAGCCGGTTCGAGATACCATACAGCACAGCCGAGCAAGGCCATGGCCAAAATGATTTTTGCCCAGATTACCATACTGTTGCCGGAGGGCGGATTAGGGTCAATACAGCTTCCGTGCTCTCGTGTGGCTGGGGAATAATGCTGAACGCGACTATTTCACCCGCCGCAGCCACGACACCAGCCTCAGTAGCTGCGCGCACAGCGGCCACGTCTCCGCGGACGATGACCGAGACCAAGCTGCCGCCTACTTCCTGCCAGCCGGCCACCTCGACCTCAGCGGCTTTAACCATCGCATCTGCCGCTTCGACCACAGCCACCCAGCCACGGGTTTCAATCATGCCCAAGGCGCGTCCCATTGGTCTGTTTCGCTTTTGTTTAGACGGCAGAAGATAGACGACCTAACACCTTCCGTCAAGCTACTCTATTCCTTGTTTTTATACTGCTTTATGTACTTGATGACCCCTTGCATTTGGCCGTTTTTAACCGTGCTTCTCACCTGCCCTCAAGCCTTAAAAAGGAAAGTGATTACGTCCCCATCAGCGACGACGTAATCCCGGCCTTCGCTCCGCAATTGCCCAGCCGCTTTCAACGGTGCCCACCCACCCATGGCGATTAGCTGATCGCAGGCGGCTAGTTCAGCGCGGATAAACCCCTTTTCCATGTCTGTGTGAATCCGCCCGGCCGCTCGCGGTGCCTTTTCTCCGCGCGGCAACTGCCACGCCTGCAACTTGCCGTTGGCGAGCGTATAGAAGGTAATCAGATCCAGCAACTTGTATCCGGCTTGGACTAAGCGCTCTATCCCCCCGTGTTCCAGCCCCAACTCTTGGATGAACTCCGCTCGTTCCTCTTGGCTCAGACTAGCCATTTCCGCCTCGAGCTGCGCCGAGACGACCAGCACTCGATCCGCTCCATAGCACTCGACCAACTGGCCCACCCATGGCTCCGGCGCATCGGCTTCTATTTCCCCAATATTGGCCGCATAAAGCACCGGTCTTGCCGTCAGCAAGCTATACGGAGCGAGCGCATCCCTTTCTTCGATCGTCAGCCCCACCGCTGCTGTACCTGTTCCGCGCTGCAATCCCTCTAAGACCTTGGTGCAGGCCGCCAACTCTTGCGCTCGCGTGCTACGCGGCTCGGAGCGGACCACTTTGTCTAGATGGGGCACGGCCTTTTCCATCACTGCCAAATCGGCCAGCAGCAACTCCGTTTCAATGGTCTCGATATCGCGTAAGGGATCGATCTCCCCATCTACATGGCTTATCTGCGCGTCATCGAAGCAGCGCACCACGTGGACTAGGGCATCGACATCTCTGATGTGGGCGAGAAATTGATTGCCCAACCCAGCACCTTGGTTGGCACCCCGCACCAAACCGGCAATATCGACGAAGTGAATGCTTGTAGGCGTTGTGGATTCCGGCTGAAGGACCTCGCTCAACCGCTCCAAGCGCTGATCTGGGATTTCGACTGTTCCCACATTGGGACCCACGGTGCAAAATGGGTAATTAGAAACCTCGACCCCATCTCCCGTTAGCGCGTTGAAGAGGGTTGATTTGCCAACATTGGGCAAGCCGATTATGCCGATGGAGAGAGCCATACCTCGTATCGCAAATAAATTAAGTCCCTGTAAGCCAATATCTCACAGGGACTTAATTCGTGGTCGGGGTGGCCGGATTTGAACCGGCGACCCCCT
>JAPPEF010000050.1 GCA_028875335.1 Gemmatimonadota bacterium
AATATTCACATCACAGGCAGTGAGTGTTAAAATCAGCAGTGCGCCGACCGTTAAAGACCAATAATTACACCTTTTCATTTTTCCTCCTATGAATCTCGACGAAAACAAGCCCTGGCCGCCAGCGGGCCGCCCTCTAGCAGGACCAACGCCTAAACCAAGAGCGCCGCACAACGCACAGCCAAGCCACTCCAAAGACGCCGACACCGCTTGACCTGTTCCCTGAAAGGCCCTTTATAATTTTTATACAATTCCGGGAGTTGCTGCAAGTTTTCTCGAATTAGAATCCCACTACTTTTTAGAAACCGCTTAGACGACAATGTTCCGCGCCCAGCCAGCGTACGAGGTGACCTTTGGTACTCAAAGATAGAAAATCATGGCCAAGTACCAAGTACATATTGGCAAAGTATGAAGAGTTCACTAGGTTCTTACTATAAAATTGGAGTCTTCAAAAAAGTAGGAACCAACGAAAGGATCACGCGATGGCCGTCGCCAAACTAACCTCCAAAGGACAACTAGTCATTCCCCAAGCCATACGCCAGCACCTGCACCTACAGCAGGGCGACAGCGTGGATTTTATCATCCAAGACGATGGCGAAGTGGTCGTCAGACCGGCCACCCGGGATGTGCGAGACCTAAAGAATATCCTGCCGAAACCCAAGAAGGCCGTATCGCTAGAGGAAATGGATCGCGCGGTGCGCGAGGGCGCGGCAAAAGCGCTGTGAGGGGGCTGGATACCAATGTGCTGGTGCGCTATCTAGTGCAGGACGATGCGGCACAGGCGCGGCGCGCGGCAAAAGAGATCGAAGCGGGATCGGATGCGGGTGAGATCTATTTTATTGCCGATGTCGTCGTCTGCGAACTAGTATGGGTGCTCGATCTGGCCTATGGATACAGCCGGGCGCAGATTGGCGACGCGCTGGAGGGCATTTTGCAGACGCGCTCATTTCATTTTCTGGACAAAGACCTGCTCTGGCAGGGGCTGGGCGATTACAAAAAGGGTAAGGGCGACTTTGCCGACTATGTGATTGGGCGCGTGGGCGAAAAGTCTGGGTGCGAAAAAACGCTCAGTTTTGATTGCGCCTTAAAAGGCGATGTACGATTTGAAGTGCTTTAGGGAAGTCCGCATGGTATGCGAGTGATTAATCGGCAAGTCGGCAAGTAATCCAAATGAAAGTCTCTGAATTGGAAGTGGCGCCTGCCGAACTTCGTGCTCATTGGTTGACGAACCGACTTCGAGGTAACGGACATCTGCCCCAAGGAAAGGTCGTTTCAGTCGGCATCAAGGCAGCTGAGAAGCATCATTTTGCATTGGAGGTTGCATACTCCTCAGACGCGCCGGACTCGTCACCGCGGAACTTCATTCTGAAATGGTATCACAGTGAGTATCCATTTGGCTTGGGTGAGGGGCTCTTCTTTGATCAGATTGCACCGGAGATGTCTGACCCTCCTGTGCCTTTGTGCTATGATGTCCGTGTAGGTTGGGATGCTGGTGAGACGCATATTCTGCTGGAAGATCTGTCGGCCAGTCATTTTGTCGCATTACCTCCCTACGATTGCCTGAGCAGGGAGACTTTTGAGCAGGTTATGGATGCTTACTTGGAGGTTCATGCACGCTGGTGGGACCACCCGCGGATTGGTCAGGCGGATGTTCTAAGAGATACCGGGGCGGGGGTCGCGCATGAGGCCATCTCAGCGAAAGTAATTCGCAGGAATGAGCAGCACTTCTCTAACGAGGTTTTGCCGGCACGGATTGATCAGTTAAGGGAAAAGTTCGGGGGCGGTTGGGAAGAGCTCTGCGAAAGGGTGATCGCATCGTGGGCAGACATGTATGTGGAACGCATCGGGAGGGGGACGGGATTGACCCTAGTCCACGGCGATGCGCAACTGGGAAATGTGCTGCTGCCGCGCAACCCACAATTAGATCGGCCCGTGATCATAGACTGGGAAGGATGCATACGAGGCATTGGAGTATGGGATTTGGCCCGAACTATGATCCAGACCGAGTTACCCTCGAATAAGAGGCTAGAAATTGAGGAAGTGCTCCTGTCCCGTTATCAGGCTGCGTTGGTAGAACGCGGAATAAAGGATTATAGTCGTGAAGCTTGTATTGCCGATTACCGTTTGAGTGTGTTGGCCAATATTCCGCATGCTTTAGTCTGGGAGAGCGATTCCTATCTTGAGTCCGCGATGCGAGCCTACCGAGACTGGGAATGTGATGAACTACTGCGTTGAGAAGCAAATAGCTATAGCGAGGAATATCCCATGTCCCTTCACGAACCCTTTACCGAAGAAGAACTAGCGCCGATTCTCGAAGATTTTTACCAAAACGGCGCGACCATCATCCGCAACGTCTTATCCCGAGAAGAATGCGAGCAAATATGCAGGCGCGTCGACCAGATCTTCGCCGAACCCTATTTCACCGAAATGCGGAATGTAAAAATAAGGCCAGAGCTCAATGGCAAAGCGCCCATCGTTGTCCATCGGCTATTTGAATGCGACCGGATGTTCCGCGATCTGCTCGTGCGCGAGCCTATCATCTCCATTGCCGAAACAGTCCTCGGCCCACAGTGCCACTGCATGGCGCAGGGATGCATCTTGAACCGCAAGGATATGGGCATCAACCGCTTTCACCTAGATGACAGTCTAGAATTTCCAATCTCGGACGACAATATCAGCAGCCATGACCGGCGTCTGCAGATGCCCGTTTTTCGCATGTCGTTCCAGATCGCCCTGACAGACCAAGACGAAGACCAGTATGGCCCCAGCCAATTCGTGCCGGGCAGCCACTATGCGGGCAGACACCCCAACGATCCAGAAAATCCAACCTTCGATGGCCAAGGCCCCACGTCCCTGCTCATGCAAGCGGGTGACCTCTACCTCCTCAGCAGCCAAACCTGGCATCGCGGTGCCCCCAATACATCGGATCGCGTCCGCTATCTCTTTCATCAGGTCTATGGTCAGCGCTTCGTCGCCCAGCGCTTCTGGCCCTATCTCAACTATCACATGCCCGATTACGTCCTTGAAGACGCCGACGAACGCCTCCTGCGCGTCCTTGGCAAACACCCCGAAATGGCCTATGGATAACCCGCGACGACAGACATAGCGCGCGCCTGATTCGTCGATACTAGGACAATAAATCAAGCCAAGAGAGGAGAGCATTCGTGGTGTACCAATTTCAGCCGGGCGTGATGTACCTCATGCCCACCCACTTCGGACCGATGACGGGCCCCCGACGCGGCCCCGATGACAAGGGGTATGCCTGCATCGACACTCCCAAGTCCACCAGCTACTCGGTCAGCTTCCTGACCAACGCCGACCAGCTCGAGGAACTGCTGCCGGAGGGGTTCGCGCTGCACGGCGAACCGGTGGTGACGGTGTACCAGACCCACATGAAGGAAATCGAGTGGTTGGCCGGACGCGGCTACAGCATGATGGGCGTGACCTTTCCGGCGACCTACACCGGCGAGCGCGACCGCGCAGAGGGACCGTTTCTGACCGTCCTGTGGGAGAACATGACCGAGCCGATCCTCACCGGCCGGGAACAGCTCGGATTCTCGAAGATCTACTGTGAGTTGCCGGACCCGGCCGTGTGCCGGGGCGAGACCCACGTCACAGCGCACTGGCAGGGGTTTCGCTTCCTAGACATGAAGCTGATCAACATGCGCGAAGTGGCACCCGCCGACTATCCAGCACCAGCAACGCCGCGCACCGACGGCGTGCTAACCGGGCATCTCCATTACAAGTACATCCCCCGCACCGGCCACTGGGGCGAAGCGGACGCGGCCTACGCCTGCCTTACCCCAGCGGAGGGCAACAACAGCCGCCTGACCGGGTTGTGGCAGGGCGACGGGACGGTCGAGTTTCACCCGGCGCGCTGGGAGGACATGCCGACCCAGTACATGATCGTCAACGCGTTCCACAACCTAGAGATCAAGGAATTCCGCGGTGGCACCATCAGCAAGACCGTGGGCAGCAAGGATCTCAGCGACCAGCGCATGCTGGTGTAGGGCCGCACACGCTGCTTTCGCGGCCATAGGAAAATCACTGCGGCGTCACGTCTCCCGCAAAGGGTCCGTACATGCCCTTCCCCCATTTGATCCGCGCCGTTTCCACACTTGCGACAACTTTGGGATCGGCCGGCGCTGATGCGATCTCTGCACCATCTTGGGCAATCGCAATCCGGTCACCATCCGCGATGAACTCAAGTGTGGTTTCCCCTTCTCGCCAGTCCACTGGACCTGCGGCGCAGCCCGACTTGCGCATCAGGTGCACCGTCCGATACTCGTTCCAGACCTCGTCGTCGTGTAGGAACTCCATTCTCATGTCCCGTTCCGGACAACTCTTCGCGCTGGTCGATATAAAGAGCGAATCGCCCATCGGAGCCAGACCCGTTGTTCGATTGCCCCAGTCGTTCCAGACGAGCTCTGCGCCGTGCATCTCATTGTAGCCAGTAACCCGATCTTCCCAAGGGTGGTTCATCTCGTCCGTGACTGCGGGATGCTCAAACATCCTGCGGACAAAGTCCCATGCGTCGCCGGGATGGTCGTAGCGCCATAACTCAGCCCACGGCCAGACCCCCACGTACACATCTCCCCCGAACAGGCAGGTTGTCTGCGCCTCGCGTACGGCGGCTGAAACACCAGGCATCACCGGCGGCCAATTCTCCAAGTGACGCAGCGCCGTTCCTTTTTTTACGTATTCCAGCAGGTTCCCAGTCGGATAGTGGCCGATCAGCATTCGATCGTACCAGTTCAACATCGAATAGAGTTGGTAGCTGACGCCTGTCTGAGACTGGCGAATGATCCTCCACGCCGAGCCGTCAAAGGCGTAGACTCCTCCAACATTCGAGGACTGAATGATCTCGTCGCCCAACTGACCGCCAGAGAAAGAGGTTTCGCCCGCATAGCGCAGATCCAGCGTAATCGCCCGGTCCAGATCGAGCGAACCATCGCCCGGTCGCCAAGGAACCGCATGAAGCTTGCTCCATTCGGGATCGTTGTTCTGATAGAAGACGAGGTAGCCGTGGGAGTAATAGAAATGATGGTAATGGCCCTCGTCGGGCTGCATCAGGATCTTCGCGCCGTCGTACCATGCCTCACCGCCCTTGAACTGGAGCAGTTTTCCGGCCAGACGCATCATCCCCTCGCCGCTTGCCGTCTCCTTGACACCAAACCTTTCATCGACGACCCAAGCCTTGGATTCGTCATCGTACCATCGCGCAGTGCGATCGAGCTGACCGCTGAACTGATAAACCTTGCCGTCGAGGTCGAACAGATAGTTGCCACCGTCGTCGGATGGAAACGGTAGCTTCTCGTACATCACCTCTCCGCCATCGTGACGAACGAAGAACTGCAGCGTCCATCGGTCCATGCGGAAGTGCGTGTTAAAAAGCCCCATGAACCCTGCACCAAACAGCACCCGACCGTCGCTATCTCGGGCTTCAAACACGGTCCCTAGATTCTGCCCGAGATCTTCCCCGAAATTCACCTTCGCAGTGACCTGCATGTCTATCCTCGTCTTAGTCTAGCTTGTGAATTGTTAAGATGTACAGATGCATAGGGATTATAAAGATGTGTGTCCAGCGAAGCGGTTGTCCTATCGACCTGTTGTCTGCCGATTATGCACGTCAATGCCGACGAAAACGGTTGCTTGGTGCGGCGACTTTTCGTATTCCTAAGGCATGTCAGCCTCCCATGTAGGAAGATGCGCCAACGCGTGCTCTCTGGTCTGCTGATTTATGCCCAAACCATACAAAATTCAGTGGATTACCCTAGTTGCGTTGCTAAGCTGGTTCGCGGAAACCGAGGCGCAGCAAGCCGGGCACCGCATCGCCGATTCCCAAATCATAGTCAACAGCCCGCGTCATTGGCAAAACTGGGTATTCGCTCCGGGCACGATAGAGATCTCCCCGACCGGCGAGGTGCGGCCCAATGAGTTGCGCAAAAACACCAATGCAACGACCCAAATCGTAAAATTCCTCCGCTTCCACCCACCGGATGATCTGGCTAAAAAAGAACCAGAGGAGTTGACCCTATTCGATGCCATTGAGGCTGGCTCGAACCTAGCCGATGTAGTCAATGTGATCGACAGCGACCCTGCTACCTACTGGGAGCCGGAGACGCTGAAGGGCGCAGCAGATGTACGAGGCCAGTGGTGGTTCGGCTTGGATCTGGGACGCCTAGTTTTCGCCCATAAAATTGTCTTGCGCTTTGTCGAAGAAGGTCAAGGGGATCCCTTTCTGCTCTTCGATGTGCTGGTATCCGAAGGCTTAAAGCCGAGTCGTCTGCAGGGCGGGAACGCCCTCGACTTCAAGACGGTGCTGCGCACGGTGCAGCCCAATAAGAGCCAGCGCGTTTTCGAAATCGACCTGCGGAACGCCAACCACGAAGTCCAAGGCGAGCCTTTGCGCTTCGTTCAGGTGGTAGTGACCGGAACCGATTCAACCCAGGGTCGAGAAGTCTCTCTCGCAGAGTACGGACAACTGGACGAGGCTGACCGAGGTGCCGTCCGGTTTTTCAAGCGCCAGCCCGACGGTCGCGAGACGGTGGTGACAGAGGCCGTACACCAGCAACTGGATGAAGAGCGGCAAGGGGCCGTGCGCTATTTTCGCCGCGAGCGTCCCCGTCTAGCCGAGTTAGAGGTGTGGCACGAGGGAGATGAGATAATAAGCGGCATAGTCGCGCGAGGCGGCTCGATGGCCCTCTCAGCCAAAGAAGTGGTTAATCTGGGCGCTTTTATCGATGGCAATGTGGACTCTAATTCGGGCGTACTCATCTCTGGAGCCCAGGCCGTCTCAGACCCCGAGCGATTTTTATTTTTCGATCTGGGCAGCTTTTACTGGATCGATGCCCACCGCCAAGCTTATGGCCGAGGTTCGTACCGGGGCAGCTTCGCCAATTACCGACTCGATTTTTCAGACGGCTCGCTGGCCCCCGACGGCAGCCTCTGGTGGACTAGGGCCGTAGATCGAGACCAGGCGCGGGTGTCGGGACGTCCCTATGAGGGCAACCGCTTCGATCCAGTCAAAGCCCGCTTCTTCCGCATCCACTGGTCGATGCAGGTGCGCGGTCTGATTGTCGCCACACTGGCGGAAGTCCAGCTCTACGGAGAGGGTTTCCAACCGGAGGTTAGTCTCGAATCAGACCTGATCCAGTTGGGCGGAACTCGCAACCTGATCTCCGTCGAGTGGGACGCCGATACCCCCGTCGGCACCCAGGTCCAGGTCCAGACCCGCACCGGCAATCAACTGGGCGAACGCCTGCACTATTTCAAGAAGGACGGTACCGAGGTGACCGAAGCCGAGTACAACAAATTACTCTCGCTCTTCAGGGGGGATATCGTCGCTGAGCCGGTGGCCGGCAGCGACTGGAGTGACTGGAGCCAGCCCTACGAGAATAGCGCCGGCAGTCCAATCACTTCACCATCGCCACGAGAGTTCTTAATGATTCGCGCGACATTGACTTCGGACGATCCGCAAATCAGTGGCGCACTCCGGTCCATTCGCCTTCACTTCGCCGATCCGGTGGCCCAAGATCTGGTCGGTGAGGTCGTGCCCGTCGAGGTAGATTCGCTGGGCGTGGAGCGCCCCTTCTCCCTCTATATCCGGCCCCAGTTCGTCGCGACCGATCCCGGATTCGATGGCTTGCTAATGGTCGTTCCCCCAGATATGCGACTGGAATTTAAGAGACTGTACGCCGGAAAGGCCTCCGATTTCGCCGAGCCTACCGCCGATCTGTCCGCGCTCGCTCAGGACCAAGTCGAAGTTCTGGCGACGGCTGGAGATACTCTGCGGCTGGCCTTCCCCGCGATCAGTCCCGCAACGGGTGTCGAAGTTTTGCGCCTCGACTTCGACACAGCTCTATTCTCGGCCGGAACGATTCTGCGCGCAGCGCTGAGCAACAGTGCCTCAGACGAGCAAGCCTGGCAGTGGCTCAGCCCGGGTAATGCTCTCGATCAGGTGGGGAGCAATACGACTACCTTGGTCGGAGCGGTAAAACGCAAAGAATTGATCGGCCAACTGTCGCTGCACCCCAGCGTCTTGACCCCCAATGGCGACGACATCAACGATCGGCTCGAGATCGCCTTTTCGGTCGTCCTAGTCGGCGACAACAGTCCCGTCCGGGTGCAGATTCGCGATCTGCGCGGCCAGCGGGTGTGGCGCGCTATCGAGCACAAAGCGGTGGCTAGAGGGCATTACACCATGTCTTGGGATGGCAGAGACCAAGCGGGGAATTTAGTGCCTCCTGGCCTCTATGTGGTCGAGATCGACGTCGCCGCCAAAACAGAGCAGACCGGTGTCGCGCGCGGCAATGTGCTGCGCGCCGTAGCCGTTGCCTATTGATTGGATATCTCATGCGATTGCGGCTTTTTCATTGCGCGTTGGCAATTCTCTTACTCGGTTTTGTCCGTCCTAGTGCTAGTCTGACGATCTTTCGTCTCGGCGGCGAGACCCTGCCCCCTCCTGAGTTGGACGGCCCCTATGAATTCGTCCAACTCAGTTGGAGCGAAATCGAGGCGCGGCACCACGGCAGCGCCGAACGGCTGGACTTTGACCCCGATTTCATTCGTCCGCAGCGATTGGATCCCAAGGTCAATCTCATCCCGCTCATGGAGGATCAGAGTAGGCAGATCTTCAACCTGACATGGCATGGTTGGGTCGCGCCTCAGCAGGAAAATTTTCTCATGTACGATGGGGATCCCGACACCTTCTATCTAGGCGATGGCCGTTTCGCCGTGCACGGACCGCCCATCAAGTTCACAATCTTCGATTTCGGCGCTTCTTTGTGGCTCGAACGCATCCGCTTTTTTCCGCGTCCGAAACATCACACCGATCGCTTTATGCAGCGTTTTAGAATTGGCATAAACGACGGTGATCCGCTCAAAGACGGCACGCGAGAACTGCCCGTGCGACGCGGGGACGGCTTTTCCGATTTCGACATTGCCTACCAAAGAACAGAAAATACCGAAGCCGTCGTCGACGTCGAATTGCCCGCCGTACCCGTGCGCCGCCTGCTCTTCGAGGCCTATGAGAATACGCGCGGCGTCTGGGAAATCGCCGAACTCGAGATCTATGGCAATGGCTATGTTCCCTTCACTAGTTACGTCTCCAACGTGATCGATTTGGGCGGGGCTGCCAGTCTGGGGCTGCTAACTTGGAGCGGCCATATCGACGCGGGAGCCCAAGTTGACCTGACCATGCGCAGCGGCGTTGACGACGATCCCAACACCTACTGGCGCACCACCTTCCGCGGCAGCGAACGCACCCGCTTCGACGCCAAAGGCATACCGCTCAACCGAGCCTCCTACAACAAGCTACAGCGCGGCGAACAAGACGGTATCACCCACGACACCGAAAACTGGGTCTTCTGGAGCGCGCCCTACGACTTTGGCGCTGGAACCGGCGCGATGCTCGGCGATGGTACCCGGCGCTATGTGCAATTGCGCGCCGATTTCACCTCTACTCAGACGGCTGGTAGCCAGCTAGACTACGTCCAATTCGCCGTGTCGATCCCGCCGGTGGCCAGCCGCGCCCTAGCCGAGATCGTCCCAGTCACCGTACCGCCGGGACAAGTGACGTCCTTTACCTACAAACTTCGTCCGACCATAGACTCCGAAGATTTGGGCTTTGACAGCATCGGCATTGATACGCCGACCAAAGCGAGGAGCGTCGATCAAGTGCGCATCTCAGGAGTCCCCGTAGATTTTGAGGTGGTAGAAATGGGCGAGGCCGGCTTTGTCGTGCAGATCCCGCGCATCGACATCCAGCTCACCACGGAGCTGATCGAAGTGGATTTCCAAACCGAGGTGTTCAAGTTCGGCACGGTGTTTTCGGGGCGACTCTTCGATAGCCAGCAGCCGTTGGAAGTGCCGCAGAGCATCGCGGCGGGCGATGCCGACGAATTGGAAGACAGCAATAGGCTGAGTGTGGAGCTGCTGCGTTTTGGCGAACGCTCGATCGGTTCGTTGACCCTCGATCCGCCGGTGTTCAGCCCCAATGGCGACGGCGTCAACGACGCAGTGAGGATTAGCTACGACTTGCTCAATCTAGTGGGCGCAGTGCCGGTGCAGGTGGAGATTTTCGATCTGTCGGGTCGCTCGTTGGGCGTTGTATGGCAGGAGCCAGCAGCGAGCGGTCGCTTTTCGGTCGCCTGGGACGGGCGCGACGGGGATGGTGCGTTGTTGCCGCCGGGTCTCTATCTAGTGCGTCTAAGCGTGGAGTCTGACAAGGCGGAAGACTCCCGGCAGGCCCTATTGTCCCTCGTTTACTGACGAATATTGGATTGGGCAGCATGAAGCGCGCGGCTTTCCTCTTGCCTTAGGGAGACAGGTGCATGATTAAACTGGGTATGATCGGCTGTGGCGGCATGGGAGGTGCCCACATGCGGCGGTTTCACACCCTGAGTGATCGGGTCGCATTGGCCGCGGCGGTCGATGTTGTTCCCGAGCGCGCAGAGGCCGTCGCGCAACAATTTCCAAAAGCCTGTATGGCGACGGACTATCGCGAAATTTTAGACTCGGTAGATGCCGTATTGCTCGCGCTCCCCCACCATTTGCACTCTTCTGTCGGACAGGCGTGTCTCAATGCGGGCGTTCACGTCTTGCTCGAAAAACCCATGGCCAATAGCGAAGCCGCCTGCCAAGAACTGATTGCGGCATCGGCGACCTCGGGCAAAGTGCTGATGATTGCGTATTGCATGCGCTTTCATCCAGTCGTCCAGCATTTGCAAGCATTGTTGGATGAAGGCGCGTACGGCGATGTATTCCAAGTGTCGATCTGGACCGAGCAACTCACTCGCTACCCCCCCGATCACTGGGCTTCAAGCCAAGAGCGCTTAGGCGGCGGGCAGCTATTTAGCCACGGCTGTCATTACATCGATTTGTTGCTCTGGTTTTTGGGCCGACCTGTGTGCGGTATGCACATGGGCACCAATTTTGGCACGCCGTGGATGGAGCGCGAAGGCACCAGCAATGTGACAATGGAATTTGCCGATGGCCGCCTCGGCTATCACTTCGGCACTTGGGGCGCGCGGGGCACCCGGTTGCGCTACTCAATCCACGCGCACTGCACCGAAGGTATGCTCGACGCCGATATCTCAGGCGGCAAACTCGTGCATATCCTGCGCGGGCAAGAGGAAGTTTTGTTCGAAGCAGAGCCGGGCAAACACACGGAAAACGAGATGGCTCATTTCCTCGATTGCATTGAAACCGGGCAAACGCCGCTGACCGATGGCAAAAGCAGCTTGCAAGGATTGCGCGTGATCTGGCGGCTATACGAAGCCGAGCAAGCAGGGCAGGTTGCAGATTTGACGGGCTTGGGTTTGGACGAGGCCTGACCTGCAACTACGCACTGTATTGCTCAATCTTCGCTTCGTCCACTTCAACGCCCAGTCCCGGTCCCAACGGCACGCGGATGCGCCCATTTTCAAACTGCAACGGTTCAACCAGCACATCATCCGTCAGGCCGTGGTAGCAGGTGTCGTTTGGCCCGGAAAAATTGGGGGTTGCCGCCGCAATGTGCGTGATGGCGGCGGTCTTGAGGCCGAGGTCGTGCGAGCAATGCATCAGGCACGGCACGTCATACGCCTCGGCGACAGTAGCGACTTTCTTCACAGGTAGCACTCCGCCCGCCGCTGGGGTGTCTGGCATCAGCATATCAGCAACCTCGTTGGCGAGCAAGTTCACAACAGAGTCCGCCGTGCCAACACCCATGTTCACCAAGATACCCATGCCGATTTCCGTTCGGCATCGGATCAGCGCATCGGGGTACTCCGGCGAGCACGGATCTTCAAAATAGCGAATTCCCATATCTTTCATTTTTCGCATTGTAACTTCTGCCTCTTCGGGGGAATACCCACTGTTTGCATCTGGGCGGAGTATGGCTTCGTCGCCCACAGCGGCTTGTATCGCCTCGGCAATCCGCAGATCCTGTTCGGAGTCGTCCCCCGCTTTTGTTTTTAAGAACCGAAACCCCCATCGCTCCATGTACTCGCGGGCAGTTGCCGCGGACTCCGATGGTGCCTTGAGTCCCATGCAGGCGCAAAAGTCCACTTCTTCCCGCACCACGCCGCCGAGCAGTTTACAGACCGGCAAATCCGCTCCCTTGCCCATGGCGTCCCACAGTGCCATCTCAATGCCAGACATCGGGCCTTTGCTGATGCCTCCCGCTTCCAGCGCTGCAATGGCCCCTTCGATGTTGGCCACCTCTTTGCCAGCCAACATTGCGTTTGGGTCCGTTTCAAACCTTCCCGTCCCTTCACCCCAACCCACTACATCCGCGTCTGTTTCAATCTTCACGATAAGTCCCGCTGCGCCCAAAGTGCCACTACCACCACCGCGCCCGACGTAGGGACCAACAGGCGAAGCGTATGGGATTGTGACGTTGGTTCCTGTGATTCGCTTGATTTTCATTTTGGCACCTCTGCATGAGATTGGCGATTGCCGCTTGGCGTAGCCTAACACCCCTCGTGCCTTGTTGTCAATGTTTGGCCGGCTCCTGTTGACGGGTATGCGGGGGGCGTTACCTTACGGCAAGACTTCACGGGTGCATCGAACGCAGCTCAAAATCAACCTTCTACGGAGGTCGATCCGCCGGTAATGATGATCTCGGAAAAAGACAAAGAGACGTACGCCGAGCAAGGGTTTCTCATTTTGCGCCAAGCCTTTACTCAAACCCGCATCGAGGCGCTGCTCGAAGGGATCGAACGCCTGATCGACAAGGGGCTTGCGGGCGAGTGCGAGATAGGCTGGATCGACCGCGAGCGCCGCCTGCCGTCCCGCACTGGCCACCTGCTCAACCCCGACAAGTACCACCCTGCCTTCGCCGATTGGACCGACGCGGACCTCGCACCCCATCTCGAAGCCCTCGTCTCCGGCCCGGGAGTGCGTCATAGCCTGTTCGGCATGCTCGCCAGCGGCGGCGAGAAGCCCTACACCCAGAATTGGCACCGCGACCTCTGCAAACCGGGCGACGAGGAAGAAACCGCGTACTTGCGCCGACACGAGGGTACCTTCGTACAGTTCAACGCCCCGCTCGTTGCTGGAGATCGCTTCCTCAATATCGTCCCCGGGAGTCACCTGCGAGCGTCGACGACCGCAGAAATCGAAGCGTCCCGCAGCGAATCGGGGGACATGCCCAACGCCCACGTCGTCGAACTGGAACCGGGCGACATCGCTTACTACAACGCCAACCTCTGGCACCGAGGCTGGAACCCGGAGGGACACAAGCGCTGGACCATGCACTGCGCCTTCTGGAATGCTGAGACGACGGTGATGGCTCACGAGTACGGACAGCGTGAGCCGCTAACCCAACAGGGACATCTGGAGCAAATGCCTCCCGTTACGCGGCAGTACATCCAGAGCTACCTCGACAATTATCCCGAAGCGGACCCGCCCTCCATGTTTGATCTGTAGATATGCACAGTTTGAAAGTGCTAGGGCGGCCCATATTGCAAAGGATATCAATCATACTCGTAAGCGTTATAACTTCCGCCGCCGCTTACAGCCAACCTACGGCGACCGTGCCCACTCCGGCCGCATCCCCCAGCGACCGCACACCTACCAAGCCCCAACTGACACTAACTTGGCATCTAGCCGATCATGTGAGAGAAAGCTATAGTGGCTGGAACAGCCTCGCGCATATCGGCGCAGTTGGAGCCACCTATCTGTTGATCGAATCCGGCGTCGACGCCGACGTCCAGGCTTGGTCGGCGCAGCGCAACGAGACCTTGTCTATCGCCACCAGCGTCCCCGCGCTCATCGGTGGCTTCTTCGTCCCCGTCGCTGTGCCGCTCTATATGATGCGCTCCGACGCTACCCGCATCCGCAACGGCGGGATGGCCGCGCAACAGGCGACTTTCGTCAGCTTCACCGTCACGACTTTGCTCAAAGCCCTGACCGGACGCTCCGCACCCGACGCCGAGACGCCGCGTGACATCGATAAGCGCAGCCGGCACTTCCGCTACGGTTTTCTGCGCGGCGGCATCATCCACGGCTGGCCTTCTGGGCACACGATGACCAACATGGCCCTAGCCGCGTCATTGAGCAGCTATTTCAATGATTCCAAGCGGGTCAAGTATTATGCCTACGGCTGGGCCGCCTATGTCATGGCGGCGGCGACCTTCGGTGCCCAAGGCGGCGTGCACTGGCTTTCCGACGTGGCCGCCGGCGGCCTGATGGGCTGGACTATCGGCACGACGATCGGCAAAGGCTTCGCCCGGGGCTCCTTGCAGCCATTAGCCGCTCCCGGCCGTTGGGGACTGCAACTGACGCTAAACGTCGATTAGCGGCTGGCCACGCATCTCAGTGCCTTGAGCGAAGGCCCAATTTCCACTCCCCGCCGAGGACTCCTTACCGGACTGGTTCGTAGCCGAGGCGGACGACTCCGTTGTCATAGATCTCCGACGAGACGAGCTTGAGGCGCGTCTGTCTCGCCGAGGCCTGAAAGAGGGGGATGCCATCGCCCAGCAAGACAGGCATAACGAAGACATCGTAGACATCAACCGCGCCGAGTTCAGCAAAAGACTCAATACTCCTTGGGCCTCCTATCAGCCAGACGTCTTTACCCTGCGGCCGCTCTCGCAGATGGGCGACCAACTCTGCTGTCGTGCCTTCCCATAGCTCGGTGTCCGGAGGAAGGTTATCCAACGATCGGGAGCTCTGAACGATGACCCTGTTTCCTTTGTAGGGCCATTCTCCGAACGTCAATGACTGTTCGTAAGTAACTCTGCCGATGACAATGGTGTCGATTGAGGAGATGAACTTCTCGTAGCCATAGTCGCAGCCGTTGAAGGATTCGAGCCACTGAACATCGCCGTTAGGGGTGGCGACGTACCCGTCGAGGCTCATGGCTATGTAGGCGTGGAAGCTCATGGCTTGTTCCATATGATTGGGGAATTAACGTGAGTTCGGGTTAAGCAGCCTCTAATTGGAGCGATTGCTCGATTTTTAGGG
>JAPPEF010000339.1 GCA_028875335.1 Gemmatimonadota bacterium
TCATAATGGCGATGGTGACCAGTTCGCCCCATTGCAGACCCCATTGCCGCTTGGGCAGGGCCAGTACCACGTGGACGGTGATCAGCAGAAAAAAAAGCAGGCAGTACGCCGCTGGGGTCGACGAGGAAAAGCCCATGGGCGTGCCCTTGACCAACATGGTGGTATGGGGCACGCCTAGGGCGATGGCAACGCACAGCAGGGCGCCGAGAAACAGGCCGCGGAACGTAATGTGGGCGTTGGGGCGTTCCCGGGCCCGGGGCGCGGCGCGTTCGGCGAGACGGGCCCGCAGACTGGCGGGGATTTTTCTTTTCAAGTCGGATGCCTAGATTGCAGTCGCTCGATGGGCTGAGTGCGGGGATTTTGTGGAGGCCAAGCCCTGGCCTATCTTTGTCCCAACCTATGTTTTCCAGCCGAAGTTTGTCAATGTCTTGTTGGGTCCGATGGACCACTTAGAAAAGGGAGGGCGGAAGTGAACGGCGTGAGGGAATCTGCAAAAATCCCGAGACAGAAAAAGTCCTTTGATCGCATTCTAGGGCACCAGTACACCGTCTTCGACGGGCTGGCTGGGATGCAGGTAGAAGACATCTACCAAGATCAGCGCGGCCTGCTGTGGATCGCCACAGCCGACGGAGGCGTAAGCCGGTTCGACGGAACGCACTTCGATACCTTTGGCCTGTCGGATGGGCTTCCCAGTCTCACGGTATCGACCATCGCCGAGGACGCAGACGGGCGACTGCTCTTTGGTACGCTCGGCGGCGGACTGGCGGCCTATGACGAGCGCGGTTTTCAGGTGTACACCACCGAGCACGGGCTGCCCTCCAACGACATAGTGAGCCTGCAACCGCAGGCCGATGGTTCGATACGGGTGCTGACCGATGGAGGGATAGGCTGGTTTGCCGAGGGGCGATGCGTAGAGCGCGTGACAGAAATTGCGGGTCAGCCGCTAGGGTGGGTGTACGACATGGCCACCGACGCGACGGGTACGACGTGGCTGGCGACGCAGCAACGGGGGACCATCAGCCTAGACGGTCGGCGCATGAGTGCGGAGAATGGCGCAATGCAGTGGCCGTGGAAGTTTGCCCAAGACGCCTCTGGTCCGCTTTGGATTGCCTTTCGCTACGTTGGCACCGAAGTCGTGATAGGCCGCTACGATCCAGACAGCCAACGACTCGACCTGATCGAGGCAGACGCAGCTATCGAAGGGACGGAGGCCGTAAATCACGGTACTCGCCATGTGCGCTTGGACGATAAAGGCCGGTTGTGGATGGCTCGCCAGGGCGTGCTAGTGTACGACGGGAAGGAATGGCATCCTTTTTCTGCTGGCTTGCCGGATGTTCACTTTTCGGATGCGCGGCTGACCTACGAGGACCGCGAAGGAAATATCTGGGTGGGATTGTGGGGCGGCGGATTGGTTTTTTGCGATCCGGTCAGTGTCCAGTTATACACCGGAGCGGATGGCCTGCCCGACAGCGGAGTCCACCAGCTCAGCGAAGACCATCAAGGCCGGGTCTGGATCGGCACGATGGGGGGGCTAGCCTGTCTTGAAGACGGTCGGATTCGCTCAGTGGAGACCGGGCACAAGGTCACGGCGTTGGCGATAGACCGCCAAGGACAGATCTGGCGCGAGAGCCCCGAGGGGAAGGTAATCAAAGGGGTGGGGAAAGAGGCCCAAGAGATCGAGGTGATAAAAGACAACCGCTACGAAGAAATTAAGCTATACCCGGACCAAGAAGGGGGCATAAAGGTCGGCACTTCCGAGGGACGCTTTGGAAGGATAGACGACGACCGTTTTGTAGTGGAGGAGCAGGGGCCTGTTAATTGCCGAGTCGTGTTGCAGGATAGCGAAGGCACCTTGTGGGTCGGATGCTATGGGGCAACGCCGGCACTGTACTATTACAAAGATGGCCATTTCCACGCGACTGACATGGCCGGGATGGAAACCGTCGCTTATGTGAGTGCGTTGTGCGATTATGAGGATGCGCTTTGGGTTGGGACGGCCAACGGCCTTTTCGCCTTTGACTACCGCACCCAACAGGCGCGTCGGTTTACAGCGGACCAGGGCGATCTGTCCGTCAATGGCATTCTGGCTCTGACGGCCGACCCTCAACAGGGGTGTCTGTGGATTGGGACGAGTGGTGGAGGTGTGCTGAAGTACGATGGTCGGGGGTTTCAGAGCATCCGTTTGGGCAAGTCTACCTTGGAGAATATCGTCGAGGCCATCCTGCGCGATAGCCGGGGTCGGCTGTGGTTTGGGACGCGGGCGGGGCTGATTGCGTACCATCCTGGGGATACGCCTCCGGGTATCGTGATCCGCCAAGTTGTGGCGGGGCGTCTGTTGGAGATGCCCCAAGCCGTGTCCTGTCCGGATAGCACCCCCGAGATTCAGTTCCACTTCCAGGGCCTCAGCTTCCGCAGCGGGGCCGAACAGATGCGCTACAGCCACCGGCTCGTCGGCCACGGCCCAGCAGAAGAGTGGAGTGCGTTCACGTCTTCCAACAGAGTGTCGTACAACCGCGTACCGGCTAGCCAATTCCGCTTTGAGGTGCGGGCCTTAGATCGGGATGGCCTCATGTCGGAAGTCGCTAGCCTCGATGTACAGGTGTTTGCCGACGAGAAGAGCGTGCGCCTCCAGCGCTTAGAACACATGCTGCGGGATGCGGATCAGGACTTTCTCTATCAGAGCCAAGCCATGACCCAGCTCTTAGAGAGGATCGAGCAGATGGCCGATACTGATATGACGATGCTGGTGCTAGGCGAGACCGGCGTGGGCAAGGGCGTACTCGCTCAGAGGATCCACAACCTGAGCCGATGCCGAGGGCACCCCTTTGTCGCGCTCAATTGCGGCTCCCTGCCCGCTGGGCTGATCGAGAGCGAGTTGTTTGGCCACGAGCGAGGGGCTTTTACTGGGGCAGTGAAGCGACATATCGGCTGTTTTGAGCGAGCTAACTACGGGACCTTGTTCCTCGATGAAATCGGCGATCTGTCGTTAGAAGTCCAACAGGCACTGCTCCGCATTCTGGAAAATCGCTACCTGACCCGCGTCGGTGGCGAGAAGTCCATCCCAGTGGATGTGCGGGTGATTGCGGCGACCAACAAGGATCTGAAAGAGGCCATCCGGGCGGGGACATTCCGGCAGGATCTGTTTTACCGCTTGAGTGCGTGGCCGGTGAAGCTGCCGCCGCTGCGGGAGCGTCGAGAGGATATTCCGCTCTTGGCGGCGCATTTTGCGCGCCGGTATGCCCAAAGTCTGCAGCAACCTGTGCCAGCTTTGGGCGACGGAGTAGTGAATCATTTGCAGGCGTATGCGTGGCCGGGGAATGTGCGCGAGTTGGAGCATCTGATCTGGCGGGCTGTGGTACTATGCCAAGGGGAGGTCATTCAGATGGAGGATGTGTCGCTGGCTTCTGAAGACGAGGCCGAGGAGGGGTCTCCTGAGCCGCCACCCGCGCCAGTTGAAGCCGAATTCAAGGACGAGGAACAGCAAATCGCGGAGGCGCTACAAGCGACCAACTGGATGGTCTATGGCGAGCGGGGTGCGGCGCGCTTGTTGGGCATGAACCCGGAGAAGCTGCGCTACCGCATGCAGAAGTACGGGTTGCGCCGACCGAAGAAGTAGTGCGCAACGCTCCCGAGCATAGAGGCGCGCCGGCCAACACGGAAAGTCGTGGAGAATCCACGGAAGATCGTGGAAAGTCCACGGAAGATCGTGGAAAGTCTTGCACGACGGTTGGAGCCGCGCAGCGCAAAGAAATTCGTCTCATACGCTAAGTGCCATTCCTGCAATTCTTTAGGGTGCTCCTAAAGAATTTTTTTGTGCGGGGTCTCTTGGGATGGCACGAAATATGCTCATATCTGATTGATCCTTTACATCCTCTAGTACATAGAGCCGCGCTGGGAACCGGCTACTACACCCACCCACCGACTTTGGAGGTGAACTATGCGCTACGTGCTCTTTGCAATTCTACTGTTGGTCGCTCCGCGCGGCGTGGTTGCCCTAACGTGGGATTTCGCCGACGGCATCACTTGGGGCTGGACCGCCTGGGAAAGTGATTATAGCAATGTAAGTAATGTAAGTAATGTAAGTAGTAGAGACCCACTACAGAGCGAAGTCAGCGATGGCGTCTGGCGCATTGCGCCCGTGCCGGGTCGCAGACCCACCGTTGCATTGCGCTCGCCGTTGATCGGCAAAGACTCGGCCCTGTTCGACCGCCTCACCCTACGGCTGCGCCTCATACACCACAGCCCCACTGAGGGAGCCTTCTCGATGAGGTGGTCCAATGCCGATAACAGATACCTCTCTGGCGGAGAAGTAGCGTTTGGTATGGGACGCGATCAATCCTATCCCATCGAATGGGAAGACATCACCATAGATCTACGCGCCTTGACAGCAGACCCAGACTCAGAGTGGGAGATCATCTGGCAGGATACTCTCTTTAATTTTCATATAGACATGCTGTTATATCGGGACTCGCAGGACCTAGAAAATCATCCAAAATTTTTAGAAATAGACTGGATCCAGCTAACAGGGGCCGAAGAGTTGGCGCAGGGAGAATTGTCGCCTCGGGATATTGCGGTGGAGTTGGAGCCGCCCGGCACGCTGTTCGCCGACTCCGACTTTTTTCCGCTCGGAGAGGGCATCGGCACCCCAAGCTATCGGCGAGCATCGCACGGTGCGGTGGGCGACGTGGACGGCGATGGCGATGCGGATCTCGTGGTGGCCTGGAATCGCCTCGTGGACCGCGAAAGCCAACTGGGCTGGACTGTAGCGTCCAACGACGGGTTAGGCGGCTTTGAACCCACCCAAGAGTTCACCTTCTTAACCACATTTGGCCCTCCATTCATGGATCTGTGGGGAAGCGACTTTGACGGCGATGGACTCCTAGATCTGGTCGTTCGTGAAGGCCAGACTGTCGAAGTATGGTACAACTGGGGCGACGGCTTTGAACCCACCCTGCAACTGTTCGATGTCTGGCCTGTTGGCTTGGCCGATGGCGACGGCGACGGCAACGTGGACCTGTTGGTCTCCGACACTTGGTCCCAAGTGACTCTGTGGATCAACGATGGCTACGACTTTGTCCGCAGCGAGGAATTCGTCCTCGACAGCAAAGATGCGAGACCCTACCTGACAACCGGACAACCCTTGGGCGAAGCCGCGAGCCTGTTGTGGAATAGCCACTGGACGCCGGGCTCCTGGCAACTGACCCGGCCGTGGGCCACCAGTCAAGAACCGCCGCGCTCTTTCCAAGCCGAGGTCAATCCCTACGCCGTGCATTTACTGGCTGATCTCGATGGAAATGGGATGGTGGACATACTCGACTCCCCCAAAAGTATTGTGCTCCGCAGCACCGATTACTACGGTTTGGCTCTGTGGCGTCTGGACGCCTCCGGCGTGTTGGCACGCCATTCCTTGCTCGACTGGAAGGTGCTCCCGACGCACGCAGCCACCGCCAGCGACCTCAACGGCGATGGCGTGCTGGATGTGGCTATGGTCGCTGGCAACTTGAGCATCGGTAGTCCGGCTCTATTGGTGTGGCTCGGCCAGCGTAACGGCGCGCCTGTCTTCGAAGGCTACTATCCCCTGCCCGGCGAGGGCAATCAAGTACTCGCCAGCGATGTCAACGGCGATGGCGATACCGATCTGGTCGTGCTGGGCACAAATCTGGCCAGCGGCTTGGGCGGTGTCTTCGTCTTGATCAACCAAGGCACTCCGACTACCGCCGTAGCGGCCGAGGTCGCCACTCCAACGGCCTTTTCTTTAGGGGCCAACTATCCCAATCCGTTCAACCCAGCCACGACCATTCCCTTGGTCGTACCCGCCGGAGCGAGGAACGTGGACTTAACTATCTACAATGTCTTGGGGCAGCCGATGCGCCGAGTGTGGACGGGACCACTGGCGGCGGGCGAGCATCGGCTGACTTGGGATGGCCGGGATGCGCAGGGTCAACCCGTCGCTACTGGGGTCTATGTGTATCGGGTGCAGGTGGACGGGCAGACGCGCACCCGCAAAATGGTTAAACTTGAATAGGAGATAGGGCTTGGAGATGGGGAGCTAACCTCACGACCACAAACATTGGAGGTACATTATGCGCCGCGTTCTCTTTGCAATGTTGTTGTTGGCGGCTCCACACGGAGTCTCTGATTTAACGTGGGATTTTTCCGCGGGCTGGGCCGCACAGGAGAGTTCCGCAACGACTGCCATGGTGAGTGGCGAAATCGTGACGTCGAGTGCTCGTCTGGACGCAGACAGTACTCAGAGCCAGCCATCGGTTGTGAGCATCACCGGCGAAGTCCAGGATCCTCGCTCGCGGGAAATCACATTTAGATACGAATCGCCATCGGCGCTGGAAAGCTCCGAGCAGCGCGTCGCGCTTGACAGCTTGAATCGCTTCGCCTTCGAGTTGCCTGTCATCCGAGGGACCTCCGTCAGTGGATACTTCGAAGGCGGGCAGCCGAGATCGGAATGGGTGCAGTGGTTAGGATCGTTCCTTTTCGATCACAGATCCCTATCCCTCTTTGTCGAACCCGGCGACAGTCTGCACGTGGCCGTGGAGGAGGGCTTTTTCGGTCCTTCCTATTCGTTCAGTGGCTCCAACGCGGACAATAGCCGCTTCACTTCCGAGTGGATCCCGCAATTCTACTCCTTACGCCTCGACCGCGACGCATACAAGGGTCTGGGGGTCGAGGATTTCAAGCGCCTAATGGAACAGTGGCGACGGGATCAGTTCGAGTTCTTGGCCGAGAGGCGCGAGCAATACGCGCTGTCTTCAGGATGCATAGACTATGTGACGAACTACGTCAACTACGAGTGGGCCATTAGGATGGTTGATTACCCGTCGCGTTACCGGTTTGCCAACGGACGCGAGAACAGAGACATCACCCCGGAGTACTACGACTTCCTGCAGGAATTTTCCCTAGTGGACGAAAAGGCCATCGGCATAGGCCAGTATCGCTGGTTTCTGGAACGCACCTTGGACCGTGACCATGACCATGACCATGATCCCAAGCTGTCTAAGATCCGTGATCTATCGGGTTTGGAGTTGTCAGAGGAGACCCAAGCGCAACTCGACTCTTTGTACGAAAAGTCCGGCCGACAGCCCGTGCTGTCGAAAATGGTCGATTTGTCGGCGTTTGGTGTTGCGGAAAGCGCTCACGCGCAACTCGACTCCCTGTACGAAAAGGACGGCCGATGGCTCAAGCTTTCCGAGCAGTACAATTTGTCGGCATTTGGCGTTGCGGAAAGCGCTCACGCGCAACTCGACTCCCTGTACGAAAAGTCCGAAAGGTCCCTCAACTTCTACTGGCTCAGTGAGGAAGAAAAGCCTAGAGCGGATACGACGGGCGGGGAGTTGGTACTCCACATACCTCGTGAAGTACGGTTGGATTCCCTAGCCAAAGAGCGACCCAAGCTGTCGGCGAAGATTGATCTATCGGGCTTGGGGCTGTCGGAAGCCGGCCTAGCTCAGCTCGACTCAATGTACGAACATCGTCAACCACCCAAGCTATCGGCGAAGATCGATCTATCAGGGTTGGGTCTGTCGGAAGCCGCCTTGGCGCAACTCGACTCGATCTATGCCGGAAAAGGACATTGGTTTGGGTCTAGATACAATCTGGCCAAAGAAAAACTCGAAGGGCGAGTGCTCTACTGGTTTTTAGCCGGCGAGCTGATCAATACGCTCAAGCGCGGTGGCAGTGAAGCCTTTGCGTGGGCCCAGCGCAAGTGGGAAGAGTTCCAACAGGTCAACCCGTATCCGGAATACAATGAGGCCGTCCTAGTGGCTCTGGCGGCCGCCCTGAAGCTACAACCCGGACAACCCGCACCCGACTTCACCCTCGACGACCTCGACGGTCAACCCGTATCGCTGAGCCAGTTCAAGGGGCAGGTGGTTCTGCTCGATTTCTGGGCGAGTTGGTGCGGGCCGTGTATCGACGATCTACCCTATCTCCGCCAAGTTAAGGAAAAGACGTCTGACTGGGCGGTCGTCTTCCTCAACATATCGCTGGACGCGGATGACGCTGCTTGGCGAGAGGCGATTGACAAACACGAGATCAAAGGCGTCCACGTGCGGGCGGACGGCTGGAGCGCGGAAGTAGCCAAAACCTACCAAGTGATGGGCATACCTTCGTATTACTTGGTGGACTCGCAAGGGCTGATCGTAGAGGATCTTGGTTTAAGAGGGAATACAGACGCGACGGTAGCGGCGATCGAGAAGAGCTTGTGAGAATCCCACTCCTAGTTGCCCTAGCGCTGACCGGCGAAAAATGAGCAAAACGGTTGTCTTGTTTATAGCGACGTTATTTTTGCTTATATGGGTCCCCCGCTTTGCCGAAGCCGTGGATTTTGCCGACCCCACCTTAGAAGCTGCCATTCGCGCCAAGATCGATAAGGGAGAAGGCCCGATTGCAGCCGCAGATTTGCTCTCCATTGTCGAACTCGAACTCATTAGCGGCACAATTGCAGATTTGTCTGGCATCGAAGCGCTGGAAAACTTAGAAGTGCTGGTGCTGGTGGACCATCACTTGGTGGATATTGCGCCCTTGGCCGGTCTAAAAAAGCTGCGGGCACTGGACTTGGCCAATAACCAGATCGTCGATATTGCGCCGCTTTCCTCCCTGTCGGCGCTGATCTTTTTGAGTCTTACTTCTAATAGTGTGAGTGATCTGTCGCCCCTGTCTTCGCTGGACCAGTTGCAGGTGTTGCTGTTAGACGAAAATCGCGTCGCGGACATTAGCCCGCTACTTGGTTTGTCGATGTTAGAGCAGGTTTTGCTACGGGGCAATCCCCTGAATGCGGAAGCACTTGACGTTCACATTCCCTCGCTGATAGAGCAAGGGGTAGAAGTCCTTTATAACCTCCCCGAAGACGCGGCCGCGATTTTCGATGAGAGCGGTGTGCGCTTGCCGGTATGGCAGCCTATCGGGCCTGTCGTGGAGCCGTGGCAGCCGGGCGTTTATCGCTTGGCGATTTCGCCGCATGATTCAGAGCTTCTCTATGCCTTAGCCCAAAACGGTTTGTGGCGGTCGCAAGATGGCGGCCGACAATGGGAAAAAATGAGCCTTATGGCGAAGAGCTATGGACACGGCAGTCGCGTCGATGCGTTGCTGGTTGATCGCCTAGCGCCTTCCACGCTCTATGTCGAAGATGGCTCGATAGGCGATCCCGACATATTTAAAAGCGACGATGGCGGACTTTCTTGGCAATTGATAGCAAGCCCTAGTGCCGAACCTTGCACCGGTAGAAGCGGTCTTCCGCCGAATATTCTTTTGGCATCCGACCTGGAAAAGCCCGATCGGCTTTACTCCATTAGCTGCGGTGCGCTCGCGCTATCGGACGATGGTGGGCAGAGCTGGTATAAACCCGAGCACAGCAACGGTGGCCTCGTCCGCGTAGAAGGGTCTTCGCCCTTCTTTTTCCAGCATCCACGCAACGAACAGGTTCTCTACGCTGGCTTTTTCCATCGACGAATCTCCGCGTTTCTGGCACGTAGCGACGATGGTGGGGATACGTGGCGGGACCGGAACACCATCGAACTGCCTTTGACGGCGATGGCGGTCGATCCTGGGAATGAGCAGGCGCTCTTTGCCGTTAGCGCAGATACGCTCCACAACAGTCTGTACAACAGTCTGGACGGCGGCCTAAGCTGGCAGGAGGTTGCCGAGTTGCCCATTGACGCTGCTAGAGGCCTAGTCATCCATCCCCTAGACGCTACCCGGATGATCGTTTGGGATAGGTCCACTTGGCAGTCCACCGATGCGGGACAGTCGTGGGAGCGGCTGCCAATCGATTTTGTTGCCCAGCTTGAAACCGATCCATTGCAGGCCGAAGTATTGTGGGCCGTCACCGACACTTACCTAACTCTCCACTCAACGGACTGGGGCCGGACGTGGAGTACGATAGCGCTGATCGCCCAAACCCGAATGGCCGAATCGCTCTTGGTTACGGATGACGGAGCGCTGTGGGTGGGGTCGGGACAATGGCAAGATGGATTATTCGAACCGAGCTTGTTGATAAGCCTCGACCAAGGAGCGCGCTGGAATGAGCAGTTACGCGCCGTGGATAACCCCGGCTTGGATACCAGTTTGGGCTTTTCCTCTCCGATTGGCTTCGGCCCCATTGATCGCTTGTTGATCGACGCGAACGATCTGGACTTGGTATGGGCTCATACCCGGTACTGGTTTATGCAAAGTAGGGATGCTGGCGCATCGTGGACTTTGCTTGCGCCTGGGCTGGAAGAACAGCGGGGGATGGGGGCATATACACAAGCTATAGATAGGCAGCCGCATATCATGCAGAAGACAGCAGGGAAGGGCGCGCATTTCTTGGTCGATCCGATGTCGCCTTCTAAAAATTTGTATCGCAGCCGCGACCAAGGCCAGACTTGGCAGTTCATTCAGGAGCGGGTCAGCGCAGCAATGGTACGCGGCACTAGCCTCTATGCGTCTGTAGGCTCCCGACTCTGGCAGAGCGACAATGAAGGCGACGACTGGCAGCAGATTGCCAAACTACACGGGTATGCCTTAGCGGTGCATCCCCGCACGCAGGATTTTTACATGGCCAATGATCTCGGACTCTTGCGCTCCAGTGACGGAGGAGTTTCTTGGACCACCTTGCGCGAGCGGGGGAATGAGTCGTGGCTGAGTGTTAAAATTCGCTTTGACCCTGTAAACGACGACGCGATCTACCTGATTACAGGCCGGCAATTGTTGGCAACTACGGATGGAGGAGAAACCTGGGTGTCGATCGGCCGGTCACTGGGTCCAATGCCTTGGTTTAACGAAGTCGCCATTGATCCGCACAACCCTTCTTTGCGCTATGTGGCCACCCCGCACGGGGTCTTCGTCGCCGGCAAAGAAAGCTCTACGGCCATTGTAGAAACACAATTGGTCTTGCCCAAGCATTTTTCACTGGGGCAGAACGCGCCGAATCCCTTCAATAGCAGCACGATTATCCCGTATGAAATAGCGACCGCCGCAGAGGCTGAGTTAGCTGTTTTCAATGTAGCTGGACAGCGCATCCGAACCTTTGTTTTAGGTTATCAGAGTCCCGGCGAATATCGCGTCGTCTGGGACGGGCGGGACGATGGCGGTCGCAAGCTCAGTAGTGGCGTGTACCTCTACGCGTTGAAAAGCGGCGCGGAGGCGGCGTGGCGCAAGGCGATATTGGTTAAATAACTAATACCGCAAGTTGATTGACCGGAGTATAGATAGTTCCTACGCTAAAGTCCTGACTTCTTTCAGTCTAGGGGTAGATGCGCACTCGCAAAATGGTCAAACTCGAATAATGCCTGCCCTATCACCCCGTTCCCCGCCGAGGTAATATGATCGATTATCCGCTCCAGACCGGCCTCGTCCAAGCAGGTGTTCCGGTCGAAGTGGGTCAGGACTCTGGCCATTTCTGGTTTCCGTCTCTGCACCAAGTCGGCGACGACGCGCTAGTTTGTGCCTGCATCCGCTCCGCTGATGTCGCCCAGGGAAAATGGCCAGCCGATCTTTTTGTGAGCCATGACGCCGGTGGTAGCTGGCGTCCGGATCAGCGCATCGACTCGTATGGCCATACCTCCGTCCGAGATGCGTCGAGCACGTTGATGATGCCGTACGAGCAATGGCCGCAAGCGCCGGGAGACCGGCGAAACTGCGTTGCTCCGGGCAATGTTCTGACGATGGTCGATGGTGCGCTCCCGGTCGAGCCTCGGGACGTGCGGGTCTGCGACTTTCCGCGCCCGCTTGCCGATTATCACGAAGACGTATTGCGGCTCCAGCACAATGGCAACATCCTGCGCCTCAAGGATGGGAGCTTGTTGACGACGATGTATGGAAAATTCGACGGGGAAGAAGGTTATAATACGTTCGCCGTAGTCAGCGACAAAGGGGGTTTTGCGTGGACGTACCGCAGCACTGTCGCCGGCCCGGATGCCGCGCCCGGCGCGCCCGAAGGTCCTAACGAATCCAACACCCTGCGGCTGGACAACGGCGATCTGCTGTGCGTCTATCGCGTCGGTGGTAGGTGGGATTTCCACAAAAGCATCAGCACGGATGAAGGTCAGACGTGGTCGCCGTCGGTGCGCATGGAAGGGATGGCCTCGGTGCAGCCAAGGCTAGCTCGGTTGGGCAATGGCGCGATAGTGCTGACCGGTGGCCGCCCGGGTCTGTTCCTCTGGCTCTGCGCCGATGGACAGGGCGAAAAATGGGAGCGGGTAAATCTGGGGGAGCATCACAACCGACTAATCGAGCCGAATGCGGGTTTTTCGGACGCCTTCTGCAACGCACAGGCCGGAGAGGATCCCGCCATGAGTACGTCGTACACCGCGCTGATGCCTTGGGGAGCCGATGGGTTGATCGTGGCCTACGACCGCTTGGCCAACGGCTGGGCTGGTGCCCCAGGGCCGAACGGGGACGTCGATCGGGTATTTAGTTTGTCAGTAACGATTTCCATCTAAAAGAAAGGACTGGCCATGCCCCGGCAGAATCCCAACATCATCTATATCCTCGCTGACGACATGGGATACGGCGATATGGGATGCAACAACTCCGGTTGCAAAATTCCCACGCCGCACCTCGACCGCCTCGCCGCCCAGGGGATGCGCTTCACCGACGCCCATGCCTCCTCCAGCGTCTGCTCACCCAGCCGCTACGCCCTGCTCACGGGGCGCTATTGCTGGCGCACTCCGCTCAAAAGCAGCGTCCTGTGGCCCTGGGATCCGCCTTTGATAGAAGCCGACCGCCCCACAGTAGCCAAGCTGCTGCGCCAGCAGGGCTACCGCACCGCCTGCATCGGCAAGTGGCACCTCGGCTGGGAATGGGCGACCAAGGACGGCAAACCAGCCTGCGGCGACCAGCCCATTGGCCGCCTCAACCGCGAGCAGCGCCAAGCCCTAGAGCGCAATATCGACTATAGCCAACCTATCGGCGGTGGTCCCCTATCCTGCGGCTTTGACTACTACTTTGGCGTCGATGTGCCGAATTTTCCGCCCTACACTTGGTTTGAACAGGATCGGTTAGCTGCGGCTCCGACTGAGCAAAAGCCCGAGGAGATGTTCGGCCTACCCGGGGCCATGAAGCCGGGTTGGAAACTGGAGGACATGGTCCCCGAATTCGTCCGCCGCGCCCGCACGTACATCGCCGAAGCTAACTCTGATCCCTTTTTCCTCTACCTGCCGCTGACCTCGCCGCACACGCCGATTGTTCCCAACCAACCGTTCATCGGTCGTAGCGGGGCAGGTCTGTACGGCGATTTTGTCTGCGAAGTTGATTGGGTAGTCGGGGAAATTATGGCCGCGCTCGACGAGCAGGGGCTAACCGACGACACGCTGCTCATCTTCACCAGCGACAACGGCCCCGAGTGCAGTCCGGCCGCGGCTGGCGGCTGCTACGAGCACGTGCGCCAATTCGGCCACTACAGCATGGCCCATTTGCGTGGTGCCAAGCGCGACACTTGGGAGGGCGGCCACCGCGTGCCCTTTGTCGCCCGCTGGCCTGGGGTCACGCCGGCCGGAGCAGTCTGCGACCAACTCGCTCTGTTGGGCGATTTTATGGCTACCTGCGCCGAGTTGACTGGAGTTCAGTTGGCCCCGGGCGCGGCCGAGGACAGCATTAGCGTATTGCCTTTGTTGCAGGGACAGGTTGACGCGCCGGTGCGCCGCTCGGCCGTGCACCACAGTTGTGCGGGCCGCTTTGCCCTGCGCCAAGACGACTGGGTCTTTATCGACGCTCCTTCCGGCGACGACAACCGCGAGCCGGACTGGTTTAAGGCAGAGCGGGGCTATAGCGACCACGATTTCCCTGGGGAATTGTTCAACCTCAAAGAGGATATCTCCGAGCGGCAGAATCTGTACGGCCAGCACCCGGATATCGTGCGGAATCTGTCGCACCGCTTGGCAGAAATCAAGGCCCAAGGTGAAGCACTGGCCGGGCCTTACGACGAGACGCTGGAGGAATCAGAGTAGAGATCCCAAACCGGCTGATACTATGGCGTGAAGCGGTAGGCAAAGTCTCTGGATGGCGCAGCGAATGTATATGCTCCCGGTTGTGCGATTCCAATGGGGACTATTTTCATGTTCCACGTATCGATGCCGTCGATTTTATACGGTTGATTGCCCGACAATTCGAGGGTTATCGTCTGCGGTTCGGTGGTGTAAACGAGATAGTATTCTCCGGGTTTGGAGAGGATATACCGCCCGCTGTCGTCGCCAAGGGGTTCGAGCGTGTCAAATGCTGGCGCGTCTGCCATAAACGATTTGAGGAATGCTATGCGCTTGGGGCTGTCGCCGCGCAGCACGCCGCCTTTTGCCCACCAGAGTAGGTCGTCGGGGTGTTTGTACGTTTCCCCGTGGCCGACGTAGCAGCCGGAAACAGTCCCCGCCCAAAAATGTTGCACCATCTGCTGTGCGTTGATATTTCCCCATCCTTGCGGAATATCTCCCTCGTAGCGGCATTCATCGTAAATCACGGGTTTTTTGTATTGGCTGCGATAGCGGATGCCGTGCGCCATGTTGGAGGTTTGAATACTGACGTGCGTTACCCACGGCTTGCTGTGGTCGTACCAGCGCCGTCCATTGTGAATTCCGCGCAGCCGCTGATATGGGTCGTGGTCGCGGATGATTTGGA
>JAPPEF010000055.1 GCA_028875335.1 Gemmatimonadota bacterium
ACACGGTCGAATACGTCTATGTGATGTACATGGGGCGGATCGTCGAAGAGGGGCCAGTAGCTGCAATTTTTGATAGCCCAGCGCATCCCTATACCGCGGCCCTATTGCAATCTATCCCCAGCCTGACGGGCAAACGCCGACACATCGAGCCAATTGAGGGCAGTGTCCCCAGCGCGTACTCTCTGCCCGAGGGATGCCCCTTCCACACCCGCTGCACGCAAAAGGTCGGCCCCATTTGCGAGCAGCAAATGCCCGCGTCCGCGGAAGTGGGGCCACATCACCACACCCGTTGTTTCATCCACACCGAAGAAGGAGGAGATTAGCCCAATGTCCAATGGGGCCACAGACGTCCTCCTGCAAGTACGAGGGTTAAAAAAGCACTTTCCCGTACACCGGGGGCTTTTACAGCGACAAACGGGTTGGGTAAAGGCCGTAGATGGCGTGAGCTTCTCGCTCGCCCAAGGCAAAATTTTGGGGCTGGTCGGCGAGAGCGGTTGTGGCAAGACCACCACCGGACGGATGATTCTCCGCGCCCTAGACCCAACCGAAGGGGAGATTCTCTTTCGCCAACAGAACGGACAGGTCGTCGATATGGCCCAACTCGGCCGGCGCGAAGTCGTCCAAGCGCGTCGGCAGATGCAGATGATTTTCCAAGACCCGTACTCGTCCCTAAATCCGCGAATGCCTGTACGCGACCTAATCGCCGAGCCGCTCCGGTCTTATGGCTGGTCGGCGCGCGACAGCCACGAGCGCGTGAGCGAACTGATGGAGCGCGTAGGGCTAGACCCCAGATATGCGCGCCGCTATCCGCACGCCTTCTCGGGCGGCCAGCGACAGCGCATCGGCATTGCCCGCGCCTTGGCCTTGAGCCCGTCGCTCATCGTCGCCGACGAGCCAGTCTCCGCGCTCGACGTCAGCGTGCAAGCACAAATTCTCAACTTGCTCCGCCAATTGCAGGCCGACCTCGACCTCACCCTGCTCTTTATCGCCCACGACCTGAGCGTGGTGCGCTATCTCTGCGATGAAGTGGCCGTCATGTACCAAGGCCGGATCGTGGAACAGGCCGCAACTGAAATCCTCTTCACCCAACCGCAGCACCCCTATACGGCCATGTTGCTGGAGGCCGCACCCGCGCCCGACCCCCACGCCTCGTGGATGGAAGAAGACGAAGACGCCAGCGAGGCAGGCGAGCCAACGCCAGCCGACGACCAAGGATGCGCGTTCGCACCGCGCTGCCGCTACAAGAGCGACCTGTGCAGCCAGCAAATGCCCGCACTGGAAGGCAAAGCGCATCTGGCCGCTTGCCACCACAAAGACGAGTTGGAACTACAGGGCGTGTAGTATTCTTTACTTGGCTGCGTAATAAGGTTCCGCGTCGAATCCCGGATACCGCGTCGCCATCCCCGCGATAAATTCTTCCGTCCACAGCGAGTCGCCCGGCGGCGGGAAGCCCAGCAGTTCGCGCTGGCGCGGAGTGGCTTCGGCCATGAAGCGATTCATGGCCGCGCCTTGGGCACCGCTCTTATACGTGAAGGTGCGACCGCCGTCATAGGGGCGGTCCTTGCGGGTAAAGCCCACCCACATGACCGGGCGGTGTCCCGCTGGCGCAGTGAAATCGGAGGCAGCGTGGTGGGTGAAGACGCTGTAGAGGCACACCGAGCCGCCAGGGACGATCATCGGCACGGCTTCCGCGTCGGAGTGGCCCTTGGGCACCATGCGGATCGGAGCCATGCCTTCCTCGACATCGTCGAAGCAGTAGAAACACACCAAATTCATAAAGTCGTCAGGCTCAATGATCGGCCCCAGTGTGTTGTTGCCGTAGTCGATGTGAAAATTGGTCCCGTATTCCTCGCCGGCGTATTTCATACCTAGGTGGCCCTCGCAGAGCCGAACCTCGCGCGTGCCTAAGATGCGCTCGGCCGCGTCAATCAGGTCGGGATGGACGGTGACGTGATTGAGGCCGGAGTGGTCCCAAGGGAAGAGTCTATGCTGAGGGGCGTCGTTACGGCGGTCGTTGGCTAGGTATTGGTCGTAGGACGGCGCGAAATGAGTGAAGAAGCCGTCGAGCGCGGCCTGCTGCTCGTCTTTGGTAAGGAAGTTCTCGACGATCAGGAAGCCCTGTTTTTTGTACGTAGCTAGTTGGGCGTCGGTAATGTGCATGGGGAATGTCGCTATTGCTCGTCGGCATAGATTCTCACAATGCGCTGCAACAGGTCCAGAGCCTGTCCGCGCTCCCGCTGGAAAGCATTGCGGCCGATGATGGAGCCAAAGCCGCCGCCATCGCGGATGCCGGTGATCTCCTCGATGATTTCCTCTTCGCCCTTGGCCGGGCCGCCAGAAAAGATCACCACGCGCCGCCCGTTGAACGCCGATTGCACCACGTGGCTCACGCACTCGGCCAAGGTGCCAGCCGGCACATCCGCATACGCCTTGCGCGCCTCGTCCTGCTCAATGTGAGCCGTAGGCGGTTTGACCTTGATGACATGGGCCCCTAGCTGAGCGGCGATTTGGGCAGCGTACGCGGTGACGTCGAGCGCGGTTTCCCCGTCCTTGCTCAAGTCCGTGCCGCGCGGATAGGACCAGACCACTACGACCAAACCGTACCGCTTGGCCTCTTCGGCCAAGGCTTGCAGCTTCTCGTACATCTCCTGCCGTAGCGCCGAACCCGGATAGACCGTGTAGCCGATGCCAACGCAACCTAGGCGCAGAGCGGCGGAAATGGAGCCAGTGAGCGACTGAGTGGGGTCTGCGTCGGAGTGGAGATTTTCGCGGTTGTTGAGCTTGAGGATCAGCGGCAAATCGCCGGCGTAGTCGCGCGCGCCCGCTTCGAGGAACCCGAGCGGGGCGGCGTATGCATTGAGGCCAGCGTCAATGGCCAGCTCAAAGTGATAGCGCGGATCGTACGCGGGCGGGTTTGGGGCGAAGCTGCGCCCAGGGCCGTGCTCGACACCCTGATCTACGGGCAGGATGACCAGCTTACCCGTGCCGCCGAGCGCACCGTGGTTGAGCAGTCGCGCCAAGTTGGTCAAAGTACCGGGATTGTCGCTGCCATACCAACTTAGAATTTCGCGGATGCGATCTTGCATTTTGTACCTTTCTCGCATGTAAAAGAGAGTAGGAATTAGCAAAAGAAAAGCTCCTCAATCGCGCAAAGCGCGCTAAAGGAGCTTGACAAAATGGCGGGGACGACGAGACTCGAACTCGCGACCTTCGGCGTGACAGGCCGACGTTCTAACCAACTGAACTACGCCCCCGTTTGCTTAAGAAGGTAAAAGCCAGATCAAAGGCTGTCAATGGATGGCCGCGGCTCTGGCCTGCGCAGCACTCTCTTTTCTCAACCGCTTGAGCGCGCCGCGCATGAGCTGGCGCTTGAGAGGGCTGAGGTGGTCGATGAAGAGCTTGCCGTCGAGGTGGTCGATTTCGTGCTGGAGGGCGCGGGCGTAAAAACCTTCGCCCGAGGTTTTGAAAGGCTGGCCATCCAAGCCAGTGGCTTCGACTTCGACCCAAGCGTAGCGCTTGACATCGCCGTACAGGTCGGGAAAGCTCAGACAACCCTCCTCGCCGATTTGCTCGCCCTCGTGGCCTGTGACCTTGGGGTTGATCAAGGCCACGGGTTGGCAGTCCGGCTGATGGACGGTCACATCGACGACGCAGACCCGCTTGAGGACACCAATCTGCGGGGCGGCAAGCCCAACCCCCTCTGCTGCGCGCATGGAGTCGAAGAGGTCGGCGACGAGGGCGCGAATGGCGTCATCCACCTCTGCGACCTGGGCACACGTCTGGCGGAGGCACTGCGCTCCGAACAGCGCAATTTCGCGTTTCATGTGTCCAAGGGGTCTAATTCGAGGGCAATATAGCGCAGACCCAAATCGGCGAACGCGGCCACTAGGGCCGAGCGCAACGGGGCCTCAGCAAGGCGATCAATGGCTGCTGTGGGCAAGCGCAGGATGAGCATCTGGTCGCGCTGCTCGTACGCAGCCGGCAGCAGCGAATGCGCTGCGAGCAGCGGGTTGACTCGCGCAAAGAGCGGCTCGTCAGCACCGGAATCGGCGATGGAGAGCAGCGCCTCGTTCATGCTGCCGGAGCGGAAGCCGCACAGATCGACAGTAGTTTGCAGATAGCCAATCTCCCGCAAGTGCTCCAGCAAAGACCGGCGCGCACCCGAGTCGCCGAGCAGGCGCGTCAAGTCCTCAGCGGGCAACTCAATGCGCGACAGCGTCTCGTGGTGGCGGGCGCGCACCTGATCGAAGCCACAGACCTCGCGTAGATAGCGTTCAGCATGGTCAATTTGGCGCAAGCCCTCAGCAGTAACTGGCGTGCCGTAGGGAAAGCGCGACGAGAGGCAAGCCATGGCCGGGCGATCCCACACCGTCAGCCCCCAGCGCTTGGCTAATGCGCGCACGTCGTCTTTGGTCAGGCCCGCTTCGGCTAAGGGCGCGTGTACGCCGTGCTCACGGGCGGCCGTAGCCCCAGGGCGGAAATCGCCGATGTCGTCGGCGTTTTGGCCGTAGAGGATGTAATGGACGTTGAAGGTGCGCGCTAGCTGCTCCATGTGGGTGAAAAGCTCTTGCTTGCAATAGTAGCAGCGGTTGGGCGCGTTTTTGGCGTAGTCGGGGTTGTCCAACTCGCGGGTTTTGACCACCTCGTGGCGGATGCCGAACTCGCGGGTGATCTCGGCAGCCTTCTCCAACTCGCCAGTGGCATAGCTCTCAGAGTCCGCGGTGACGCAGATCGCCCCCTCGCCCAAGACCCGCTGGGCCGCCACCGCCAGCGTGGCACTATCGACCCCGCCCGAATAGCCGACCAGCACCTGACCCATGGGACGCAGAATTTCTTCGAGATGCGCTAGTTTTTCGTCTAGGGAAACCATGGCGGTCAGAAGGAGGATTTTTCCGCGGACGCAGCGCAGGGCATGATCGCGGCGTCAACCATGCCGTGCAGAATCTTCTTGTCGGCCGGGAACACTAGGGCTTGGATGCCGCACAGGCGCGGTACATCGCCGATGACGTAGTAATAAGGACGCAGCATCACCCGGCCCCGCATGGGCACGACCTCGTCGCGGTGGAAGTCGTAGTAGCGCACGGTGCGACGGGCGGCCTTGTGGAATTCCTGCAAGATATAGGGCTGGTGCGCAAAGCGGTCGAGCGCCTCTTGCACGCGCTCGGCCCACTCGGCTTCGGACAGGTCGTGGCCGATGGACACGCCCTTGCTCTCATAGGCTATGTTGGAAAAACCCGAGGGCTTGAGCACTAGTTCGCGCTGCTTTTTGGTTAGGTGCTTCAACTGCTGCCAGTCGCTGACGGGCTGGCCGCCAATGTCGAGGCCGGGAATGATGGCGTGGGGCGGCAGCGGCCGCGCATCGACAATCCACGAGCGCGGAATCAAGCTGTCCAAGGCGGCAAAAGGCTCCTTGCCCAAGGTGCGACGCCAATAGGATTTGAGCGCGGGATGGTGATAGAACGCCAGCCAGAGCTTCTCTTCAAGGTATGCCTTCGGCGGCGGGGTCAAGCACAGGGCGTTTTTCTTAGTGAAATAGGTAAAAAGCTCGGCCTTGGGGATGTTTTTGAGGTCAAACAGTTCAAAGAATCGATAGGCCGCGTCAATGCGCCAAGGGGCCGGCTCGTCAGCGCTTTGGAGGAAGAGGCCATTTTCGTCAAAGCGGGCCTCGCGCGGGTGGGCACTGCGGGCCGGCTTGCCTGCCACCTGCAAGCGCTCGACCAGCCATTCCATTTCTCGGCGATAGGCCTCGGACTCGTCTGAGACGAAGAGGGCGAAATGAGGCTCTTCTACCTTGGCGGCCGCGGCAATGGCTTCGTAGAAGGGGTCGATCAAGCCGCGAGCACCGCCGATGATGTCGTAGCCGAGATCCGCATATACCTCCGAGACTTGGGCGGTGAAGCCCATGCCGCCGGGAATGGCGTCTAACTCGACTAGCTTGAAGCCGTCCTCGGTGAGCAGCAGATCCGGGCGGATGACCAAGGGCAACTGGGATTTGATCCGGTTCCAGAGGCCCATTTCGCGCACGGCACTGGGTTTGCCCAAATCCAGGTATTCGTGAATCCAAGGCGGCTCGACGCCTTTGACGCTCTGGTGGTAGAGCTGGTTGGAGGCCTTGTAAAACTGATGGAGGACGCCGCCGAGTTGGTCTAGGTAGCGGTGTTGCGCCGGCGAAAGATAGAACGGCTCTGGGGCAATGCGCCACGGCAGATTGCTGTCCGGGTGTAAATGGGTGCGGTCGCCTTCAAAAAGGCCACCGGCGGGACAATGGGCATTGATGTGGAGGCAGAGCGCTTTGAGGTCGGGTGCAGTACTGGGCAGGGACATCGAATAGGCTCGCTAAGATGTATGCCCATTAATTTAGGATGAATGGTACGCTAGGTCAACGACGGGCCTGTTGGCCTTTGGCAAGAACAAGCCAACACCGCATATTTGCTCAGGTGACGAAGGAGCGCGATATGGAGCTGATAGGCCGGCGTTGCCTAGTGACCGGCGGCGGGCGCGGCATTGGCCGGGCCATTGCCTTGGCCTTGGCGCGGGAAGGGGCACACGTGGCGGTTTTGGCCCGCACCGGATCAGAGCTGGACGAGACAGCCGCGCTTTTGGCAGATCAGGGCCAAACAGCATTGAAATTACAGGCGGATGTGGGGCGGCGCGAGGAAGTAGATGCGGCCATTGAGCGCGTGCTCGCATCTTGGGGTGGAATCGATGTGCTGGTCAATAACGCGGGAATTCAGGGGCCCATAGGACGAGTGGAAGATGCTGATCCAGAGGCCTGGATGCAGGTGGTACAGATCAACCTCGGCGGCTGTTTCTACTGCACCCGCAAGGTCTTGCCGGCCATGATCGCCCAGCACTACGGAAAGATCATCAACCTCTCGGGCGGCGGTGCAGTGGGGCCGCGACCCTTCTTTAGCGCGTATAGCGCCTCCAAGGCCGCAGTCGTGCGCTTTAGCGAGAACTTGGCTGGAGAAGTGGCTGAACACGGCATTGACGTCAACGCCATTGCCCCCGGAGCGGTCAACACGCGGATGCTCGACCAGCGGCTAGCAGCCGGCGCGGCCGTGAGTGTCCAGGAACGGGAGCAGGATCAGCGCCTGCTGCGCGAGGGCGACTCTACGGGCGAGCGAGCGGCTGAACTGGTAGTCTATCTGGCCTCGGCGCGCTCAGATGGGCTGACGGGGCGGCTGCTGTCAGCGGTTTGGGATCCGTGGGAAACCTTTGATGTCGAGGCGATTATGGCCACGGAGGCCTTTGCAGTGCGGCGCGTCCAACAGCAGGAGGACTGAGTGTACAAAGTGGGGATCGTCGGAGCGGGTCGCATGGGGCGGCGGCGGGCGGCCACGGCCCACGCCCATCCCGCGTCCGCAGTAACCCTGATCTACGACGAGCACGCGGCCGCCGCGGCCGAATTGGCCGCCGAATGCGGGGCCGCAGTGGCGGCTTCGCAGGAGGAGCTAATCGCGGCTGATCTCGACATCGCGGTGGTCGCGACTACGCACGACGCATTAGCCCCCATCAGCACCACCGCCCTCTTGGCCGGCAAACACGTCTTGTGCGAAAAGCCGCTGGGGCGCAACCTCCAGGAAGCCCGGCAGGCCGTCGCCGCGGCCGAGCAAAGCGGGCGCGTGCTCAAGGTCGGCTACAACCACCGCTATCATCCCGCCATCCAAAAGCTGCACGAGGTTTGCACGGCGGGCGAGATCGGCCCGCTGCTGAGCATCCGGGCGCGCTATGGCCACGGCGGGCGGCCCGGTTACGAGCGAGAGTGGCGCACCAATCCCGAGCAGGCGGGCGGCGGCGAGCTTTTGGACCAAGGAGCGCATCTGATCGACTTGGCCAAGTGGCTCTTGGGGGACTTTGCCGAAGTCACAGGCTATGCCGAGACCCACTTCTGGGACGCGCCCGTGGAGGACAACGCCTACGGACTCTTTCGCACGGCCACCGGGCAGATCGCCTCGCTGCACGCGAGTTGGACGCAGTGGAAAAACCTCTTCAGCTTCGAGGTTTTCGGACGCGACGGCTATGTTTCCGCCGAGGGCTTGGGGGGAACCTACGGGCCGGAACGCGCCGTCGTGGGACGGCGCAATCCCCAAGGCGGCGCGCCGGACAGCGAGTGCTTTGACTACCCGGGCGAGGATCGCTCGTGGGAGCTGGAGTGGGCCGATTTTTTGCGCGGCCTAGCCGGTGCGGGCACTCCCTATTCGCTTGGATGGGAGGCTTTGGAGACTATCGAGTGGATTTACCGACTCTACCGGGCTGCTGCCGAGGGACGCGCCGTGCGGCGGGAGGAATCTCTAACTATATAGAAAAAAAAGAGTTACGAAGAGTATAGCCACTGCGCCACTAGGTGCGACGGTTATTTTTTTTTCGCACATGTTATTTTTTTGAAAATTTTGTGCAAAAATTTCTTACCATATAGATAGCTAGACGGTAAACATTACTCTTTCGTTTATAGAAAGGAAGGAACGCCTTTAGACGAAGTGAAGTACCCTAAACCCATTATTTACCGCATCTCAGATACCCTTTAACCCCGCAGGAAGTGCTATGAGAACAGATCAGGATATCGCCCAGGTGGAACGTATTGCAATGGCTTATCGACGCCTTGCTAACGCTATGATTCTCAGTACTTTACGCGAAATATCCAAGATGGATGAGGTCGTGGAAACGCCCGATGGTACCCCGGAGATGGCCTTTGTCGAAAGCTCTAGGATCGATCCTTGGTGCGAGTTGGCCGGCCTCGAACCCGAAGTCGTGCGCAAGGCCGCTAAACGGCTGATTGCGGAACGACCTTTTTAGCACATACAGCACAACCCAACTAAAAAAGCTCCGGGACGAACGCTCCCGGAGCTTTTTTGCGTTTATTGGCTAGCGCGGAGCGAGGCGCGCGCGGCGTGGTCGAGGAGGCCGCGCACCACTTTTTCGGCATCGCGGTGGCGCAGATCCTCAAAGCGCAAGGCCCAGACGTGGTCCCGGTACGCCATGTTGCGCACTTCGATGAGGACCTTGACGTCAGCGGGATTGTTGCGCAAGACCCCTAGGTTCTGTCCGCGGAAGTGAGCACCAGCCCCTAATGCCGGGAGCAGAGAGCGGGCGAACTGGCGCGAGACACGATCTATGCGCCCGCTTTTGCTGCTTCTGTAGTATAGAACCAGTGGCGCTTCTGGGGCCCTAGGCTCGCTATCGGCGTGAAGGGAGAGAAAGATGCGCCGACCCCGTGGCGCATTGGCAAAGGCTTGACGGGCAATGCGCACGCGAGTCTCAAGATTGCCGCCGTGCGGCCAAGCGCTGAGCTTGTTGGTCTGGTTGTAAGCGGCCCAGTTGTACACTTCGTTCTTTTCGTGGACAAAGGTCTGGGTCGGCGGATCGCTTTGGCGAATTAGGTGGTTGGGGCTGAGTAGGGTCATGGTGACTTGGGCCCCGTGCAAGCGCGCCAAAACATAGACCCTCAGCGCGATGTCGAAGACGTACTCGTCCTCTACTACATAGAGTCTATTGCCTTTGCCGTCGCGAGCAGAAACTAATGCGCCCGGGTCCAGCCCGCCGTGGCCCGGGTCGAGGACGATGTGCCAGCCTTCCAACCGAGAGCTCAAGCGCCCCATGCTCCCGACCTTGCGCTCGAATTCTCGCCACAGACGCGCTGCTTGGCGATACGTCTGACGCGGCGAGCTTGGATGTCCTTCGTAATATTTCTTGCTCGGCTGGCGCTTATTGCGGGGTCGAGAGAAGTAGTACGGGCCATTGTCGGATGCAATTTTCGGCGTGTCAGAGCGGCGGATCTGCAGGTCGTCCCAATTGATCTCAGACAATTCTACCCAGCGCATTGGCCGCACTTTGAGCCGGTCGCCCGGGTGGATGACGGCGTTTTTCTTCAATTTGTTGATGCGAGTGATTTCAGCCACGCTCATCTGGTGCAGGCGGGCGATCTGCCCGAGGTAATCGCCCCGCTTCACCACGTACGTGGCCAGCCGCGGGCCGCTCGCAGGCGCGGCACTCGGTTCGAGTTTCCGGTCGGAGTAGAGCTTGAGCTCCTGGCCGGGGTAGATGCGGTTTGACCGGAGGCCGTTGAGTATCTTGAGGCGATAGACGCTGATGCCGTACGCGCGGGCAATTTCCCACAGCGCGTCCCCGCGCTCCACGATATGTACTGTGCTCGCCGTATCCTTGAGGCGGAGCTTCTGGCCGATGAGAATCCGATCGCCGACGAGGGCGTTGAGGCGCTGCAATTGGCTGACCGAGACTCGGTAGCGCCGGGCGATTTCAGTCAGGGTTTCGCCCTCTTTCACCACGTGGACGGCTTCCTCTAGCCGCGAAGCGCGCAAGCGGAGCTTTTGCCCGGGCCGAATGAGGTCGCTTTTGAGCTTGTTGATTTGGCGCAAAAAACCCAAGCCCACGTCAAATCGCAGGGCGATTTTCGACAGGGTATCACCCCGGCGAACCGTGTACTCGCTCGGCTCTTCGTCGTTGTCGTCGATCGAGGCACTCCGAGTGGGAGCGGCCGTTTGCAAGCGGAGCTTCTGCCCGACGTGGATGACGTTCCCATCGAGGCGGTTGAGCGCCTTGAGCTTATAGACCGGGACGGCGAACTGCCGAGCAATTTTTGAGAGGGTGTCGCCGCGCCGGACGCGATACCAATCGCCGCTTCGCACTGGAGTGCCAACTTTGAGGCTCTGGCCAGCGTATATCCTATTGCTGCGGAGCTTGTTCCAGCGCTTGATTTGCCCCTGCGAGACTCGATAGCGCGCGGCAATCTCAGACAGAGTATCCCCTCGTTTGACCACGTGGACGCTTGGACTCCTGCGCTCGGCGGCGTCAATTGCAAAAGCACACAAAAGCAGCGCCACCAGGATATAGACCGGGCGCGACATAGACCTAAATATTGGAATTGGACAACAGGGGAAGGGGTTTTGCAAGTATAAGGTTATTAAGACTATAGCGCAAAGACTACTTGCTGACCACAGAGGGGCAACCTATACTTCGCCTCCATGAATGAAGCTAAGCTGCCCTCGGTAGATCAGATGCTCAATCAGGTCGCCGATCTCTTGCAAGAGTACGACCGCGCCTATGTGGTCGAGCAGGTGCGCCGCTGCATTGCGGATGTGCGTCGCCAAGTGCGGACAGGCACTGTGGACGAAGAGCGGAAGGTTCTGGACTCGCGGATCGAACAGGCCGTGCGCCGCTGCATCGAACAGGAGGCCACGCCCCGGCTGCACCGCGTCGTCAACGCCACCGGCGTGGTGCTGCACACTGGATTGGGCCGGGCGCCGCTACCCCGAGCGGCCCAAGAGGCCGTCGCGCGGGTGGCCACCGGCTATTGCAACCTCGAATTCGAGCTGGAGTCGGGCAAACGCGGCGAGCGCGTCGCGCACGTTGAGTCCCTTATATGTTCTATGACCGCTGCGGAAGCTGCCGCCGTAGTCAACAACAACGCCGCCGCCGTACTCCTGCTGCTCGACACTTTGGCGCGGGGACGGGAAGTGGTGGTCTCGCGGGGACAACAGGTAGAAATCGGCGGCTCATTCCGCCTGCCCGACATCATCGCGGCCAGCGGAGCCAAACTGCGCGAGATCGGCACGACGAACCGCACGCACTTGCGCGACTACGAGCGCGCCGTCGGCCCGGAAACCGGCGCCATTCTAGTGGTGCATCCGAGCAATTACAGGGTACAGGGCTTCACCGCCGAGGTGGACCTAAAGGACTTGGCCGCTCTGAGCCAGCGAAGGGAAGTACCGCTGGTCCACGATTTAGGCAGCGGTGCGCTAGTCGATCTAGAGCAGTGGGGGCTACCGCCCGAGCCGGTAGTCGCCTCCAGTCTCAAGGCCGGGGCGGCTGTAGTCAGCTTCAGCGGCGACAAAGTGCTGGGCGGGCCGCAAGCCGGTATCATCGCCGGCCAGAGCCCCTATGTGGAGCAAGTGCGCCAAAATCCGCTGATGCGCGCCCTGCGCTGCGACAAGCTGATCTACACCGCGCTCGAAGCAGTGTTGTCGCTCTATCGCCTGCCGCCGGACAAGCTAACGCAGGCCCTGCCGGCGCTGGCCATGCTGCGGACAACGGTTGAGACGCTGGAGGAGCGCGCCCAAAGGCTGTTGTCCCTCTTGCCCGAGCCGAGTTGCCGCGCCCTCCGCCTCGAAGTGGTCGAATCGCTGGCCCAAGCCGGCAGTGGGTCCCTACCCCTAGCCGAGATTCCCAGCCGGGCCATAGCCCTCCAGCCAGACGCGGTCCGGGTCGAGCAGCTAGGTCGCCAACTCAGGCGGCAGGGCGTAGTCGGTCGCATCACCCGCGAACGGCTCCTGCTCGATATGCGCACCGTGCACGACGACGAGGTGGAATGGATCGCCCAAGCCTTGACCCATGCCACGGCGTAGTAAGAGCCGCGCTATTGCTAGCCGCTTGGCTGCTCAGCAGTTGCGGGGGCAAAGCACCCACCGCACCTCCTGCGCCTACGCCCCCCGAACCCGCCGGACGGGACGGGACTGTTTTGGTCGCTAACCACACAGCCTACGATCTTGAGGTGGCATACCTTAACGAGATCGATGCGGACGCGCCGCAGATCGTGCGCACCCGCGTGCCGGCCGGCCAGCGAGTGGAGGTTTCGGGCGGGGTTCTGCCAGCCGGTAGAGAAGTGGAATTCGACGTGGTCCTCTTGCCACATACGACCGACGGAATTCGGGTGCGGCGCAAGATCTGGATCGCGATTGACGGCGACTGGGTCTTAAATGTGCGCTTGGCGGACGAATCCGACCCCTTCAGCCTGGAGGTCGCCAGCGCGTCCCCATAGGCTTCAAAGAGAGAACAATATTTTCGCTTGCTTTATCGCGGAGTGGGTTTTACGTTTGATAACCCCACGATAAATTTTTGAACTTTCCCCTTGCATATTTCATAGAGCAGCTTCCGTTAGTTTAGCTAGTTGTGCTGCTCATTTGGGCACAGCTAACAGTAGAGGATCAAAAACCTATGGTGTTGGACATCCGCGACTTGCGCGAAGAGGCTGCGCCGGTCGCTGAAACATCGCTGGACCAGTTGCTCCGCGGCAAACAGGCCCAACCACTGGTGCTCAGCGCGGACGATTTGGACCAGCTCTTAACCATCGCCGAGGACTCGGACGACAGCCGACGGCTAGGGGCCATCGACATCTTGAGCCATCACCGCTCTTGGCTGTCTTCGCTGCGCATGCTGCGCCGGATCGTGAGGCTGGCGCACAAAGAGCACGACCCCCGCCCGGCTGCGGCCTTGGTGCAAGCGCTGCGCCAGTGCGACGAGGTCGCCCAGTTCCTAACCAGCAAAGAGCGCGCGGTCGCCCGCGAAGCGGCGCAGGGCGTGCCGATCAGCCGCCAGACTCTCGCGCCGATCACCGCGGCACTAGCCGCGGGCCTTCCAACGGATATCGCGGCAGTGCTCCTAGACAAAATTCACCGCACCCATCCCTCCATGGTGCCCTATGCAGTCGATTGCCTCCTCAAGTGCGACCCCAACGAGGACCTAGTGCGCACGTTCTTGGCGCACTTGCCGCAGATACCGCTCTTCTCGCTCTTCGTCGAGGCTGGACTGCCCCCAACCATGGTTTCGACTGCACAAACCCGCGTCTGGCAACAGGCGATGCGGATAGCCATTGAGGTTCTCCAAGAGATTCCATCGGCCAAGCTGCTGCGCCACTTGCTCAGCAAGTGCAGCGAGGACGCGGCCTTCGCCCGCAGCCACGCTCGCTTTCTGCACGGGATAGCCCAGCGAGCCGATACTTCATTGGACGCCGATTTAATCGGCCACTTCGAGCGGCTCACCTCCGGTGCCTCCGAGGACAAAGTCGCTCGTCTAGCCCAACTATTAGTCGGGTTAAGTGGGAGACTCGACAGCCAAGCAGAGCAGCAGGCGGTAGCCCTTCTAGAAAATTGGAAATCCCGCTCGGCCTCGCTCAAGCTCAAGATTTACCATCTAGAGCAAGGCATCCGCTGAGCACCTATTCCAATTCGGGTCTCCCCAAGGGCCGTTCGCCGACGGGCGAACGGCCTTTTTATTTATGCACGCGCCACAGCAGCACTAAGGCCAAGACGGCAAATAGCAGGTTGGCTATCCACGCACCCAACCAAGGCGCAAGCAAATGATTCCAACCGAGGGCTTGGCCGGCTTTGACGCAACTGTAATAAGCAAAGCAGAGCAGGACTCCCAAGCCGAAGCTATTGGCCAAGCCGGCGCGGCGGGCATTGGCGCCGAGGGTCGCGCCGAGGGCGATGATGATAAAGCTGGTCAGGGGAAAGGATATTTTCAGGTGCAAATCGACGCGCTGGCGCGTGGCGTCCTCTCCGTTGAGCGTGGCGCGGGCGATGTAGTCGGCCAGCTCGGCGTAGTTCATTTCCTCGGGGTCCTTCTGCTGACGAGCAAAGTCACTGGGAAGCAACGACAAGCTCGATAGAGATAGGGTATCGAAGGAAGAAGTCGCCACAGCTTCGCCCTCGGCAAAGCGAAAGCGGCGGCCTTCGAGGAGCACCCAAATGCCCTCCCGCCATTCCATGCGCCGGGCCACGGCGCGCTCCAGCGGGACATAGTCGTGCAGCCGCTCCCAAGACACTTCGTCGGCGCGTTGCCGCCCCGCGTCGTAGCTGCG
>JAPPEF010000358.1 GCA_028875335.1 Gemmatimonadota bacterium
CAATGGCGCGCACCGGTTCTCCTTCGCATACGAATTCTAATACCAAAAAAGCCCCCGATGAACTCCAAACTAAGAACCTAGACAAGGAGATGCACAAATGACGGTCTGGGCTGGACTTATCGCGCTGGGATTGGGGCTAGGAGCTAGCCTTTTCCTACCGGTGCCGCAAAATCTGAAAACCAATTTTGACGCCGGACAATCTCTCTACGCCCTCGGCGAGTTTGAAGGGGCGATCATCGAGTATTCAAAGATCGTCAAATTCAGTAGCAAGGCCGTGCGCACCGATAGTGTACGGGTGACGTTTGGTAACGACCTAGAATTGCCCGTAGTCGCGGCGGCTTGGTATCAGCTAGGCAATGCCTACAAAAAGAGCGGGCAACACGAAAAAGCGGTGGAAGCCTATCGCCAAGTTATCGACGCTGGGAATGTGGCTGAGGATTTCAGGTCATTGGTGCAGTTTCAAGTCGCCGAGACCCGCTTCCTCGCCAAAGAGTTCAGCGAGGCAGCAAAGGAATACAAGCGCTATGTTGAGCTATTCCCAGAGACGAGGGAAGCCGGCAAGGCGTATTTTTACGCGGGCTGGAGCGAGTTTAACACAAAAGAGTACGATCAGTCCATCGAAACGCTCAACGGCATGCTAGCGGCTTATCCTCAAGATCGCTATGCGCCGGATTCTCAGTTCCGCATCGCCAGTGCACTCTATGAGAAGGGTGAGTACGGCGCAGCCGTCGATATGACTCAGATAGTCCTCGACAAATACCCCAATAGTCCGGTCATTGCCCAAGCCCTCTATCTGAAGGCCAATGCCTATGACCAGATGGGGCGCGACGCAGAGGCAATTAAATCCTACCGCGATGTGCGCGACCTCTACGACCGGATGTTTGAACTCTTGCGCGGTTCGTTTCGCGAGGGTAAGAATGTCGACTTTGAAAACTATCGACAGCTCTTCGAGACCTCCTCGTTGCGCGTCGCTGAGATTTTCCGCAAAACAGACAAGTTCGAGGAAGCCTACAGAGAATTGATCGCCGCTCAAGAAACCGCCGAGGAGCGCTTTTACAAGGCCAAGGTGCAGATGAGAATCGGCGACAACTACATGGAGTGGGATAAGTTCGACCAGGCATGGACCGCTTACAACCAAGTAATTGAACTCTACGGAGATACGCCTTACCCACCTAACGCTCAATATCAGAAAGGCGAAGCTAAATACTTTTCCGGAGAATACGACGCTGCCCGTGAAGACTACCTACAACTGCTGGAGGACTATCCAGATAGCGAGACGGGTTTGCGCTCCGCAGCGCTCTACAGCGCAGGCTGGTCTGCAGAGAAACTCGGCGCGGCGGACCAAGCTATTGCGAGCTACACGCAGGCCGTGGACAACTTCCCTCGCTCTGACCAAGCGCCGCTGTGCTTGTTGCGCATCGCTCGGCTTAACTACGAGCAGCAGAAAGTCCAAGAGGCCATTGAAGCCTACAAGGCCATAACGGAGAGCTATCAGGATACGCGGCATACGGCCGATGCTTACTATGGCCTTGGTATTCTCTACCGAGACGAAGGGCGGAAGGACGAGGCCATCGCTGCTTTTTCCAAGGTTGACCGCGATGCCCGCGAGACGTACATCGCTGCGCTGATTGAGGCAGCCAATCTTTATATTTCTCAAGATCGCATCGCCGAGGGGCGTGCGCTGCTCAACCAATTGCTGGAAGGCGTGACCGGCGATCGCGATTTGGAGGCTAGGGCCCATTTCCAGATGGCCCAACTCGACCTCAACAATAAAAACTACGTCGACGCAGTCGAGCGCTACACCATGGTGCTTGAAGAGTACCCAGAAAGCGAAGTCATTATCGACACCCGCTACGGCCGTGCATTGGCCTACCACTATTCGGGCCGTTACGACCGTGCGCTGATCGATTACAAGTGGCTGTTGGACACTAAGATTTCCAAGGCGATGCAGCTAAAAGTTTCTTTCTCGATGGCCCTCTCGTACTCGGCGGAAGGCAATGACGACGAGGCGGAGAAACTGCTGAATGAGGTCATTGCTTCTGGAGACGAGAGCTTAGTGCGTTCGGCGCGGCTGCAGTTGATCTCAATGGCCGAAAAGAAGGGTAATCCAGAGGAAGCGGTGCGCATCTACGAGGAGATGTTGGCTACCACGACCTCTAGCGAGGACCGGGAGCGCTTGCTCATTCGCTTGGCCAATGCCTACTTCAAACTAGATAAGTTCCAGCAGAGTATTGAAGCGGCTCAGGAGCTAATCGACTTGGCCGTCAATGTCGAGAGCATTGCCAATGCACTCTTCGTCCAAGGCAACTGTTTCTATAGGTCGGAGCAGTTCGTCCAAGCGATTGCCACGTATAACACCATTATCGAAAACTATCCGCAGATTGCTTGGGCCAAAAATGCCCAGTTCCAGATCGGCGTAGCTTATAACAGGCTATCGGCTAACGGCAATGTCGAAGTGCTACCAGCGATGTCAAAGGCGTTCAATACCTATTACACCCAATATCCCGATGACGACCGCGCTGTGCATGCCTATTACTATGATGCTTGGGCGCATTATCGGATGGGTAAATGGCGTTCTGCCAGCGATGTTTTTGCTGGCCTAGCGGATCAGTATCCGCAGTCCCGCTATGCATCTGAAGCGCTTTTTCGCGCTGGCGATGCCCTGTTTAACATGACCAACGTGAGCGGCTTGGAGGAAAAAAACCGGAATTTCCTAGATGCCATGGTCTTCTATGACCGCATCATTAAGCGTTATCCTAAGTCGAGCTACGTGGACGATGCGCTTTACAACAAGGCTTGGTGTCTGATCAATCTCGACCGCCAGGAAGAAGCGGTGCCGGTCTTTGAGCGAATCGTCGCTCAATATCCCAACGGTACTTATGGGCCACGCAGCCAATTTACGCTCGGAGATTACTATTACGGTCTCAAGGATTACGAGAAGGCCACCGAGAGCTACCGGACTTTCTTGGAGCGCTTTCCCGCTGATAAGCTAATTGCCCAAGATCGAGCGCTGCCGAAAAAGGCAAGGACTCTGCTCGGACATTTGGCTGAGATTGATGCCTACAATATTTATGCAATGGGCGAAAAGCTCTTAGCTGAGAAGAATTACGACGAGGCAATGGAGATCTTTAAGGAAGTGCAGCAGAAGTACCCCAAGAGCGATCAGGCTGTCAATTCGCTGGTCAACATCGGTGCCGCCCACATGGCCCAAGAGGAATTCCGCCAAGCCGGTGCCGTCTTTCAGGAGGTCGTCGACAACTATGGCGACAACCCCAAGTACAGGACGCAGGTGGACTACGCCAGAGAGCAGCTACAGGTAATGCAGGAAGCTCGCGTCCTATAACCTTGATTTCTTTGCGTCCTAACTTCTAAGGAGGGAGAAAGAAAATGATTGAACTTTTTCGAGAAGGCGGACCTTTCATGTATCCTTTGATGCTCTGGTCTATGCTGTCTATTGCGTTCTTTCTCGAGCGCATCTGGACGTATGCACGGCTGCGCTCTGAGGATCAATTGGCCGAAATCACCAACGACATCAACTCGCGTATCGACTCGGGTGCTTCCCTTGACCAGCTCAGAGAGTACTGCGCCGAGGTTGGCAAGCTTGAAGGCGAGGTGTACGGCGAGGGGATCGAGCGCTTTGAGCACTTATCGCGCGAGCAACGCACGATGGAGGAGATGCGCGAGGAAATGAACGGCACGGTTGAACGCGCCGCCTTGGGGTATCTCGAACGGTATCTGGCCGTTATTGACTTCGTGTCCAAATCCGTGGTGTTGCTCGGTCTGCTAGGCACGGTCAACGGTATGATCAACGCTTTTGAAGGTATTGCGGAAAAGGGTCTCGGTGAGCCGACGATCGTCGCCGCAGGTATTTCCGAAGCACTGATCACTACGGTTACAGGTCTGGTGATCGCCGTGCCTTCAATCGCCATCTTCACGTACTTTAGCAACCGCGCTACGGGCAAGTCCGTTGAGTTTGAAGCATATGGCCATGGTTTCGTCGACGCCCTATTGCGCCGTTGGCAAGGCACCCAAGCTGCCTAAGGGCGGCCTTTTTAGGAGGCATGAAATAGATGGCTGAGAGAGTAGAAAAAAAAGAACTGAACATGCCCGATCTGACGCCGATGATCGATGTGGTCTTTCAGCTACTCATCTTCTTCATGGTGACTGCTGTGTTCGCCATTACTCCGGGTTTGGACATCAAATTGCCCGAGGCCGAAGAGGCTCAGGCTCCGGAGAAGGAAAACCTCTTTATCGTTGTGGATCAGGACGGCAATATGAAGCTGAACCACAAGTCGGTGACCTTTGCGACCCTCAAAGAGGAATTGCAGGCGAAGAGACAGCTACTGGACAACACCACGATGATTATCATCCAGGGAGATGAGCGCTCCACGCACGGACAAATCGTCCAGATCATGGACATTGCTCGCCAAGTGGGTGTCATCGATCAGGTCATCGCCACGGAACCGCAGCGCAACTAAGTGCGGGTTCTAGGCCCTTCCAAGAGGGGGAAGAACTGTGGTAGACGAGTATAGAGTAGACGAATATAAGAAAGCAGTACAGGCCCAGCGCCAAAAAACGGCCTATATAGCGGTCGGCGCAGCCTTTCTCATTCACGTACTTTTCATCCTGTCCAAGTGGGTGGTAATCGCCGCCGGCTTGGCGGGTGCCGGGGTGCTGATATACGCCCTATATTCAGCTACCACCGGCCGTCGGCTGAACATGGGCGTGGCCTTTATGCTCTCGGTAGCTATTCACGCTGGCGTCTTCGTTTACGATCACCTCTTTGGCATTGGCGAAGAAGAGACAAAGGAGGCGCTAATCATTTTCCGCGCTCCTCCGCCAATTCTCGAAAAGAACTTCGACTTAGCCAAACGTCCCGAGATATCCGAAGTGCAGATGGAGATGCTGCAGTCGATGGCACCGCCGGATTTGCCGCAGGATATATCGGCAATAGCCGATGTTAGCGCGGTAGGTAGCGACCTTTTGAGCTCGGTCTTACCTGGTACGCAGGTCTTGGGTGCTTTTTCAGGTGCCAAGGCCGAAGAATTGGCCTTCGACGAGGTCGCAATGATCGAACTGGCTGAAACGTCGGCACCGGTGCAAGAGGCTCTGAGTCTGAGGCACGAATTGCTCAATGTCGGCGACTTGGACATCGGTCGTTACCAAGCGATCTTGATTCAGGACCCAGACAACAAACGCGCTATTCGCGGCTTCTTTAACATGACAGTCATTGACTACGACATCGCAGACAAGAACCGCGATCGATTCCCAACTGCGGTAGAGGAGTTGATGCGCTATATGCGCGACCATACCCAAATTAATGCCCGAATTGAGGGCACGACCTTGGAATTTTCGGATCCGCGCATCATGGACGCCCCCATGATATACGTGACGGGCAATGATGCCGTCTTGCAAATCAGCAATACAGAGAAGACCAACCTAGGTGACTATCTCAAGAACGGTGGTTTTCTCTATGCCGAGGAGATTCGCCAAAGCGACGCTGAGAACGGACTTGATGGCAAGGAAGCTGGAGTTTCGGGTACGCCGTTTGACCGTCAGTTCAAGGCCCTGATGAAAGATCCGCTGGTGCTGGGTAGCGATGGCTCCAAGTGGCAGAAAGTGCCCAAGAGCCACGATCTCTACTATAGCTTCTGGGATTTTCCCGATGGCCCGCCGATGGGAGGCGCACCCGCTGGCAATGTGTTCGACTTGGAGATGCTGGAACTGCGCGGTCGGGTTGCAGTGGTTTTCAGCGACCTGAATATTAGCTGGTACTGGGGAGATCCGCTGGCCGATGCACGAGAGCGCGGATTGCAGTTTGGGGTTAACCTAATCGTCTATGCGTTGACCCAGCCGGGTGGCATCGCCAATGTGACCCAATTTACCCAATAAACACCTTTCATACGGCAAGAAACACAGATGCCCTACCGATAACTGATCGGTAGGGCATCTGTGTTTCGGTCGTTCCTCCACCAGCTTTGACCTTTTTTAAGTCGATCTTCTTATCTGGTCCCAGACGTCGAAGTATGTCGGAAAGGTTTTGCCGACGCATCTTGGGTCATTGATGTGGATTCCGGGCACTCGCAATCCGACTAGGGCAAAACTCATAGCTACTCGGTGATCCTTATAGGTATCGATGGTGCTGCCTTTGGGCTTAGACGGCGCGATGGTAACGCCATCTCTATGCTCTTCTACTTTCACGTCGAGTCGACGCAATTGGGCGACCATAGCAGCAATCCGGTCGGTCTCCTGCCAGCGCGTGTGCTCGATGTTGCGGATACGCACTGGATCCGTGGCAAAGGGTGCAATCGCGGCCAGCGTAAGCGAAGTATCCGATATGGCCTTCATATCAACGTCTATTCCCCTGAGTAGATCCGGGCCGATCACCTCAACTCCGTGGGCGTAGCGGTTGACTGTACATCCCATCTGCTCGAGCACATCGACGAAGTCGATATCGCCTTGGACTGAGTCGGCGGAGATATCGACTACGCGCACCCGGCCGCCATTGAGTGCAGCGGCAGCAAAGAAGTACGAGGCGTTGGAAGCATCCGGTTCAATGGCGTAAGCACGGCGCTTATAGCATTGACCGCCGGCAACGCGAAAACGTTGGTAATCGTCGTGTTGTACCTCGATCCCAAATGCCCGCATTACCGCCATAGTGATGTCGATATATTCGGTTTTGAACTCGCCGACCATCTCGATTTCCAAGCCGTTGTCAGTGTAGGGTGCGACTAGCAGCAACGAGGTAAGGAACTGGCTGCTCTTGCTGGCGTCGAGCTGGGTTTTTCCGCCTTTGAACCCCTTGGCTTGCACCTCTACTGGCAGGCATCCATTGGCAAAGCGCGAACGTGCGTCGATACCGAGTTGGCCGAGCGCGTCGAGCAGGTCGGCAATCGGTCGGCTCTGGCGCATGGGCGCGTCGCCGTCGATGATGAAAGTCCCGTTGCCGAGCGCGACATAACTCGTGATTGACCGAGAAGTAGTGCCCGAATTGCCAATGTACAGCTCGGCACCATTGGTGGAAATCCGTCCACCATTGCCTGTGACTGTAAAGCTGGTCGCCTTTGGATCGGCCTCTATAGAGACGCCGAGTTTGCGCAATGCTTGAACCATGTAGTCGGTATCGTCGCTAAAGAGTGCACCCGTAAGGTGCGATTCTCCATTGGCGAGTGCTGCAACTAGCAACGCCCGGTTGGTGTAGCTTTTGGACCCGGGTACGGCGACCACGGCATCGAGTGGCTCTTGCAGAGGTTGTATTTCGAGCGAATCGGCGTTCATGTTTAGCTAACAGCGGTGGTTGGGTGGTATTACGCGTGCGGCACAAGGCCGCTACATAATCTGGTATTTCGCGGAGCTTTGAGCAATGTATGCCTAGGAGGTCTTAGGCTGGAGGATGCTGGAGTTTTCCGCTACCTTTATTCGCGAAAGGAGCGCGCCATGCCGTCAGACAAGACGCCGGACGAGATCAAAAACTTACTTGAGGGTCCGGTCAACTCCATTCCCACTACCTTTTTGCCCAATAGTCAGCTAGACTGGGAAGGAATCGGCCGCATGATCGACGTCGGCATTGCCAGCGGCAGCAGGATCAGCTTGCTGACCTACGGGGACAGCCAGTTCGAGTTCCTCAGCGACGAAGAAGTTGCTCAACTCACCCGCTTTTTGGTCGACCGGGTCGCCGGACGGGCGTTGACTGTGGCGGCTACTCGGCGCTGGCCAGACGATCGGGCGGTCCAATTCGCCGAGTATTGCCGCAGCTGGGGAGCCGACGTACTGATGGTGCTGCCACCGGAACAAGCCCAGCCACAAGGCAAAATCATCCAATACCGCAAAGTAGCCCAAGTAATGCCCCTGATGTTGGTGGGGTGTCCTCCCTATGAAATCCTCGACGCGCTACTCGACGTGCCCAACATCTGTACCTTCAAAGAAGACGGCACACTCGAATACGCAAAGGCGACTATGCACCGCTATGGTGATCGGTGGAAGTTCATGACCGGCGGGGGCCTATGGCGCAATTTCGCACAATGGCCCTGCGGCATCCGCGCCTTTTTTTGCTATCCATCTTCGTTTGCTCCTCATATAGCACAAAGCTACTGGCGGGCCTTCCAAGACGGCGATGCCAAAACGGCCCAGACCATCATCACTCAAATCGAAGAACCCTTCTGGGGAGTGGCCACAGATGTGCTAGGCGGCGGTCAGGCCGTGTGGCGCACTGCGCTCGAACTCAACGGCATTGCCTCGCGCTGGTTGCGCCCGCCTATGGTGACGGCCACAGACGAGGAGGTGGAGAAGATCAGTGCCGTCTTGGATGCCATCGGGCTGATAAATCCCCTCTGAGACGAGAAACCCTTATTCCAAGAATTGATTGCGGTTCAATCGCATAGTATGTCTTTTTCGCCCTAAGACGGATCAGCTATCCACACAGTGTATCACTGCCACCTCACCAAACGCTAGCGTCAGCTCAAAGGCCCCATCGCAGAGCGCGAGACCTCGCTCCCCTAGCAGGTCGCGGGCCGCGTCTATCTGCCAGCATGGCTGCACCCGCGTCCGCGCTGTGTACTGTTCTACGTTGAGCGCGAAGATCAGCGACCCGCCCTGCCGAGAGCGGCGGCGAAAGGCGACGATGCGATCTCCGGTAATCGCAAACCACGGCTCGACGCCTGCAGTTGCCAGCAGCGCGGACGCTACCTCATCGTGGACCAGCCCCGCTGGTACTGGTGCCCCAGGTTGCCCGGTCACTGCCGATGAAGCTGTAGCCGAAAGTGCAAACCCGTACCAGGTGAAGCGCCCGTCGGCCGAGCGCACCCCAACCACTTCATCGCCGATGGTAGCGATGGGCGTAGTATCGCCTTGGGCTTCTAAGATTGAATAGGTCGTCCCCGCCGGCAGGGCAAAAGTGCCACACTCCATCTGCACGACGTTTTTGCCAGCCCGAACATCGAAATCGGCGACGACATCAAAATCGGCGATCCGGCAGTCGATGAGATCGCTGAGGCCCTCGGGTGGCTTGAAGCTCCAGTGGCCCTTGCCAGCAAAGGTGCCAAAATAGCCGTCGGCTACGAGGTGGGGACCGTCGGCTGCTTGCAGCAGACCGCGCAGGCGGGCGACGGCTATCTCATCGAGGACCGCGAAGTGCGGCAGGTAAACTAGCGCGTACTCGGACCAGTCCATCGCCGGGGTCACCAAGTCCATCGCCACGCTTTGTGCCCACAGGGTGCGGTAGAGCGCACGGTGGTGCTGGATGAACTGGACGCCCTGATCGTTAAAATCAAATGCGTCGTCGCTTGGGCCGCTGTAGGCAATGGCCACATCGGCGCGTGGAATGGTCAGCGGCAGGTGGGCGGCGAGGCGGTCGATTTGGGCGATGGTCGCCGTTGCCGCGTGGAGCCGCTCGGTCGGCTCGCCATCGAGTGCGGCGATATTGAGTCCGGGTGCTTCGTACGTCATGTACTCCGGCCGATACTGCCAGAACATGGCTCCGGCTCCGCCCTCGATCAGAGTCAGCCAGATATAGAGGGATGACTCTTGGCCCAAGGTCTTTTTTTCGGTCGGATGTAACCCGCCGACGAAGCTGCCGTAGATCTCTTCGTTCCACCACCGATTGTTGCGACCCATGGCGCGGCACCATTGGAAGCCGTAGGCCTCGCAGGCGATGCTGTACGGCTCATCGGTGGTCAGTCGGTTGGACGAGTGGTGCGAAAGGCCCCAACTGTCAATCTGCGGACTGACTGTCTCGTGGTGGGGTGCTGGGTACGAGCCACCGTGCGAGCGCTGCTCGTGCGTCCCATCAAGCCGGTCGATCAAGTCGGCCATCCAGCCTAGGTGGTCGGCCATGTTCTCGCGGTGGAACTGCAAGTACAACCCCATCTCCACTGGCGCGGCTTTGCTGCGCGGCGCATCGACATCTTCCCACGAGCGGTAGCGGCGCAGCAGCCGTTCGTTGAGCGCGTCGAGCGTGTAGTTGCGGTGGAGCCAGTCTTTGTACTTGGCAATGGTGTAGTCGTTGTAGGGAGGATACGGCTCAGGGGCTGTCCACGCACCGGCGTAGCCAATGCCGTCCCAAGTGCCCCAGACGCCCAAGGCTTCGTGATCTTTGTAGCGCGGCACAAATTGGCGCAGATAGCGTTCGACATAGACTCGCCACATTGGGTGGTCGAAGTTGTGGGTCATCGCTCCGTGTGCGGCGAACGCGCCGGTCGTGTTTTGTTGCACACTGCCATCGCGGCGGACGACCCGCATGTCCGGGTGGGAGCGCAGCATCCAAGCCGGGCAGGCCATGTGAGTGCCCAGCGGGGTATCGACCCAGACCTTTAGACCGTGTTGGGCGGCTAGGTCGAAGAGCCGGTCTAGATCGTCGAACTCGTAGTGGTTGGGCAAGGTCTCGACCCAATCCCAGGAATACCAGACGCGGACGATGCTCATACCAGCGGCGCTAATCCGGCGGAAGTCCTCGTCCCAGTACTCTGGCGGCGGCACGGGTGGGCGGTAGTATTCGACGCCGACCGGAAAGGGCCGGTCGAATGCCTGATCGAGGGCTTTGTCGCGGCTGTGCAACTGCATCCATTGGTCGCCGATGTGCATGGTAATCTCCTAGTGGTCCGCTACGCTAATCCGCAGATAGCGGATATTGTGAATGTGGTCCTCGCGGCACCAGAAGGCCGCTAGCACATCGCCATCGGGCAGGCGCAAGAGGTTGGGAAAGCCAAAGTGCAGTTCGGCCAGCTCGGTAGCCGAGTCTCTCTCGCCAAGCATCCGCGATGCCGCGCCCTGCCACAGGGGAGCCTCTGCGAGGTGGACCCACTCGTCGCCTTGTATCTGGGCAAGCACTGCCCACAGGCCAGCCGCATCGGTGCGGCGCGTCAGGCACAGGACCCGGTCGCCGCCTAAGTGTAGCAACTTGGTCGTCTCGCCGGCGATTTCGGTCGAGCCACGGACGCTGAACGTTTTGCCGTCTGGCGCTATCGCGTAAGGCACCTTTATCAGGGTCTGACCTACTACCGAGTTAAAGGGCCAAGCCACTGCGAGGAGCCGCCCGCCCTCCAATTCCACGAGACTGACCTCGTGGTAGATCACCTCGCCTTGGGGGTCGGCGAATAGCTCGATATATTCGGGCCAAGTCTGGCCTTGGTCGCCAGAGACCAACGCCAGGGTCTTGAGTCCGTCGGGCGCGTCTCCTTCCCACGTTCGCAACAGGCCCGTGGGCAGGAGCAGTCGGCCATCGCCGGTCTCGACAAAGGCGTGGCAAACCTCGTAGGGACCGGCCAGTGGCGGGTCGATCTCCTGCGGCCCTTGCCAGTGAGTCCCGTCGCGGCTGCGGAGTACGAACCAGTCGCCTTGCTCTACGCCGTACGTCTCGGGATTCCAACCGCTGGTTTCGGGGTGGTGGCAATAGCTGCGCCGTCCTGCGCCGATCAAGGTTCCGTCGGCTAGGGTGCTAATGCGGACAGTGCGGCGAGCGGGCGCGGCAACGGGATCGGCGAAAAATGCCACCGGCTCGCTCCACGACTGTCCGCCATCGGTTGAGCGCGCAAGATAGGTGCAATAGTCAAGGGCACCGATAGTTTTTCCCAAGTCGTAGGCCGCTAGTAGATCACCGTTGGGCAATAGCGCTAGGGTTGGGTGCCAAGCGTGGAGTGTGGGATCGCGGTAGATGAGGCCAGTGGCGCGGAGTTCAATCATGGGGCTTCCTAGGGTGGGGTGGTTGACCGGGGGAATAATATGGTTTTAGGTTTTGCGGACCAAATTTTAATACGCGGAGGACGTGCCATGCCCAAACCCCGCTTAATGTTTGAAAACGACTCGCGTCACACCTTGCTCTACATGTGTGAACCACCGGTCGCGCAAGAGGGGTGCGAGGCTGCGGTTGATGAGTTGTTGGGAACGCCGATTGAGGCGTTGGTCTTCAACCTCGGCTTTGGCAACGCCTTTTTGCACGACACCCAAGTGGCCGATCACTGGGGCCCAGAGACGGCGGCTACTGCTCAGTTTCGGCCGGAGGACGACCACCTGTGGGATCACCTCGTCTTCCAGCGCGCCTATCGCAACGCCCAACAGCTCATCGCCGAGGGCCGCGATCTGCTGCACATTGTCTGCGACCGCGCACGGGCCAAGGGGCTGCTGATCTATCCCTCGCTTCAGGTGCAGGCCGACTTAGGCGAAGGCTTGCGGATCGGCGATACCCAGTTGGCCGATTTTGCGCGACCAGAAGTCCGCGAGATGCGCTTTGCCTTGATCGAGGAAACCCTGCAAAACTATCCGGTGGATGGCTTTGAGCTCAACCTCAATCACTACGCTGGCGGTGCCTTCTTCCATCCAGACGACATGGAGCGCGGCCAGAGCATCTTCACCGACTGGCTCCAGCGCGTCCGCGCGGCCGTCAAGCAAAGCGGTCCGGATCGAGAACTGGCCCTGCGCATTCCCACTAGTATCGCCGGTTGTCGGTCCATTGGCTTGGACCCGGAAACGTGGATCCGCGAGGGGATTGCCGATGTTTTGGTCGCGGAGAACTTCGCGTCCATGTCCCTGATTGACGCAACTGCGGATTTCCGGCCCTTGGTCGCGGCGGCCCAAGACGCGGAGTGCCGAATTCACGGCGTCATCCGCAACAACGTGGACTCGGACCGGCTGGGCGCTGCTCCCATTGCCATGGTGCGCGCCGCTGCGACCAACTACTGGGCACAGGGAGTCGATGGGCTGAATTTGGTCCACTGGGCCGGCAACTGGCCGTACGGCCCGTCCTTCTACGAACAGCTCCGCGAGTTGCCGCACCCGGACGTGATGGCGGTCAAAGACAAAATCTACGCGATCCCCACGCCCACCGGGCGTTTCGTCGCACAGCCGAAGACCGAGCCGGGACTCGTCATGCAGCTACCGACCCCGCTGTCGCTAGACCAGCCCGTAGCACTAAAACTGCCGATCAGCGACGATTTGCCGCGCTGGGACGCAGCGGGACGGGTTCACGAGGTGATTTTGCGGATACGACTGATGCGCGCTACCGACCGCGACCGCCTTAGCTTCAAGCTGAACGGGGATGAACTACCAGCGCATATTATGCGCAAGATCGACCACATCTATCAGATGACCGCGCCGCGTTACCGCTCGCATTCGAGTTACTGGTTCGTCTTCCGGCTGGACGAGGCCCACTGGCCGGTGCAGGGAACCAACGTCGTAGAGGTCACCTTGCACGAGCGCGACTCGGAGGCTACGCCGCTCATCTATGTGCGGGACGTGGAATTGGAGGTGCGCTACCTGCGGGGCAAGAGCACGTATCGCGGAGTACACAACACCGACCCGGACTTGGGGCCTTATGAGTGCGTCGTTACTTGAGGGTACCGACGCCGGCAATGGAAACTTTTTGATCTGAAAGGTTGGGGATGTAGATTGTACCTATACCATTTCCTACCTAAGAGGAAACCTACCTGTCATATTGCGCGGTACAGTTATCTTATGCTACCGCCGTGACCCACGCCAGTTGGGGGACGCTAAAGGCCAACCGGTAAACATATCGGCCAATTAATGCGGAGGAAATCATGGCCAGCCATCTCGAAGATGTCGAGTACAAAAACGGCAAAAAACACGGCCCTTGGGTGCTGTACTACGCCGACGGCGGCAAGCGGCGCGAAGGCGCTTTCGACATGGGCAAAAAGACGGGCAAATGGGTAGAGTATCACCGAAACGGCCGGCCCGCTAGTGTCAACCACTACAAAGAAAATCAGCTTACCGGCGATCACGTGGCCTACTATGAAAACGGAAAACGGAAACAGGCTGGGCAGTTTAACGAATATCGCGGCAAGAGCACGGATGGGCGCAAGAAGGGCACGTGGACTTTTTACGCCATCGACGGCGAGACAGTCTGGCGCCGCATTACCTACAAAGACGGCCGTCGCTGCCGCGAGGACGAGCATCCTCTCGGGCTATGCCCGGATTGCGACAAGCCGGTAGAATCGCCCACGTGGGAACACTGTCCCCGCTGCGACGCCGAGTTGATCTAAACCGTTTGTTTGCAGAATCGACCAGAAGAAGCCCAAGACCTACCTATAGGAGAACGCCATGAGCGAGCATAGTGCCGCGCCCATGCCCATGACTGAAGAGCAGAAGTTTTTTTTCGACCTCCAAGGCTGGATTTTGTTGCCCTCGGTGCTGTCTGAAGCGGAAATCGCAGCGATGAAGGCCGAGGTGTACGACGGTGCCAAACAGGGCTATCAAGGTGCCTTGCAGGGGCTTTTGGACCATCCGGCGGTGGTCGGTATTCTCACCGAGATCCTCGCCGAAGAGCCGTACCTTGGGGACGATTACTACAGCTTCCGCTGCGAAAATTCCTTTATTACGGTGCGACACGCCGGCTGGAAAAGCACCGACAACGGCACCGGCCTGCCGCACGTGGTTCGACCCCCGCAACAAGCCAATGCCATGCGCTACCAAGTGGCGGGCAACAAGATATTTT
>JAPPEF010000134.1 GCA_028875335.1 Gemmatimonadota bacterium
CAAGGATCTTTTCGTCGCCAACGGCCATGTCTATCCGCAGGTCGACAGGGCGAACCTAGGCATCAGCTATGCCCAGACAAATCAACTGTTCGAGAATAGGGGGGATGGCACCTTTGCCGAGGTGTCCCTGACCTCGGGCGCGGGACTGCAGATCGAGAAGGTAAGCAGGGGCGCTTCCTTCGGGGATTACGACGAGGACGGCGACCTCGACATATTCGTCTTGGAGCTCAACGATCTCCCGACGCTGCTGCGCAATGACGGGGGTGATCAAAACAACTATCTGATAGTCCAGACGGAAGGCACCGAGAGCAACAGGGACGGCATCGGCGCGCGGGTAAAGCTCCGCTGCGGGGACGTGACGCAGGTCAATGAGGTGCGGAGCGGTTCGAGCTATCTATCGCAGAACGACTTGAGGGTCCACTTCGGCCTGGGCGAGTGCACTATTGTAGACCGGCTGGAAGTACTCTGGCCGAGCGGTCTGGTCGAGCGCTTTGCAGACCTGTCTTCCAACAGGGTGCTGGTGATTCGCGAGGGAAGCGGAATCGTTCAGCCGAGCCAGTGACGGCGGCCTGACGTGTATGGACACTACCCGACCTAACGGACAGTGTCAGCCCCGGCATTGATCAGCAGATGGGGTTTTAGTCGTTATAGGGGGGATTATGGTGAAAATGCCAGTGTGACAGGGGTGTTCGAGTTATGAGAAAGACGGTCCATTTGCATTAAAAAAACTAATAGATCTTTCTCTGATTATTCACAAATCAAGCGGGCTACGGATAGCTAACCCTCCTCGATTGAGCACGTGGGTATAGATCATCGTCGTGCTGACATCTGGACATATTTTCGCTCACTCATTAAGTTAAGCATCTAGGGAAAATTTGTGACACGAGCCGAAACGCACAGGTGCGTCTCTCAGGGATAGCCTCTTGAGACTGATGATGGCAGGCTGTGTCTACGTGGTTGCTGGTCCAACTGGATTCTGGTCGGGGTTCTTGATCTCCGAAATCATCGCAATCACCGCTCGATTGTCTTCAATCGGAAAGGAGGATTTGCTTATGGGCAAAATCATTTCGTTACTAGAGGCCTCCCTCCCTTACGGGCTCAGCCCGCTGAAGAGCTTGTGAGATCCAAGCGAAAAGGGAAGCTGTCAGTGCGATTACTTATGGCACAATATATACCTGTGGGAGAGCGATAATGCGCGAATCGGATCTCTTCGCCCGTATCACAATTGATCCAAAACAATGTGGAGGACGTCCCTGCATCCGGGGAATGCGCATCCGCGTCAACGACGTACTCGAACTCCTCGCCGCTGGCGAGACGCCTGAGCAAATCCTAGCAGACTATTCCTATCTCCAGCCGGATGATATTGCCGCTAGTCTTCTGTACGCGGCGCATCAGCTTGATCACCCCATTCTAGCCGCCTAGGATTGGGGGCGTCACAGTGGGCGATGAGTCGAATCGCGCCGAGACGCTCCAATTCTGGATCGACGCTCAACTGCCGCCCGCTCTGGCACAATGGCTACAGCGGGCACACGGCACCGAGGCGAGGCATGTCGAAGACCTTGGGCTCCACCGTGCGGAGGACACGAAGATCTTCACCGAGGCGCGAGCAACGGACCGCCCGATTGTAGTCGTTACAAAGGACGACGACTTCTCAAAGCTACTCGGCCAGCATGGGCCGCCACCGCAGGTCGTTTGGGTACGGTGCGGCAATATAACGAACCGAGAACTCCATCGCATCATGATTGAGACTTGGGCGAACGCGGTCGCGCTACTCGCAGCGGGTGAAGCACTTGTCGAGATCCGGCGACGCAGTGATGGGGCTAGCTAACGAAGCGCTGTTGGAAGGTGGGCTCAGCCCTTTCGCGGACTTGGAGGTGCCTTTAGCGCACTTAAGCGACAACGTAAAAGAGCCGTGCTACCCTGTCGAGGATTTTTCGTTGATGGAGGGCCCGCCCAATATCTCTACCGACCTACAATCCCAACGTCCCGCCGGGGTCTCAATAGACGATCAACACCATTCGGTTGACGCTCTGGCTGTGGGCGTCGCTTTCCACTTTGAGCCGTAGAAAGTAGTGACCGGGCGGCACCAGATCGCCCGATTGGTCTCGCCCGTCCCAGACCAGTTCCTGGGCGCCGGCCAGCGCTTGTCCCGAAATCTGGCGCACCCGGCGACCGGCTAGGTCGAAAAGCTCCAGTTTCAGCGGTCTGTGCTCCAGCACGTTGATCAGGTTCAGGCTGATAAAGAGGCGGTCACCTATGCCGTCGCCATTGGGTGTGAGCACTCTGGGGTACACGGAGAGATGGGCGAAGAGGGCGCGGTCCAGGGGCAACTCGACGATATTGGTACTGCTTTCGACCTGTGGGTTGGCGTCACCCGGTTCGACCCGCTGGCGCACGTCCGGACCCAACTCGCTGTCTTCGAGAAAGAGGTCAAAACGCGTGGCCTGCAGGAAAGCGGCGGCCTCAAAGCGCATCTCCACCAGTTCGCCGCTCTGCACCCGGCGGGGGAACTGCAAACGGAAGCCGACGCTGTCCTCTCGCGCTTGGACCTCGATGGGCGCGCCATCGAGGCGGGTGTCGACAAAGCGCAGGGGCGTGGAGGCCTCTATGGCCAGCCGATCAAAGCCTGCGCGAGTAGCAGGGGCGCGCAGCCAGTAGGAAAAGGTCACCATGGTGCCCGGCTCGACTTGGAAGGGGTAGACCTCGGCGCTGACGCGTTCGGCGATGGGATCGGCGAAGTCCAGGCTCACCCAGTCTAGGGAGGGCGCCCGCAGGGGGGAGTCGCTCACCAGACGCGCGTCGAGCTGGACGAAGCGCCTGAGCGAGGGCGAGAGGAAGGTCTGGCCGGAGGTCGCGTAGATATTGCTCCAGGGACTCCAGTCGCCGCCGGGCGTAGAGGTCGTATCGATGGGGCCGCGGAAAGAGGGAATGAGCTTGTCCCACCTCCTTGCGGTGACTTCTTTGAGATTCTTGTCGTAGTAGGTGAAATTCTGCTCCAGTTCGTTGCCCGAGCGGCTGCGCAGTTCGAGCCTGGTGCCGACGGGCACATCGGCGCCCCAGCGAAGGGCGTTGACATTCTTCCGGCCTCCGAGGTCGAGGATGGGGGAGTGGAAGCGCACCTCGCGCGGAAAACCCTCGCTGAAGACCATGATCTCCGCAGTGTGGCCACTGGAGTAGCAATCGGGCGCGCTAGTGCCGGATGCGGTGGTACAACTGGCGTCCCAAGTCTTGAAGAGGATGCGCAGGAAACGCGTGGGGATGGGGGCGAAGTGGTGCGCGACCATGCCCTGGCGCCGGGTGGCACGCGGCAGGACGCCGGAAAAGTGCTTGGTCCAGTGCAGTGAGCCGTCCGCGGCCAGCGAGCCGTCCGAGGTCATCATCTCGTGGAAGTTCATACTGAAATGCCGCCCGCGATCGATATGGCCGATGTGGTGCACCTGGTCGACCCAGTAGACGGCGCCCAGGTCCAGGATGATCCAGGCCCAGACATCGTTGGAGGCGCGCGGGACTCGGCCGCTGCGCCACCAGGTGTTGATCCGGCCGTCGATCAGCAGCAGGGCATTGGTCAGCGTCGCTTCGACGAAATCTGTGCCGCCGGTGCCGATGATGATCTCGACGGCTCCGCCCCGCTCGCGCAAGTCTGAGACCAGGTTGTCGCCCAGGGCTTCCACTTCGATTTCGACCAGCCGCGCCTCGGCCTCGGCCTTGAGCGCTTCGAGACGCACGAACTGGATCGGCGTCGGGGGTATGGCGGGAATGGCGAAGTCGACTCGGTGGGCGCTGTTTGCGCCGAAGCGCTCGGCGATGCGGTAGGTCAGGGTGCCGGGGACCGGGACATCGGCTACGTCGATGAACTGCTCCCCGGTGGACAGCAGCAGGTTGAAAATCTCAAAAGGGGGTGCAGCGTCGTCGAAGACCAGGGAGACACGGCTAGCCGGCACGCCGCGGCCCAGGTCCACCTCGACCCAGCCCGTCTTTTCGAGGTCGCCCGAGGCGGGCTGCCAGCCGGTCGCGGGGTCGCCGTCAAAGACTAGGGCTGCGGTGGCGCGGTTGGACCCGGCGTCGCGGAGGCCGCCGCCATGGTCTAGGGCATCGAGTGCGGCATTGATTTTTTTGCGAACTGCCAAAGGGCGGACGACCCCTTGGGGCGTCAGTTCGACGATCCCCAAGGGCAGGGTCCACTGGCGCCACTGGGCGGCGTTGTCAAAGCGCAATTCCTCGGCATTGAGCGGAGCAGCCGCAACGAGTGCCAACACGGCGCAGCGCAGATGTTTGGGTTTCATCAAGGCCGATCCTTTGCGTTGGGAGGCAATCCCAAGGAATAGACAGCTTGGTTTTCTAACCGCCTTGTCGAAACACCCTCTGTTGTCCGTATTATACGCCCTCTGCGCTCGGGGGACAAGCGCGCCTTCGCCTTATTCACTCATGCCGCCGTCCTATTGCTGACTTCCCATTCGCCCGCATCAACGACCGGCCGCCAAGAGTTCACAGTTTGCTCGAGGGCCATGCAAAAGGGCGCCGGCCGTCGTGCCCGTACGTGAAGAGCGCGGTCCGCCTCGGTGACTCAGCCTCCCAGCGGTACGCCCCGTGACAGACCGTCCCTCCCAAAAAGAAGAGAACAGACCCGCGACGCATTGGAATGTGGCGGATCGGCGCGCGCTCGTTGCAGGTCCGCACCGAATGCGGCAAGGGGTAGCACGATTTGTGACTGCCCGGCACTACGACAAATCCGCCATCGTCGGGCCCGACGTCGTTGAGCTGCCAGGCGACGTTGATGCCCGACCTCGTGTGCACGCGCCCGTTTACTATCTCGTAGTGCTTGCCGATGCAGGTCGGGTTGGCGTTCCCCGAGTGCAGCATCTGCCCGCTCGAGCCTTTGACGTGGCACAGGGCCGTGTTCTGAGTTACCCTGTACCCTGGTCCAATCATCCAGTTCAAGCGCTGGATGACGGCCGGATGCGCCAGCATTTTGAGGAAAGGCGCATTGTGCGGTGCCGGTAGCTGAAACAAGTCCTTCAGGTCCGGCCGGCCCGTGCCCGAAATCGTCGGTGCCCCAGGGATGTCGGCAAGCGTCACGTCCCCGTCGAGCTTGTTGTCGCCTACGCCCCGGTACACTAGGCGGTCGAGGTTGGCGTCGATGCCCACCACGGCCGCATCGACCCAATCATCGTCCATGACGCCCTCGACCAACAGGAAGCCCTGAGTGTCAAACGCCCAGCGCTCGGCGTGATCATCTCGGCGTTCGGACTCGAGGGCAGAGGAGGCCCTCTGCGCCGCGTCGGCATCGTCGGCGGAGGTGAGCCAAGTGGTAGCGCCGTCCGATAGGAGCAGGCGACGCGAGTCGCCGCCCGCCAGCACGGTTTGCTCAGCCTCGCCCAGCCCTTCCGCCCATGCGGGCAGGGGCTGCTTGTCTTGCTGGTCAGGTGGCCCCTGTGGCCGAGCCGTGCGCGAGATGAAATTTACCACGAGTAGCTCGCCCCCATCACCCTGCGGGCAGACCCCGTGCAGCGTGCTAGCGGCGCACAGCAGCACGTCGCCCGCCGCCAGCGCCGGGCGCTCGGCGAAGCGACTGGAGGATGGAAGCGGTGGGTCAGGTAGCCCGCTCTTGTGCGAGGAGGGCACGACCACCAACGGGCACTTGCCTTCTGCCGAGTCCGTGAGGGCGATGGCCACCACCAGCCCCTGGCACTGCCGGATGCGGACTTCTTCCCAGGCACCGCCGGCCCGCGTAAGCTGAGTTCCGTCGGCGTTGCGGCCATTCCACCCCGCTAGGTTGATGTACGCCCGGTCCAGCGTGTGCGCCCCGCCTTCCAGTGGCAGCGAGGCTTCGTCGTACCCTCCTGCGGCGGCAGCAGGGACATGCCTCGCAGGGCCGTCTTGGCGAAAGCCATCGCCGCATAGCTCGCGCACGTAGCGTCCGACGGCACCGGCCTCGCTGCAGAGATCGCCCAGCCCATCGCCGCTGTCGCGGCACGCGGACAGCTCGGCTTGGCTGAGGAGTTGCGGCAGCACGACGAACCCGAGCGCGTCGAAGGTGAAGTTCTGCTCTATGGTAAGGATCGATGGCTCGTGTACGTGCGTCGCCTCGTTCCAGTGGTTCACGGCGTAGGTGTCGATGCCCATAAGAAAGTCTCCAGGGGACTGTCGCCTTTAGGCGACGGGGGAACGGAGACCGGCTTGAGCGATGGGCGCGTAGCGCCCTGAGCTTGAGCCAATCTACGATAGATTTAGCCTATGAATCGACGCGGACTCATAGGAAAGATTGATTTTACGCGGTTTGGCATAATCGAGAGTCTTTCTCTTGTAGGATGCGCTCTTTGACAAGAGAATAGGTAGGAGGTTCCAGCACCGAACCGCGTGCTGGGTAAAACCTGTTGCGTGGTCAACCTTACAGGAGCGTTCGGCAAGGCTGAAAGTGCCGGCCGCGAAACCGCAAAGCGGCAAACGCTGGCGGTGGGTTGTCCTACTAAAGTCTCAACTCCGGTTGAGCATCCGGCCCGGTGCGGGCCTGCGGGGCGTAACGCAGAGGTAGTCAACTCATGCGTGCCCCGCGAAGCTGTCTGCTTTAGCTGACGGTAGTTCACAGTTAGACCTCGATGGATTCTGGAGGGTGGACGGTGTTTTCTGGCATCTCTCCGTCCCACATCCACGGCGATGCTACCTACCGAAAACACCGCTACGGCGGCAAACTAAACAAAGTTCGCGTATCTTACAACTACGGCTCCTATTGAGCAAACTCGTAAGGAAAATGCAATGAGAAATATACTCTTGGGACTCCTGTTTCTCTCTGTAGGATTCTACAAATCGTATGGAGAAGCAGAGCAAAGTAATGACAAGATAGTAAAAGTATATCAGAATCCAGGAGCATACCCTCAAGCAGTACTGGTAGCAGCTCACAGAGGGAATTGGCGTAACGCTCCAGAGAATTCTCTGCTAGCAATGGATTTTTGCATCAAGTATGGTATAGACATTATGGAAACGGATCTTAAGATGACCAAAGATGGAGTCCTAGTTCTGTTCCATGACTCTACTTTAGATCGGACAACGACAGGTTTTGGTAACGTCGCGGACTGGACATTGGATTCTCTGAAAACACTATATCTGAAGAACGGTCTGGGGGTCCCCACATCGCAACGAATACCTACTTTTGAGGAAGGGTTGAGACATGCAAAAGACAGGATAATGTTGGATTTGGATAAGAGCTATCCGTACTTCAGAGAAGCGTACGATATGGTGAAACAAGAGGGCATGTTAGATCAGGTAATTTTTCGGATCAACGATTCCTATGAAGATTTCTCCATGAAGTACGGTGAGCTCATAAAGGGCATAAACTACATGCCCTTACTTTGGTGGAATACAGAGGATCCTAAAGGATTTGTAGATAGCTATATACATGTTCCATATCCTCCAAAAGTAATTGAAATCATCTTTGGAGAAGATCGTACTGACCTGTTAGATCAGGTGGATAGGATAAAATCCAAGGGGATAGGTATCATGATGAATCCTATCTATCCACACATTGCTGCTGGTCGTCTGGATGACCTAGCTCTGTCAAATCCAGATGATAACTGGGGCTGGGTCATAGAGAATGGGGCCACGGTGATTGGGACAGACCGGCCTGTACTCTTAATGGACTATCTTGAAGATACACACAAAAGGGGATTCAGAGACTGACTATAAACAGCGTACTCATTGATCAAAGAACTATCAGAATCGGCTCTATTGAACAGCAAATTGAGGCTAGATCAGACATTGTCCAACAGGTCAAGTTTTGGCAAGTACACCTGACGACACAGGACCCCTACCGCACGGCAAACGCTGCCTCGAGCCTGTCTTCGTGGATTGACACCTCTGACTCGTAGCGGTTGTGCAGTTCCTCCATGTACTCGTTGAACGCGTTTCGGTGTCTCTTGCGTCTGAGCTGAGATCTGATACTCATCTCAGCTTCGGCGAAGGTCTCGCGCTTGCGTTCCCGGGAGAGCACCTTGAAGATGGAGTAGCCCTCCTGCACCTTGACCGGTCCCGTGAGCTCGCCGATTGCGGCCTCAACCGCAGCTTCCACGAAACCGCCGAACTGGGGCGATTCGTAACGGTGCACGTGGAATCGACCCTCGTCATCCCGCACCTCGAGCGATCGAACCGAATGTCTCCTCGCCAAGTCGCCAAAGGCGGCGCCGTCCTCGATCATCCCTTTCAACCGCAGTGCTTCTATTTCTGTTCTTACGAGGATCTCCTGCACCTCGGTCTGTTCGGGATGCAGGAATCTCTCAGCGTTGGCCTCGTAGTACTGGCGCAGGTCGTCTTCTGCGATAGTCACTCTCTCCTTTAACACCTTGGACCTGAGGACCCGTACCAGCAGCTGTTTTCCCTGCTCTTCGAGCCATTGGGCCACGGCCTCTTCGCGATCGATCCCTTGGCGCACAGCCGCCTCCTGAATCATCACATCTGGGACGATGTACTGCTCGGCGAAGGAAACCACCTGCTCGGCGTCGCGGAGTGTCTCCAGGACATTGCCCTTGCGGCTCTTGGCCGCGCCGATGAGGTCGGCAGCGGTAATCTCTCCGCCGTCGTACTGGTAGAGTACAATCGCAGATGGGGCGTGGCCGACGTCCGCCGCACCGGGGCGCAGTGCCTCGACGGCAGCAGCTATGCCGTCTCGGACTGGCTCGAGGCGGTATTTATCCCTCAATTCTGCCACCAACTCGGCCTTCGCGATTCCATGCTTCTTTCGTTGGAGTTCTTCAGCGATTTTTATCCGCTGCCGCGGATTGAACTGAACGGTCGTCTCATCGAGGATCTTGAAGATGGCGTATCGGTCGCCGATTCGAATTGGATCCGACACCGAGCCTACCGCGAGCCCGAACAGCTTGTCGGCGAGGCCGGGAATCATCTCGTACCTAGTGGTGAACCGACCTGTGTCCCCGCCCCGGGCCGCGGTCTCTTTGTGCATCGACCGCTTCCTCGCGACGTCCGCAAAGCTCGTCCCTCCCTCGATCTCCCTCGCGGCCTTCTCTGCCGTCTCGCGGTCGGCGACTAGGATGTCGCCCAGTCTGATCGCGCGGTCGAGCCTCTCCCGGTCTATGTACTCTTCTACTTCACCGTCTTCTACCGTCGCGTCGATCGTCCTTCGCTCGTACTCACCGAGGAGCTTCGCCTTCCTGATCTGGATCACCCTAGTCAGGTAGGGGGAACTCCTCTCGAGGCCCTGGCTTCGGGCTTCCAGCAGCAGCAGTTCCATGTCGATCATGGTCTGCAGATGGACCCTCAACGGCACCTTCCCAGCTTCTTCGTCCTTGGCGTGCTCGGGCAGTTTGGCGAGGAAATCCCGCACGTCCCGTACAGTGATCGTCCGGTCTCCAACCTCCGCGACCGTGGGATTTTCATCCTGCGGTCCGCAGCCTGTGCAAATTAAAAGGAGCGCTAGGCAGCCTAGCGCTCCGCAGGTTATAGAAAAAGCGCGCATCGTGTACCTCCACTCAAGCTCGCGTCTATGCTCTAATCTAGACCGGCGTACATCGTGGCAAAGGACACGCTGCCCGTCTCGGTCTCATCATCTATCGATCTTCTGGTCAATCTCATACCCATGTTCGTCAACAGCCGGTAACCCAGGTAATTGGTGACGTTCGAGAACTGCACCGCTCCGACGATCTCGGTGAAATCGTCGAGCAGTCCGTCCTTGACCGCGGTCTCCGATTGGCGTAGCTGGTTGAAGATCGTGTACTCCACACCGGCCTGCATGGTGGAAGAAGAGAACAGCGGCCATCGCGCCAGCAGGGAGAGTTGCAGCGTGTTTTCCCTGCGCTTGGGATCAGACTTGAGCGCCGGAGCCTCCAGCCTGAGCTCGTTCTTTATTCTCGGCACAAGATCGACATAGGCGACCTTGCGCTCGAGGTCCACCTTGTTGATGAGACCAAAGAAGGTGTAGTCCTCGCGCAGATCGGGCTGTCGTTCGTTCTGGTGCCAGCGATCGTATTTGAACTTACTCACGAAATTCACATCCTCGATCTTGGTGTACTTGAAGCTCATGAAGGTGGAGTTTATCCACGTGTCCTGAGCCGCTAGGGGATCGACGGTTGGAACGTTCCGCCGCTCGAACTCGTTCCACTGGCGAAGATCGTTCTCAATGTTGTCCTTGGCGATTCTGAAGTTCTCGTAGATCGTCAGCCTGCCAAGACCCGGATAGTCCCGTTCCAAGGTGAAGAGCACGTAGTTAGTCGTGTTCTCCCCGTCGCCTGCAATCAGTCTCTCATCCGTTCGTCCGACGGTCAGCCTGATGCCCGGAAGCAGGTCGCCGCCGCCGTAGATGTTGTATCCTGCGTGGTCCCTCGGGTAGGGAAAATCCGGCTCATCGTCGTTTTCGAACCGATCTACCCAGATGTTGTTGTTCATGTCTAATCCGAACAAGTACTCCGGCCGGTCTGTTCCGTATCTCAAGAACGGCTCGTCGTAGTCCGGGACGAGATTGGGAAGGTCTTCGCTGTCGTTCTGGTTGAAATCGGATATGAAGTCGAGGTTTTCGTCGTACCCGGGAAACACCTCGACGTCTATGTTTTGGAATATCCTCTGCCAGTCGGGGAATCTGTCCTGATCGTCGTTGTCGTCGACGAGCTCGTAGAAGAACCTCCCCTCGTCCGAGTAGTCTATGTTGGTCTCGCCTCTGGCCAGTATGGCGCTGGTGTTGTAGTCGTGGGCCATGCTGTAGGCTTCGCTAAAAAAGAAGAACGGATGGGCGACCTTCGACAGATTCAACATCCAGCCATCGCCTTGGTCAGAGGCCCCCAGGTGCTTGGTGTGGGCCCTGTTGGGGTACTTCCTGTAACTCACGCTGCGGTCCCATTCTCCGTATAAGTCGAATCCCCAGAGGCGGGTCGCCTCCAGCGTAAATCCGAATATCTCGGTGGCCGTCGGCAGACCATACGGGATCTTCAGGACGGTCAGGTTGGAGCCATCCTTGACGTTTTCATCAGCCCTGGCAGCCAGCAGGTAGACGTTGGCCAACTGCCTGTCGAACTGGCGGTCCGAGGTCATCTCGATTCTGTAGTCGTTGGCAACTGCCAACTCGAATGTCACCATTCTTATCTCTGATGGATCCGGGCCTGTGTACGTCGCCACCGAGAAGTCGTAGACCAGTTCGATCTGCTCGGAGCCGTTCGCCTCCCAGAACCCCAGCCTCTGAAAGCCGCCCTGGGGCGCGGGAATCAGCCCGACTTCGCTGGCCCGGACGGTCTCCCTTGCGAAACTCACATCCCCCGCTTCATCGATTGTTTCGACGTCGGCCTCTATGATCATGTCCCACGCAAACAGCGTGGCACCGCCTTCGTTGTCCTCTGGCGAGTCGTCCGAGAGTCGCACGAAGACTTGGGTGACGTTCTCCGCGTTCTGACTGGAGGTGATCGAACCGCTTCGCGGGCTGCCCTCGAAGGCGTCGAGGAGCTGAGAGGAGTTGTGGGCGCTCACGTGGTTGGCACCGAGTTTGAGATAATCTCCAATCTGGGTCGTCGCACGTCGGCCGGTCAGGGTCGTCGAGCTCGTCTGCTGGTTATTAGGGCTTCGCGAGCCAGCGGCACCCGGCGAGCTGATCCGCGAGAGGAGCGCCGTCACTTCGTACTTGTCGGACTGATAGTCGATCTGAATGCCGTCGAACGCCGGCTTGGAGAAGGTCATCGGGGTCAGGGTCGACCGGATCTCGTCGCCTATAGTGATGGCCAGATTGTGCTGTCCCTTCTGATCGGAGGCTATGACCAGATTGCTGAAGAAACTCTGGAACCGTCCGGTCTTGAACAGATTGCTTCCCCCCTGCTGGGGCTGGGTCTGGCTCCAGTCGTAGATCAGCCATCCTCTGGTGATGTACGAACCGTAGATGTCGTAGAAGTAGTCCCCCTCGAGATTGGTCGATACATAGCGCTGGTAGTGATCTCTCGCGTAGTTGCTGTACTCCCACTGCTTCCACTGATATTCGCGAAACAGCTCCTGTGGGACGTACCACTTCTTGACTGCGGGGTCTAGAGCGCCGAACAGGACGCCGGGGCCCGTCGGTTCGAACGTGAGTTCGCCGCCGCGGCGAAACCCCTTTATCCGATCTCGCTCGGAACCCTGGGCTTCCGAGCGAGTACTGTGCAGCAGAATTGCCGAGACGATGGTACACCATATGGCCAGCGTACCGACTAGACGCATCGTTCCTTTGACTGTACGACCTGTCACCATGTGACTCTCCTACCTTGCGGCCCCAATGCTGAGGCCGGACTGCGCGAGAAAAATCAATAGACCAAAGACGCGATCGCAGTCTTGCTCTTCTTACCTGTATCTGCAGCGACTTCCACGCGCACGAGGTAGATTCCCGGCGCTAGCATTTGTCCGTTGTCGTCCGCGCCGTCCCAAACTCTCTGATATCTTCCACCTATGTCGAGGTCGGAGTAGATCACCCTTCTGAGGCTGCCGGCGAGGTCGTAGACTTGTACCGACACCGGAGAGCCACCCGTCAGGTTGACGATATCGTAGGTGACGATGGTCTGGTCGTTAACTCCATCGCCATTGGGCGTAAACGGAGCCGGGGCAACCTCGAGGAAGTGGATGCGGTTGTCGGCGACCCGGGTGGTGACCGACAGGTCGTCGCCCTCGGCGACGGGGTCAGCGTCCACGTCTCCCGGGACGAGCGTCTGCGGTAGGTTCTGCGGTCTCTGGGTGTCGAAGACCCTGCCGACAAAGACGGTGTTGTAGTGCAGCGCGATGCTCTCGAACACGACGCGCAGCAGCCGGTCGTCACCGGTGATCCTCGGGAAGTTGATTCGGACGCCGACGATGTTGCCGTCTTCGTCTTCGGTGTCCTCCTTGTCCCACGCCACGTCGGTCCCGTCGATCTGGACCGATCGGATGACCTCCACCGGTGCCTGCGTTTTGATGTCGAGCTGGTCGAAGCCGCTGCTGTTGTAGCTACGCACCCAGTAGGTCAGCTCGGTCGCCTGCCCGATCACGGCGTCTTGGGGCCACACCTCCCCCACCACGGAATCGGCCAGCGCTGGCGAGACCTCCACGGCGATCGAATCGACCGTCGCGGCCGAAAGGATGTCGCTGCTCTGGAACAGAACGCGAAACTGCCAGTACTGGCGGGGTGCAGGTGATGCGATTTGTGTACGGACTCCGGCCGGATAGGGAAGAGACCATCCGCTCCACTCTAGGCTATCACTCGGGTCCGGCGTGTGGCCACTCCGGGTGGAGACGGTAGCAGATACCTTGGCAGGTTCTCCTATCGTCTCCTTTGCCCACGTTATACCGCCGAAGACGGCGGGCCGATCCTCATCGAACACATTCGAAGTGTACGCAGCAGCAGATGTGAAACCTTCGCCGAAGATCTCAAACTCGTCAATCTCCCATTCCCCTCGAACGAGCTGTTTCACTTCTATGAAACGCACGAACTGCAGCGGCACAGCTAGGTCGACGACCGGGTCGAGATTGCGCTCGACTGTCTTGAAGAGTCTGAGATCGGGATTTCCGGAAACGGTCTGCTGCTCCTCGCTGCCGTCGTTTAGCCTCACTAGGTAACCCTTCAGGAAGAACTCCTCGAATCCTTCGCGGGGGAAAAATCTGATCCTGTTGACTCCGAAACGCTCGCCCAGATCAAATCTCAGTATGATTCCTGTGGCTGACGGGATCTTGATTTCGAAGGCCGTGTTTCTGCCGTCCACCATGTTGTCCAACAAGTTCTCGAATTCACTCTGGGTGACTTCGAGAACCGTGCGCGCATTTGGCGACGTTATTTGCCCCCCCCTTTCGATCAACTTCAGGGAAATATTGTCTTCAGGATCGTTCTGTAAAGGTTGAATGGAACCGGGATTGGTTTCGAAATCGATGACCGCTATCTCGGAATACTCCTGATCCCAGGCGCGGGAACCCGGCCCACCTCCGAAGATGATCGTCTCTCCATTGCCTGTAGCCGCAAGTCCGAGGAGAACGATGGATAAAACGGGCAGGGCCACTGCTCTATGAGGTGATGTCCCGATTGGCATTGCCAAGCACTGGCTCCTGTTAGTAGGCGACGTGCACCAATCGATGGACCGAGGTGTTCTTCTTGGATGTCGAATCCACATCTAGGTCAATGCGCATCAGATAGATCCCCGGTGGCACGATCGCTCTCGACTGATCAACTCCCGTCCACGCCACCGTATGACGACCCGCCGTTATGGTCTCCTCAGCTATTCGCGTCACCAGTCGGCCGCTCAGATCGTACACTGCCACCTGAACCGGTGCCGAACTGAGTACCCGCAGCAGCGAAAAACTGACCTCCAGCTCGTCGTTGACGCCGTCGCCATTGGGCGTAAAAACGCGATCGACCTGTAGATCCCCCAGCAACTCGCCGCGCTCCAGCGCCAACACCACCGTCGTCTCGCTGTCCACAACCCCGTTGGCA
>JAPPEF010000368.1 GCA_028875335.1 Gemmatimonadota bacterium
AGCTGATGTTCGGCGACTTTTCGCTGTTGACCATGGACCAAATCGTCAATCAGGCAGCCAAGATCCGCTACATGTCGGGCGGCCAGTGCAAGGTTCCGCTGACGATCCGGCTGTCGATGGGAGCCGGGCGGTCTTCAGCCGCGCAGCACTCGCAAAGCTTGCACGCGCTTTTCGCCCATATTCCCGGCCTCAAAGTCGCCATCCCTGCTACGCCGCGCGATGCCAAGGGCCTGCTCAAGACTGCGATCCGCGACGACAACCCCGTGCTGTTCTTCGAAGACAAGATGATGTACAACGACTCCGGCCCCGTGCCCGAAGAAGACGATTTCCTCATTCCCTTTGGCGAGGCCGAGGTCAAGCGCGCCGGCACTGACCTGACCCTCGTCGCCACCTCCAGCATGGTCGGCGTCGCCTTGGCCGCGGCGGAAGATCTTGCCGCCCAGGGTCTAGAAGCCGAGGTCGTCGATCCGCGCACCTTAGTGCCGCTGGACAAGGAGACTCTGCTCTCCTCGGTGCGCAAAACCGGCTATGCAGTGGTGATTGATGAAGGTGTCGAGCGCTACGGCACCACGGCCGAACTTGCTTCCATCCTCAACGCCGAGGCATTCGATTGGCTCGACGCCCCCGTCTTGCGCATCGGCGCGGCCGACGTGCCCATCCCCTTCAGCCCCACCCTCGAGATGCCGACCATTCCCAGCCAAGAGCGCATCGTCGAGACCGTTCTTTCACAGCGAGGTTAGGCATCACTCCTTCCCTGTGGCCCCTGCGCGACGCAGTGTTTCAATCCACGATGCGGTTTTCCTTCATCCGCATGCGCAACGCCGTGCCTCGGCCCTAGCCGCTTTGATTTTGCTGCCCCGACGGTTGCGTTCAGCACATAGTTGAACGCGCTCGGATAGTTTTGACGAAGGGGATAGCAACAAAGAATTTGGGCGCGTTTCCAGGCCCGCAATAGGAGGAATTTTTATGACCATGCTCCTCGTTGTTTTCGCGCTCGCGCTGATCGCTTGCGGTGGTCAAGAAAGTGTCACCGCTCCCGTCCTAAATCCTGCTACTCCTGTCAAGGCAGGTAAAGCAGTTGCCGCAGATCGGGCCGCATTAGTGGCCCTATATGAGGCAACTGGCGGCGATAGCTGGCCGGATAACACCAACTGGCTTAGTGAAGTTCGTCTAGGGTCATGGGAGGGTGTGTATGTAAACTCTGACGGTCGCGTCATTTATCTCCGGATCAAAAACAACCAGTTGAGCGGAGAAATACCGCCCCAATTAGGCCACCTCGAAAACCTGCGATGGCTGGACCTCAGTGGCAACCAGTTGAGCGGGGAAATACCGCCCCAATTAGGCCACCTCGAAAACCTGCGATGGCTGGACCTTAGCGATAACCAGTTGAGTGGGGAAATACCGCCCGAACTAGGCCATCTCGAAAATCTGCAAGACCTGCGGCTCAGGAAGAATCAGTTGAGCGGAGAAATACTGCCCCAATTAGACCACCTCGAAAACCTGAGACGGCTAGATCTCGGTGGCAACCAGTTGAGTGGGGAAATACCGCCCGAACTAGGCCACCTCGAAAATCTGCAAGACCTGCGGCTCAGGAGGAATCAGTTGAGCGGAGAAATACCGTCCCAATTAGGCCACCTCGAAAACCTGAGACGGCTGGACCTTAGCGATAACCAGTTGAGTGGGGAAATACCGCCCGAATTGGGCCACCTCGAAAACCTGCGATGGCTATATCTCGGCAACAACCAGTTGGGCGGGGCATACGAATTAGACCACTTTGAAAGCCTGCAAGACTTATTCCTCAGCGGCAACTGGTTGCGTAGGGCCATACCGCCCGAATTGGGCCACCTCGAAAACCTGCGATGGCTGGACCTTAGCAACAACCAGTTGAGCGGGACTATACCGCCCGAGCTAGACAACCTCGTCAACCTGCAATGGCTGGACCTCGGCGGCAACCAGTTGAGCGGGTGCGTTCCACCAGCTTTGTTCAAGCTGTTTAGCGACTCATATTGGATAACCTCAGTTGGTTGTGATGGCTGAACCTCGAATGTATCGCTTTTTCCCACTCAAGGAGAATCGCCATGATTCGCCTCGTCCTTTTTATTGTCGTCTTTGTCCTTGCCGCCTGCTCCGACCCGACCCCGGTATCCCCACACCCAGCGGGCAAAGCCAACTGCGTCTTGTGCGAGTTTTTGGGCGACGACAAATACACCATTGCCGATGAGCAGGATGCCCATGAAAGCCCTGACAGCACTTCCGTCACAGACGACGACGATAGCACACCGACAGAAGAAGACGATGGCACACCGACAGAAGAAGACGATAGCACACCGACAGAAGAAGACGATGGCACAGCCAACTGTGCCTTGTGCGAGTTCTTGAGCGAGGACCAGTACTCCCCTGATGACGCTTTGTTCGCGGACTCTAATCTGGAACGCGTGGTGCGGCAAGTGTTGGGCCGACAGCGCGTCGGCCTTACACCCGAGCATGTCGTTTCCTTGACCAGCATCTCGGCTATAGATAAAGGCATTCATAGTTTGGCTGGCCTCGAACACTGTGTAGGTTTGCGATACTTGTCGCTGGGGGGTAACCAGATTGTCGATCTTACTCCATTGGCTCAATTAACCAACCTGACAAAGCTGGATCTATTCGGCAACAATATTCGAGATCTCACCCCGCTGAACCAATTAACTAACCTCACAGAACTGAACTTGGGCGACAACAAAATTTACTACCTTACCCCGTTAGCATCCTTGACCAATCTAGAAACGCTGTCGCTGAGTACCAACAAAATTGTCGATCTTACCCCATTGGCTCAATTAACCAACCTGACAAAGCTGGATCTACTCGGCAACAATATTCGAGATCTTACCCCGCTAAACCAATTAACTAACCTCACAGAACTGAACTTGGGCGACAACAAAATTGGTGATCTTACCCCGCTAAATCCATTAACCAACCTGACAAAGCTGAATCTATTCGGCAACCATGTGGCTGACCTTACCTCGCTAAATCCATTAACCAATCTCACAGAGCTAAGGCTAGACAGCAACCGTATTATCGATCTTACCCCGCTGGCCCAATTGATCAACCTAAAAGAACTGAGTCTAGGCTTTAACCAGATTACCGATATTACCCCACTAAACCCATTAATTAAACTGACAGGACTAGTTCTTAGATCTAACCAGATTACCGATATTACCCCAATCGCCCATTTGAAAAACCTGCAGTACCTATATCTGTACAATAATCAGATTGAAGACTTGGCTCCCCTGCTTGCTAACACAGATCTAGGGAGCAACGGCTGTATAATAACCTTGAATGGCAATCCCCTCAGCGAGCAAGTCCGCAACGAACACATCCCCACCCTGCGAGCAAAGGGCTTCCACGTCACCTATTAACCTCTCCGTCCCTCTTCAGCGGAAGGTGGCCTGCCGGTCGAATACCAAGGCCGACCCGACAGCTTGGTGGCGATTCGCTGCGTCGATTCGTGCAAGCGGCAATCCAGTCCTTGCCCCAGTAATGGGGCGTTCGCACCTGAAGCCCCAACTCCCCCTCTCGGCCCGCACCTCATACATTGACGATCCTATCGTGGTTGATTATCGTTCAAGGTATGGTCGATTTACATACAATAAAGCCCCGGCTGCAAAGCCCTATACTCGCCCAAATTCTGACTCAATACCCCGTCGTCGAGCAGGGATTTGGCCGGATTGAACGCTTTTCTCGATACCTATGAGACCGCATCCTTCGGCGTAGTCACCTGTCCGTGCCCGGCCCCCAAGGTGTTGTCCTCCCGCGTTATTGCTCTGCCGCTGAATCTGTTGTTGCTCTGCTGAACCGAATAGACGAGCGCATCGCCCTAATAGCACATCAAGTTTGATATTCAAGAGCACCTTGCTTTACTGGAAGGCGTAAATTTGATGGCTATATAGATCACAATATATATTGGTATATATCAAACGCACTCGGATGGCGTTAGCACTGGAAGGAGATAGCAACATGGAATCTACGGCGAAATTGTTTCAGAATGGACGTTCACAGGCCGTTCGGCTGCCCAAGGCGTTCCGCTTCCCTGGAACTGAGGTCAAGATCCGTAAGGAAGGCGATGCGGTCATCTTGGAACCACTCAAACGGAGCGAATGGGCCGATGGATTCTGGGATATTTTTGCTCCAGATCCGGATTTTGAGATCCCCGAACCCTTGGCGACCAAACATTTTGATTTGGATTAGTGGGGCTTATGTACCTACTCGACACGAATATCGTCAATTACTGGATGCGTGGAGCCGCAGCGTTAATTGAACGGATTAAAAGCCATTCACCCTCTGACTTGGTCCTTTCTACAATAACCCTTGCTGAGATACTGTACGGGATCGAAAAATCGACCAGCAGGAAGAAAGAGAGAAGGCTCAAAATACAACAAATAGCTTCACCACTTCACATTTATCCTTTTGATGAAGCGGCTGCTCACAAGTATGCCATCATTCGATCTCAGCTTGAGAAAAATGGTGCGATCATCAGCGAAAGGGATACACAGATTGCCTCCATCGCCATGGCCAATCAGCTAATCCTCGTTACGCACAACGTGAAAGAATTTGTGTGCGTTCCCAAGTTAAAAGTCGAAGACTGGGCAGTCGAATAAGGGATCTTCTCATGCGCGCGGCGATCTTTCTAGCACTCACGGCACTTGGAACCTCTACGGCGACGGCGCAGACCGAACTCTACTTTGCCACTGGCGTCGATAGCACCGGCCGAGCACTCGCGCAAAGCAATGCCGACGGCCACGTGCTAATCGAGTCGCCGCAGTATCCGCACGGCCTGTGGCTACACTTGGTCGATGAAGCGGGGAATGAGCTGGCCGACATTCGGGTCGAATACCAAGGCCGAGCCGATGGCTTGGTGGCGATTCGCTGCGTCGATCCGACCGGCGGCGTGCGGGAGACGCTAGTTTGGACTTGGCCCGAAGGCGATCCTGTGCGCTTGATGATGAAGCCTAGCGAATTAATCGACCTGCCGGCGGGGCTGGTCTCCATCGACTGGCAAATCGACCCGAGCGTTGAATCTCAGCTAGAACTGGAGAAGGAGATCCAGCTAATCGGCTGGGAGGCCGTGGCGGCGTTTCTGCGGAATCATTGGCAAGATCAAGCCGAACGGGTAGTGGTGCAGATCGATACCCATACCGCTTTAGCGATTGATCTGGGGCATCCGGAGTCTATAAAGAGGCTGGTTGACTACCTTCAAGACCAAGTGAGGCCCCCACTGGGAGCAATCAACGATTCTACCCTACAGATACTCCTGAATGCACAGGTATTCAAGAGCGACCTTGTTTTACTGGAAGGCGTGATTATCCTCTCCACTTCCTTCATTTTGGTGTTCGAGGACTCGGGACTGGAGAAGTGGGTATTGAGGGCTTTGAACCGACTGAAGGGGCCTATTACTTTGCAGGAAGCTGCTTCCCTGACCCGCTTCTCTATCTCCGATAGTACCGTTCATAGTTTGGCAGGCATCGAGCATCTTGTGACCTTGGAAACCTTGGCTCTAGCCACCTACAATATTACTGACGTGAGTCCGCTCGCTGCTTTAACCAACCTTAAAGAGCTAGATCTATTTCGCAGCCAGGTTGCCGATGTAAGCCCGCTGGCCGGCTTGACCAAACTTGAATGGCTGCGACTGGTGAGCAACCAGATTACTGATGTGAACCCTCTCGCCACCTTGACCAACCTTAAATCGCTGAGTCTTTCCAACAATCGGGTTGCCGATGTAAGCCCGCTGGCCGATCTGACCAAACTTGAGTCGCTGAGAATATTTCATAACCAGCTATCCGATGTGAACCCTCTCGCCACCTTGACCAACCTTAAATCGCTGCATCTGGTGACCAACCAGATTGCCGATGTAAGTCCGCTGGCCGACTTGAATAAACTTGAGTCGCTGCATCTGAATGCCAATCAAATATCCAATGTGAACCCTCTCGCCACCTTAACCAACCTTAAATCGCTGAGTCTTTTCAACAATCGGGTTGCCGATGTAAGCCCGCTGGCCGACTTGAACAAACTTGGATCGCTGGATCTGGGTTACAACCAGATTGCTGATGTGAATTCACTCGCCACCTTGACCAACTTGTCTGTGCTGAGTTTATGGCGTAACCAGCTATCCGATGTGAACCCTCTCGCCACCTTGACTAACTTGCTTAATTTGAATCTGGCTCACAACCAGCTATCCGATGTGAACCCTCTCGCCACCTTGACCAAACTTGAACGACTGAATCTGGAGGACAACCAGATTACTGATGTGAACCCTCTCGCCACCTTGACCAACCTGCGAGTGCTGTACCTGAAGGACAACCAGATCAAAGACATAAGCTCCCTAGTCGCTAACACCGGCTTAGGTGGAGGCGATGCGGTATACTTGAGAAACAACCCCCTCAGCGACCAAGCACTCAACGAACACATCCCCGCCCTGAAAGCACGGGGCGTCGGCGTCACCTACTAATCGTCCCTCTTCACCGAAAGGCCCCCACCATGAAAGCCCAACTCACCCTCCTCCTCGCCCTGCTGGCCCCTCTCCCCGCCCTCAGCATCGGCTACGTGTACACCGGCGTGGGTGACGACGGCCGCCAGCACCTCGAATTGACCTCGGTCACCGTGGATGTGCAAATCGACGAGCGCATCGCCCGCACGCGCACCGACCAGATCTTCACCAACCACGCCGAATGGGAGGTGGAAGGCATCTACGAATTCACCCTGCCCGAAGGAGCAATCATCACCGATTTGGTGCTGTGGATCGGCGACAAGCGGATACAGGGGATGGTCCTCGAAAAGGAAGAGGCGCGCCGCACGTACGACGATATTGTGCGCCAGCGCATCGACCCAGCCCTGATCGAACAGGTGACCCCCAACCAATTCCGCCTGAGCATCTTCCCCTTTCCGGCCCAAGGCAGCCGCCGCGTCGAATTCGAGTACATGCAGCTCCTCGAATTCCACAGCGGGCGCCTCGACTATTCCTTCCCGCTAGCTCCCGAAACCGACCAGCCCTTGCAAATGGAGCTGTTCGTGCTGCGGGCACAGGTGCGCAGCCAGCACGCCTTTGAGGTGACGACCTCGGGGCTGCCGCGACTCACCGAGGTAGATCGGCCCGACGCGCACCGCGCCAACATCTTCTTCGGCGACGAGCAGATAAGGCCCCGGGAAGACTTCACCCTGACCATCCGCCAGACCGACGACCGGCCCAAGCCAAGCGTACTCAGCTTTGCGCCGCGAGCAAACGACGACCTAGGCTACTACGCCCTGTGGCTGCCGCCCCTGCCCGAGTTGACCCAAGGCGACCCCCTGCCGCGCAGCCTGACCTTTGTCATCGACATTTCGTCGAGCATGCAGCAAGGCAAGCTCCAAGCCGTCAAAGGTGCACTTGTCGCAGCGATCGACGCGCTAGACGCCGCGGACCTGTTCAACATTGTCGTCTTCACCCACCGGGCTGACTCCTTTGCCGCCGCCCCAGTGCCCGCCGATCCAGACAACAAGAAGGCGGCCACCGCCTTCATCAACCAGCAGGACGCGCTCGGCGTGAGCAATTTTGAGGCGGGCTTGGGCCGCGCCATGCAGCAGGCCTTTCCCGCCAACCGGGTCAACCACGTCATCTTTCTCACCGACGGCCTGCCTACTCTCGGCGAACTTGAGCTAGAGTCTTTGAGCGAACTGATCGGCGAGTGGTCCGCTGGCCAAGCGCGGCTCTTTACCATCGGCGTGGGTCAGGACGTGGACCAGGGCTTTTTGACCGGCTTGGCTGAGGAGCATCGAGGGGAGGCGTATTTCCTCTCGGAAGAAGGCGATATCGAGGCGGCGCTTCAAGACCTGTTTGAGTCCTTCACCTTTCCCATCCTGCTACTCGACGAGTTGAGCTTCGACCAAGTGGAAATCCACGACGTCCACCCGCGCGGGCTGGAGACCCTCGCCGCCGGCCGCGAACTATTCCAAGTGGGCCGCTATCGGGGCGGCGGGACCTTCACCTTGAGTTTGATCGGCCACGTAGGGGAAGAGAACGTGAGTGTGGACTTTCCGCTGGAGTTCACCCAGACCGATGTCTCGGGCAGCTTAATCCCCCGGTTGTGGGCGTACCAGAAGATCCAAGCCCTCGAAGAGCAGATCGCCCGTTTTGGCGAGCAACAGGAGCTGCTCGACGACATCCTTGCGCTGGGCTTGGAATACCGGCTAGTGACCCGGCGCACCTCGCTGTTTGCCCCCGACGACGGCGTCGAGGTCAATCCCGAACCGCGCGATGAGTTGGCGTTCGGCGACTTCGGCGACTCATTTGGCACGACAAACATCAACGACGCCCTCCCGACGACCCACTGGTTGGGCCGCGACTTCGTTCTGCAGGACGAAGTGTGGATTGATACGGCTTACCAGCCGGGCATGCCCAAAGAGCTGTACGAAGGTCGCACCTATCAGCCCGCTGAGCTAGCCAACTTTGCCCGGTTGGGCCAAGCCATGCTAGTGGTGGTGGAAGAGCGGGCCTACGAGATCCTCGCGAACGCCCAAGGCAGCCGGCCGGTGCTCCTGCAGAACGCCCCCAACCCCTTCAATGCCTCCACGGTAATCTCCTTCCTGATACCGTTCCGCCTGGCCAACGAGCCGACCCGCCTGAGCATCTACAACTTGGCGGGCCAACTCGTGCGCGTGTTGCAGCTTGAGGCGCAGCAGGCCGGCGAACACACCCTGAGTTGGGACGGCCGCGACGACTACGGCCGCGAAGTGGCCAGCGGGGTGTACATCTATCGGCTCGATGTGGGCGAGTGGGCCGTGCACCAGCGCATGTTGCTACTGCGTTGAGGGTCGCCCGTAGGTCCCGATAAACGCAAAAAGGCGCCCGATGCTCCGCTAGCATCGGGCGCTTTTTTGGATTCTGGCTTAGCCGAAGTCGATTTAGTGCTCTTTGATGCTGCCCACCTGGATCTCGATGTCCTCGCGGTTGGCTACCCGCTCTAGCCGTCCATCGCGGATCCAGGCCATGCGGTCGGCAGCCGTGAGCATTTTGTCGTCGTGGGTCACGGTAATGATCGTCGTCCCCATCTCCTGCTGCAGGCTCTTCATGTAGCTGATGATCTCTTGCCCCGTATTGCTGTCGAGGTTACCCGTCGGCTCGTCAGCGAGGATAATGCGCGGCTTGTTGACAAACGCACGAGCAATGGCCACGCGCTGTTGCTGACCGCCCGACAGCTCGGAGGGAATGTGGTGCGCCCGATCGCCTAGACCGACGATCTTCAAACACTCCATGGCCCGCCTCTCGCCCTCGGCCGTGGTCATGCCGGCAAACACAGTGGGCAGCGACACGTTCATCAGCGCGCTCATCACCGGCAAGAGATTGTAGGTCTGAAAAATGTAACCCAGCTCAAAGCAGCGCACCGCCGCTAGCTGCTGCGTGTTGAGGGAGGCCAGATTGACGCCCTCAATAAGCACCTCGCCGTCGGTAGGCGTCTGCAGAGCGCCGATCATGTTGAAAAGCGTACTCTTCCCCGAACCAGAAGGCCCCATGATGGCAAAAAACTCGTTCTCGTACACCTCGACGGTTAAACCGCGCAGCGCGTGCACATGCGTCGATGCGTCGCGGTTTTTGGCATTGTAAACCATCTTGACGTCTTGGACATCGACGATTATATCGCGGCCATTGGACATAATGTGCTCCTACCTTTGATGTTGCTGCTGCAAGACCGGATCAATCTAAGGAGGGCAACGCCGTAGGTCAAATTTATCGGCGCAACCTTCAACCTACCTGCTGCTCCTTGATCCGCGTGATTTCATCGCGCAGGTGCGCGGCTTTCTCAAAGTCCAAGTTGGCCGCCGCGGCCTTCATTTGCTGCTCCAAATCGGAGAGCAGTTCCTCTTGGTCTTCTATTTCTTGGTAGTTGATCGTCGGCTCGGCTGCCAATTCAGGCGCAAGACCGCGCACGCTTTCGAGTACTGAGGTCGCCTGGATAATCTCTTCCCGGCTGCGGTATATCGTCTCCGGCACAATGGCGTGCTCGGCGTTGTACGCTTCCTGCTTGTGGCGGCGGCGATAGGTCTCGTCGATGGCCCTCTGCATCGAATTGGTGACGTGGTCGGCGTAGAAGATCACCATGCCGGCGGCGTTGCGGGCCGCGCGGCCAACCGTTTGGATCAGTGCGACCTCCGAGCGCAAAAAGCCCTCCTTGCTGGCGTCAAGCACGGCCACCAGCGAGACCTCGGGCAAATCCAAGCCTTCGCGCAGCAGGTTGATCCCCACCAGCACGTCAAACTCCCCCAAGCGCAAATCGCGGAGGATCTCGACGCGGTCCAACGTCTCAATATCCGAATGCAGGTAGCGCACTCGGATGTCGAGTTGCTCAAAGTAATCGGCGAGGTTTTCAGCCATGCGCTTGGTCATGGTCGTGACCAAGACCCGCTCGCGCTTTTCCGCCCGCTGCCTTATCTCTTCGACGAGGTCGTCGATCTGCCCCTCTTGGGGCCGCACCTCAATCGAGGGATCGACCAATCCCGTGGGCCGGATCACCTGCTCGACCACCACGCCGCCCGACTGCTTCAGCTCGTACTCCGCTGGCGTGGCCGACACAAAGACCGTCCATCCCATCCGCTCCTCAAATTCCTTGAACACCAGCGGCCGATTGTCATAGGCCGACGGCAAGCGAAAACCGTGTTCGACCAAGGTTTCCTTGCGCGAGCGGTCCCCGCGAAACATGCCCCGGATTTGTGGCACAGTAACGTGCGACTCGTCGATAAAAAGCAGGTAATCCTCGGGAAAGTAATCGAGCAACACATACGGCGCAGAACCCGGCTGGCGGCCATCCATGTAGCGCGAGTAGTTTTCGATCCCCGGACAGAAGCCGACCTCGCGGATCAGCTCCACGTCGTACTTGGTGCGCGTCTCCAGCCGATGCGCCTCCACCAGCTTGTTCTCGGTGCGCAGGTCGAGGAGGTGATGCTCCAGCTCGACGAGGATTTGCTCGCAGGCTTGCTCCGTCCGCTCCTCGTCGGTCACGTAGGCTTTGGCCGGGAAGAGGCTGACGTGTTCGCGCGGCTCCAACACCTCGCCAGTGAGCGCGTCGATCAGGTAAATGCCCTCGATCTCATCGCCGAACATCTCAATGCGCACGGCGCGGTCTTCTGACCCGGGCACGATCTCGACGATGTCGCCCCGCACCCGAAAGCAGCCGCGTTGCAACTCAAAATCATTGCGACTGTAGTAGATGTCGATTAGGGCGCGCAAAATATCGTCGCGCTCGACTTGCTCGCCCCGCCGCAGGGAGACCTTCTGCTCGTCGTATTCGCGGGGCGAGCCAATGCCGTAGATACACGAGACCGTGGCGACGACGACCACATCGCGGCGCTGCAACAACGAGGTGATAGCCTTGAGCCGCAAGCGGTCAATCTCCTCGTTGCGCTCGACCTCCTTCTCGATATACGTGTCCGTGCTCGGCTTGTAGGCTTCGGGCTGGTAGTAGTCGTAGTAGCTGACGAAATACTCGACCGCATTGTCGGGGAAATATCCCTTGAGTTCGCCGTAGAGCTGGGCGGCCAGCGTCTTGTTGTGCGAGATGACCAAGGCCGGCATCTGCAACTCCTCAATGACGTTGGCCATCGTAAAGGTCTTGCCGCTGCCAGTCACGCCCAACAGCGTCTGGCGAGCGTGCTGCTGCCGCACGCCCTCGACTAGCTCGGCGATGGCTTGGGGTTGGTCGCCAGCAGGCGAGTAATCGGCAACCAGTTTGAACTGATCCATGATTAAGCCGCTACTTCAAAATCTGCCAATTCACGGGCATAGTCCAAGCAGGCGGCGATGCTCTCGATCGTCAACTCCGGAAATTCGGCTATGATCTGGTCGGCGGAGTAACCATCCGCCAAGTAGCCGAGCACCAGAGCCACAGGGATTCGTGTATCCTTGATACGCGGTTTTCCGCGCAGCACGTTTGAAGTGCTCTCAATGTAGTCTTTCCACGTCGTATGCATTTCCATGCCTCCTCCTTGTAGCGGCCAATCTAGCCGGATGGCAGCACCCTGTCAATGTGCCGCGTTCATATTAATGACATGATAGCACGAATTGATGCCATTGTGTCGCTCATAGGAGTTCTGCAAATTTTATAAAGATTCGTTTTATTCTTTTATAAACAAGGAGTTATATGTTTTTGCATAATAAAGCGACGTGTGGCACGAGACTTGCTATTAAATATAGTCTATTGGACGCTGCAGGCTGGAGATACCAGACAGCGGCATCCGGCCAACGATATAAGAAGGAGAATCATTAATGTCAGAACAACGATGCTTTGTCTTTCGCATAGCTTCCGATGTCGATTTTGTTCAGGATGAATTGTAGCAAGGACGCCTACGCCAAGGCTGGTCTCCTCCAGGTACCGCTCTCTTGAATGCCGATGGCAGCGAGCGGAATAAGGAAGAATGGACGCAAGCCTACGAGAGCGCGTGGGACGAACCCCCTAGCCCTCGGCGGTATGCGACACTGCGCCGCATGCTGGATATGAATAAGGGCGATCTGATTTTTATCCCCAAGGCCCCAGAATATGGGTATTTCACGATTGCCGAAGTGGAAGAGAGCAGAGGCTAGCGATTTGAAGTGACTTCAGGCCAGAATGATTTTGGGCGTATCATTCCTGTGAAGAACTTACGTGTAGTGGCCAACTCGTACAATCAAGATTCCCAGACGATCTACGAGTTGTTCAAGAGCGCGTTTTTCCGACCACCAGTTACTCAAGCTCAAGACTATAATACTGAAAGAGTGCTTTCTGCTGCGGAACGGCTACGGAATGAGGAGAATACGGATACGCCTCAAGATCCCGCTACGATCAAGCAACAGCGATATGCTGAAGTTAGAAGGAAAGCCGCGGAATCTTTGATACAATCTGTCAACGACGAGTGGGGGTATGACCAATTTGAGGCCGCCGTAGGGGAAGCCTTTGAACGAAAAGGATATGAGCTACTCAAAAGCAAGAGTGCCCGAAACGGTGGAGACGCAGATCATGTGGTTTCACGTCGAGGACCTGAAGTAGGAGGGGTTCCCCGTACCTGAGCTCTCTGCGATCGCTATGTGGAGGGAAGTTTCGGAAGCGTCAAATGAAAGTGCATGAATTCACACTCATTTTAACAGCCGATCCCAACGAAAAAGAATCGGCTCGACTCTACAGCACCTTCGATGACGGTACGATTGCCACGATAGCCGGTGTGCCGCAGATTCACTTTCACCGCGAAGCACCGTCGTTAGAGGACGCCATCGCCTATGCGGTGGCTCATGTCAGAAAAGCAGGCCTCGATGTGGGTCGCGTGGAAATCGAACCGCGAAACATTTTCACCACGAAACCGAACGCGATCACGTATTGATGCTTGACTTATGAAGGTCCGAGAGGTAGTGAGAATGCTCGAAAGAGACGGCTGGTACCAAGTCAGGATGCGTGGAAGTCATCGGCAATTCAAACACGCCGCCAGACGAGAACTGATAACGGTGCCCGGACGTTTGGGTGACGATCTGGCTATTGGTACTCTTAACAGCATATTGAAGAAAGCAGGGCTAAAGGAATGAAATACCTAATCGTCGTGGAAAAGACCGAGACAGGCTTCTCGTCGTACTCGCCGGATCTCTTAGGTTGTGTGGCGACAGGTGCCACGGAAGAAGAAACCGAAGCAAATATGAAGGAAGCGATCGCGTTTCACGTCGAGGGCCTGAAGCAGGAGGGATTCCCCATACCTCAGCCCTCTGCGAAGTCCGCTTATATTGAAGTCGCAGCATAAGGTCTGACTCGCACTAGCAACTTCAACAACCAACACCTCAATTCCCGAAAGGAAAAAACAATGGCTAAAGTCATCGGTATCGACTTAGGTACCACCAACTCGTGCGTGGCCGTCATCGAAGGCCAAGACGCGGAAGTCATCGCCA
>JAPPEF010000225.1 GCA_028875335.1 Gemmatimonadota bacterium
GCAGGCGGTACCCCAGCTTGGAGCACTTCCGGGCCGCTGCGGCCAACTACTGGGAAAAGGGCGTTGACGGCCTGTACACTTGGATGATGGACTGGCCCCTCGGCGATGCGGAGCGCAACATCCTCACCATGATCGGCGCGCCGCAGCTCGTCCGCGAGCGCGACAAGCGCTATGCCCTAGCCCGCAAGTACGACGGCGCGGCGCGGGTCGACTATCGCCACCACATCCCGCACGAGCTTTCCTCGCCCCTCCCCACTGCAGCCCACCAGATCCCCTTCACCATCGCCGACGACATCGCCGCGGCCGACAGCCGCGTCAGCGGGACGACGCTGCGCATCTACCTGACCAACGTCGTATCCGCGGACCAGTTCAACATCGCCCTGAACGGGCACTCGCTGGCCGGCGAGACGTGCCGCCGCGTCTGGAAGCAGGACGACGCCTATCCCTACACGAACCCGCGGAACCACTGGCTGGAGTTCGATCTCGTCGACTGCGTGCCCCGCAAGGGCGAGAACCTTCTGGAGGTGTCGCTGGAGAGCCGACCGGAGGGGCTGACTGGAAGCGTCACCATCCAAGAGGTCGAGGTGGAGGTGCGCTACAGTCCGTATCCGGTGGGGCTAGGGGGTTCCACGCACGATCTGAGGTGACGCGTAAAGATCGGGTCTGGCCTCGTTGGCTGTGAAGCAACCGGACGATCGCGCTTTCTCTATTAAATCTCTCGAGACCTCGGTCACGATCATGCCTTCCACGGGTGCGTGCTCGTCGATGAACTCGCCGTGCGGATTGATCGCGAAGGCGAGCCCTGGAAACCAGGCGTTGCCGCTCTTTCCCGCCTGATTGGCGTAGAAAATGTAGAGCGCATTGTCCACGGCCCTTGCTGGCAGGACCTGGGCGGCAAGGTGTCGATGTTCGGCGGCCTGTTCGGTCTGATCGCCGTCGGGGGTGACGTTGTCAGCACAGCCGCTTGCTCCCACGGCGAGGAGGAAAAAGTCCGCGCCCTCCTGTGCGGCGGTGCGGAAGATCTCCGGAAACCTCAGGTCGTAGCAGATCCCCACGCCGAAGGTCCAGCCTTGCGATGTCACGATAGGGAGTTGGCTCCCCGGTTCGAACCAGGCCCGCTCGGTTTCATTCGGGATGTGCAGTTTGGTGAAGGTCGCGAGGTACCCGCCGAGCCCGACGATGTAGGCGCTGTTGCGATAGCGCGAGCCTGCCGGCTCGATGGTGCCGACGACGAGAGTCATGTCGAGTTCGCGGCAGAGCGATTCGAGGAACGGAACCGATGTCTCGGCCGCTGCTTCGGCGATTCGCATGGACTCCTCGGGGGGAATGTCCGACTTGTTCATCGAGCCCGTGATGCACTCTTCGGGAAACAGCGCAAACGCGGCACCTTGCTCGCGAGCCTTGCTCGACCACTCGGCAATCCGGTCGAGGTTGGCCGTGGGGTCGCCCATCGCGCTGTGCATGGCGACCGATGCGACATATGTTTTTGTGTTGTCCATAGGATCGCTCCAAGATTGATAAGGAAAGGTATATGCTGACACAAATCGATTATGGCGTAATCGCGGTCTACGCGGCTTTGATGACTTGGATCGGAATCATAGCTAAGCGGAAGTCCAGCAATGTGGACCAGTATTTCGCGGCCGGGCACGGGTTGCCCTGGTGGATGGCGGCCATCTCGCACCACGTGTCGGGGTACAGCGCGGTCGTGTTTGTGGGTTTTGCCGGTCGTGCAGCGGTCACGGGATTCAGCATGTGGACCCTGTTTTCGCTTGGGGTGTTCGTGGCACTGGTGCTCGGATGCCTCATCTGGGCGCCGAGATGGTCCCGGTTGAAAGTGCTGACCCCGGTGGAATATCTGGAAGCGCGCTACGGCAATTCCGTGCGGGGTCTGATAGCGGTTTCCGGCATTCTCATCAAGTTCATCGACCTCGGCATCAAGCTGTTCGCGATCTCCATTGTCGTCCACGTGGTTACCGGCTGGGAGGTGGTGCCGGTCATCGTCGTTTCGGGTCTGATCACCATCGCCTACGTATTCATTGGCGGGCTGTGGGCGACCGTACTAACGGACTTGGTGCAGTTTGTGGTACAGCTCGTCATGAGTCTGGCCGTGCTGTTCATCGCCCTCGATATGGTGGGAGGCTGGAACGCGATGTGGGACAGCTTGCCACAGGAGCGCGCCGGCTTTTTCAACGCGGCCGAGGGGATCAGTGCGAGCTTCTGGCTGGTCTATGTGGTTGTGATCATTCTCAGCTACAACGGAGGCACCTGGGGACTGGCGCAGCGATTCGTGTCAGTGGAAAAGCCGCGGGATGCCCAGAAGGCGGCGAGCCTGTCGGCGATTCTCTACTTGTTGTATCCCATCGTCATCTTCGTCCCCGCCTGGGCCGCGCCACTGCTGATGCCCGAGCACTTTGATCCGACCACGCTTCAACCCGTCGACGGCTTCGACCTAGACCAGACCTATATTCTCGTAACGCAGAAAATACTGTCGACTCTGGCACCCGGGCTGATTGGACTGCTGGTATGCTCCATGTTTGCCGCGACCATGTCCATGATCGACAGCGATATCAACGCCCTTGCCGCGGTGTTCACCAAGGATTTCTACCAGCGCAACTTCAAGCGCGAGATCGACGACAGGGCGTTGTTCAGGGTGGGAATGATCACGACGGCGATTTTCGGTATCGCGATTCTGATAACCGCCATTGTGATCTCCCAGAGTCAGGGCATGAACAAGGTGTTTTCTCTGACCGTAAAACTGTTCGGCGGCCTCCTCTCGCCCATCGCGATCCCATTGATGCTCGGGATGATATGGAAACGCCCGACCGCGCGGGGAGCAATCTTGTCGTTTATCGGCGGCGTGATCACCTATTTCATTATGATTCAGTACACCGACCGGTTTGAGATTTACACCGGGGTGGAAATCTTGGTTGCGCTGGCCATCTACTTTGGCGAGGGGTATATCGGCAAGCGCAGCGATGAGAAGGAGGCGGAGGTAACGGCGTTGTTCGATAAGATCCGGGCCTGAAACATCGGCATCTAGCGAACGAAACCCGCCGTTGACATTCGAAGATGACCGCTCGGTCCGTTCCGTTCAACACAGGTAGTCGACGCAGGTGGCGGCGTGGACCTTTAGCACCTGCCCGAACTCCGACTCGCGGATCTGCTCGTCGGGAACGGCGATGTTCTCCAGGTCCGTGCCGTAGATCGCCGCAGGGATGCCCCGGCGCCACCAGAAGCGGGTATCTGTGGAGCCGTAGCTGACGTTGGCCTCGATCTCACGCCCCGTGATCCGTCGCGCGTTGGCGGCCACGGCCTGCACGATCTCCTCGTCGGGGGCCGAATAGGCCGACTCCAGACACACCACCCACTCCACGTCGATCTCCCCGCGGTCGAGGCCCGTGCCGGCCAGCACCTCCTCCACCTTCTCCTGCAGGTCCTGCGTGGACACGCCGACCGGCGTGCGCAGGTCGATCTCCATGCGGCAGGCCGTGGGGATCGTGTTGCTCTGCACGCCGCCCTGAATCACGCCCACATTGACCGTAGTCGAGTCCGCCACCCATCCCTTGCCGGCCAGCCCGCCGTCGCGCACCTCCCGGTCCCGGCCCCGGGCGACGGCCGCGGCCACCTCGGGCGGGGTCTCGAGACGCCAGCCCTTCAGCGTCATCAGGGCCGCGGCCACGGTCATGGCCCGGGCGATGGCGTCGTCCTCCACGGGCACCGCCGCCAGACCGCCGCCGTGGCGGGTCTCGACGACCAGCGTGTACTTGCCCTTGTGGCCGATCAGCACCTGATCCATCCTCGTGGGCTCGCTGTTCAGGCAGGCATCACCGCGGGTCATGGGCACGTGCTCCAGCAGCCAGTCCGAGCCCCAGAACCCACCTGTCTCTTCGTCGCCCACCAGGGTCAGCGTCAACTGCCCGCGGATCGGGACATCGAGCTCGTGGAGCAGCACCAACGACAGCAGGGAGGCCACCGATCCGGCCTTCATATCACCGACGCCGCGGCCGAGGATGCGGCCATCCCGGCACTCACCGGAGTAGGGATCAAAGGACCAGGCCTCCGGGTCTCCAGCCGGGAACTGGTCCAGGTGGCCGTTGAGGACGAGGTTGCGGCCGGCCTGGCGGCCCTCCATATAGGAGACCAGGCTCTGCACCGTCGGCTGCGGCTCGTACACGTCGGCCGGTAGCCCCTTCGACTTCAGGTAGCGGACTAAGTAGGCGACACAGGCGCTGGTGTCGCCGGGCGGGTTATCGGTGGGGATAGCGACGACGTCCCGCAGCACGCCTTTGAACTCCGGCAGTCTGCGGTCGACCTCGGCGAACAGGCGTTGCTTTAGGCCTTCGGTGGTCATGCAAGCCACTCCGGTGGTGAACCGACTGCGGCTCAAGGCGCGCAACAGCGCGGGGATTTGCGGCCCGGAGAGCCATGCAGCGGTAGTGATGAATACTCGATTGGCTACAAGCGTGGGTCAATAAACGAATTAGCCCTTCAGCCGGTCAAAGAGTGCTTCGACTTCTCGCTCTTCAGTTGTCCTCCACCGACCCGTCTTCGTATCGGAGCTCCTCGCGGAGTTGCGGTTTGTAGGGGTGGGCCCGGGCTACCTCCTCGTTCAGCTCGAGTCCGAGACCGGGGGTGTCCGGCAACCGCACGAAACCGTCCTCGATCTGGTACCGGTGCCCGAAGAACAGGTCGTCCCTCCAGTCCGTGGACTCCCTAAAGGGGTCGTCCGCATAGGAGGACATCTCTTGGATGACGCTGCTGGGGCAGTTCAGGCCCATGTGGATCTCGGCGGTAATTCCCACCCTGCTGTAGGTGATGTGGGGAGAGACCTGGATGTACTGCGCCTCCGCCATGGCCGCGATCTTCTTGAACTCCGAGATGCCGCCGCAGTGGACGATGTCCGGATTGAGGTAGCTCACTAGACGCTTGGCGATGATGTCTTGGAAGCCCCACTTGGTGAAGTTCCGCTCGCCCATGCACAGGGGCACCGTCGTGTGGTCGCTCAGCCACTCAAGGGCGTCGTTGGATCCTTCCACTTGGATGGGTTCCTCCACCCAGAAGGGACGGTAGGGCTCGACGGCCTTACAGTACTCTAGGGCCATGGTCGGCGTCAGCCGGCCGTGGGCGTCGATGAGGATGTCGAAGTCGTCGCCCCCTTCGATTCGCATCTCCTCGATCTGCACGGCCGCCCGGTTCAGGTCCCAAGGCATGGGCACGGTGAGCGGGTCGCCGACCTTGGTCACTGGCGGTCCTGTCTTGACGGCATTGCATCCCATGCTCCGGGCGCGCTGTACGCCCGCCTTGCCGCTGCCGGCAGCGTAGATGCGGACCTTGTCCCGCGCGGCACCTCCGAGGAGCTTGTAGATCGGCAGGCCAGCGATTTTTCCGAGGATGTCCCACAGGGCGATATCGATGGCGCTGAGAGCGGTGCTGAAGAGCACGCCCACGTGCCAGCGGTTCCAGCGGTAGAGCCCCTGCCAGAGATACTCGATGTCCGTGGGATTTTTGCCGATGAGGTGGCCCTCCAAGTCTTTGATGCACTGGGCGATGGTGCCCACCTTGTTGTCGCTGATCGAGCCCTCGCCTAGTCCCGTGATCCCCTCGTTGGTGCTGATCTTCACGAAACAGCAGTTGCCTTCCACTAGGAAGGTGTCCACCGCGGTGATCCTGATACCGGGGTACTTCGCGCTGCCATCGTCCGCCATCGTCAGTGTCTCCTTCTTCATCTGGTGTCTGGGCAACGAGATGGATGGGATATAAAGTACCTTTGAGGAGGGCTGGTCAAGCGGGGCCGTCTTTCTCCCTACTTGTTCACAGGCACCGCCCTGATTTACTTTTTCCAAAGCCAGAAGGCGGTGACGCTCCCCCGCAATGGATAGGAGTATGCGGTGAAGTTGAAAATAGCTACTTGCCAGTTTCCCGTCAGCCGGGACATAGAACGCAATTGCAAATACGTCGTGCGCCAGATGAAATACGCCAGTGAGCAAGGCGCTCATCTGGCGCATTTTTCGGAGACCTGTCTGGGGGGATACGTCGGGGTCGATCTCCCTTCCTTTGACCACTACGACTGGGACCTGCTGCGCCAGTGCACGGAGGAGATCGCGGATTTGTCCCGCAAGTTGAAGCTGTGGGTCATTCTTGGATCCAATCATCGCCTCACGGGCAGACACAAGCCGCACAACAGCCTCTACGTCATCAATGATCGCGGCTTTGTCGTGGACCGCTACGACAAGATGTTCTGTACCGGGAAGGTCGGCTCAACACCGGGCGATCTGGATTCCTACAGCCCGGGGTCGCGTCTGGTTACATTCGAAGTAAGAGGAATTAAGTGCGGCCTGCAGATATGTCACGACTTTCGCTACCAGGAGTTGTACAGAGAATATAAAAAGCGCGGCGTACAACTCGTCTTTCACTCCTATCACAACGGGGGCATGACTCTGAGCAAGAAGGAGCAATACAGGGACATTTGGGGGATAATGGTCGCAGCGACCATGCAGACCTATGCGGCCAACAACTATATGTGGATCAGCGTCAACAACACTACGAGACGCGAAAGCAGCGGTTCCAGCTTTGTCGTCCGGCCCGACGGCCTGATCGACGGCCGATTGCCCCTGCACAAGACCGGGGTCTTAGTATCGACCATCGACCCCAGAAAGAAATTTTACGATGCGTCGGAGGCGTGGCGCGGACGAGCCATGAAAGGGGTTTACCACAGTGGAACCCTAGTGCGCGACAGGCGCTCGGCGGACCGAACCAGCTTTTAAGTTCACGCGAATATATTGATGGGAGAATCTCTATGCTGATCGTCGATTCCCACTTGGATATCGCCTACAACGCGCTCGAATGGGACCGGGACTTGCTCCAGCCCATCGCCAAAATACGCGAGGCCGAAGCCGGAATGGCGCAAAAGGGCCGCGGCCTAAACGTGGTGAATTTCGCCGAACTGCGGCGCGGCGGGATCGGCCTCTTCTTCGTTACAATGGGCTGCCGGCTTGCTTCGATGGGCAAGCGCTTTCCCGGGGTGCGCACCCAAGACATTGCCTACGCCAAGTGCAGGGGCGAGTTAGCCTACTACCGCCTGATGGAGGCCAAGGGAGTCCTGCGCCAGATACGCAATCAAACCGAACTCGACGCCCATCTGGCCGAGTGGGACGACGATCCGCAGGCGACCCCACTGGGGTTTGTCCTCAGCATGGAAGGGGCAGACGGCATTGTGGCACCCGAACAGGTGGCCGAGTGGTGGGATGAAGGGCTGCGGGTCGTGAGTCTGTGTCACTACGGAGTCAGCTCCTACTCCCACGGAACGCAGGCTCCCGGCGGCCTGACAGCCAGAGGCCGCCCCATGCTCGAAGCGCTGGAGGCGGCTGGAGCAATCCTCGATGTGAGCCATCTAGCCGAACAGGCATTCTGGGAAGCCATAGAGATTTTCACCGGTCCCGTGCTGGCCACGCACAACTGCTGTCGGGCCCTGTGCGACCACGACCGCCAGTTCGACGACCAACAGATTAAAGCGCTGGCGCAGCGCGGCGGCGTCATTGGCACGGCCATGGACATCTGGATGATCTCCCCCTTGTGGGACCGGGCCGCCATGGATAACACGGGCATCACGCTGGAGACCGTGGTGGACCACATCGACCACGTTTGCCAGCTAACCGGGAGCTGCCGCCACGCCGCCATCGGCACCGACTTAGACGGCGGCTACGGCAAGGAGCAGTGCCCCTCCGATCTCGACACTATCGCCGACCTGCGGAAGATTCCCGCCATCCTCGAAAAACGCGGTTACTCGCAGGCCGACATTGCCGACATCATGCACGGCAACTGGGTTCGCCTGCTGCGCGCGGCGTGGAATTGATGTATTTATCAATCAGCAGATCTGCGACCAATACTTGGAGTTCTGCAATGCAGTCTTGACGGAAGCTGAAAGGACCCGATGGACAAGCGCAGACAAATAGAAGGTTGCATCGAGGCCTTCCACTTGGGGACTCTTACCGAAGAGGATTTGCGCCAGACCCTCGAAGAATTGAGCGCGGCGAAACCGCAGTGTCAGGATCTGCTCTACCTGCAGACTGGCAGCACTTCCCTCAACTCCAGCGTCCACGGCATGGCCCTCGTCGAAAACGGCGAAATCTCCGACGGACCGACAGACCCCGAAGACTGGCCCTACAAAACGCCGCTCCAGGCCATTCGCGACGGCTGGCGCATAGTGCAGTTCCCCAATATGGCGCTGCTGCTGGACGAGTCCAAAACCTACGGACTCGGCTGTGAGTTCATCCTCGAAAGGTGGAGTTGATGCCCCTGCGCCTGCCCGATATTGCGCCCACCCTGACTGACACCGAGGTCCTCGAATTCTGTCGCCGGGGCTACCTGATCCTCGCAGGCGTCGTCGCGCAGGAGACCAATGAGCGGGTGAATGAATTCATCCGCGCTCACCCCTACGGGTCCGACGACAGCGGCGGATTCGAAGACGACAAACTGCTGACCGAGGACTGGTTCGTCGCCGAGGTGATCCTCAACTCGCAGGCGGCCGGTGCGGTGCGCTCGCTCTTGGGAGCGAGCGCCGCCTTGCCGACCTGGATGTTCAACCACCGGTCCACGCGCCCCAAACCGGCGCAACAATGGCACCGCGACGGCTGCTCCCGCTACGGCCACGCAGTCAACCACCTGCAGGTATTCTACTATCCTCAGGACACCCCCCTCGAACTCGGCCCCACCGAAGTGCTGCCCGGCTCGCATTTTCTCTTTAACCTCGGGCCGTTTATGGGCCACTATGGCGGGATCAGAGGGACCGCATCGACTGCGGCACCGGCGGGCACCATTTTTATCACTGCCTACCCGATCTGGCACCGACGCGGCGCGTCCACCGCCGAGGGCGTCCGCAATATGCTCAAGTACCTCTACTGGCGCATGGCGCCGCCGCAGCGGGACTGGATCGTCGAGCCCGATTTCAGCCTCGACGACCTCAACGACCTCGAAAGTGCCCTCTACGGCGGCAAGGTGCACCCGGCCAAAGACCAGTTCCACCACTGGCACGACGTCGCCCGGATGTTCTACTGGCTGGCGGGCAAAAAAGACGATTTCCCCAACTTCCTCGGCACCGACCGCTGGCCTATGGGCCATCCGCCGCGTCGGCAGCCCGGGGATTTCCACACCTTTCCGTCGTAACTCCTACTTGACCTTTTTGGCCCTCATGTCTGGGGGCTATAGTACTTTCCACTTGGAAGAATCGCGAGATGCCTCCAGGATAGCAAGATTACACTCGAGGGTATGGCGCGCTTCGGATAGGCCACAGGGCATTTCACCCTTGCCGTCGATCGCGTCAAAAAAACAGTTTGCTTGAGCCATAAACGCATGGTCGCGCTCAAAATCTGGCCAAGACTCTTCCTGCCACTCAGTTTCAGGTTCCATCATCCAGCGCATGCGATTAGAGTGAATTTCAGATTGCAACGTACCGCGTTCACAGACCACGGTGATCACTCCTTCATCAGGGGCTTGATGTTGATTCATGCTGAAGGAGGCGAGCGCGTCGCCGTGACGGGTTAAGACGTTGACGGTGTCTTCGACTTCAACTCCGTCCAAAACTTGATGCGCACAGTCGGCAACCAAGCGTTCGACTGGTCCAGCAAGCCAACTTACGAAATTGATAAGATGTGTTAGCCCATCCTGAATAGCGCCTCCGCCCGTGGCGTGACTGGCGTAGTAAATTTCTCTGTAAGCGGGTCGGTAGGTGGGGAAGTGTTGGCCACTGGTGACAGTAATATGCAAGGGGCGTCCAAAGCGTCCACTGTCGAGGGCTTTCTTCATCGCCGAAAGTACCGGGATGTGGCGCAAGACATAAGCAACTCCAGCAACGAGCTTCCGCTCTCTGATCGTTCTATCGAGACGATCAATCCCATCTATACTTATAGACAATGGTTTCTCGATCAATAGATGTAGACCAGACTCTGCTGCTTGTTGCGCCATGGAAATATGTAGGTGCGCGGGTGTTGCGATCACAATGGCGTCATGGTCTGCTTCGAGGGCCAATGTAAGATCGGCATAGCTGTGTTTGATTTTATAATTATCGGCTACTTTTTCACGCAGATTGTTGTTGATCTCACAGATTGAAACCTCTGCGCGATGTGTTGCAAGTATACAACGCGTATGACGTTCACCTATTGAACCCGTGCCGACGACGAGAACCTTTTTTTTAGCTGCTGCCATAAATCAGTTGCTCCAAAACCGTTAAATCCCTACCCCAAACTCAGCCTCAAAGTCCTGCCACACCGCTTCGGCTACCTCGGTCGTGGCGCTGGCATATACCTCAACGACTTCCCTGCGGTTGGCGGGTCCGACGAGGATTATGCCATTGCCTGCAACCGGCGCATTGAGCGCGAACTGCATGGCCAGATCTCGGATGTTCAACCCCCGTTCTTGGCACCACTGCCACATGTGGTGTGCGTGCGGCACCACCGAAGGGTCGTCCGGCCCACCGATGGCCGCCGGTATGAGATTCCCGTCTTGATCTAGGGACTGCTTTTCTTTCACGCGCTGGGGTTCTGGACCGGCCAGCAGTGAGCCGACCAATACTCTGCCCATAATGATTCCTACATCGCGTTCCAGCGCCAGAGGAATGGTCGTTTTGGCGAGGGACTGGTTCAGCAAGCTGTAATCCAAAAACGACAACACAATGTCTATGGCACCTGTTTCAATCGCCTGCTGATGAAATTCATGCTGTCGCACAGCAATGCCAAGGTGACCGATGCGTCCCTGCTCTTTCCAATCCTGCAACACATCCAAACAGGCCCCCGGTGCCAATAGTGGTTCCATGTCGTAGCGCGGGCCGTGAATCAACACGGAATCCACGTAGTCCGTCTGAAGCTGTTTGAAGCTGTTTTCCAAACTCCACAATGTCGCTTCTTGTGAAAAATCGTGAAAAAAGCGCGGATGAGACCCCACCTTGGTTTGGAGATACACTTTCTCGCGCCATCCACCCGCCAAGGCCAAACCAATGCAGCGCTCGCTCTCGCCATCGCCGTATGGCGGAGCCGTATCGATAAAATTGATGCCCCGCTCAATGGCCTCCCGAATCGTCGCCGTGGCTTCCTCCTCTGACATCAGTTCGGGAAGGCCCAGATAGCCGCCGCCCAATCCCAACGCCTTCGGTTTCATCTCTGTACGCCCCAAGCGCCGAATTTCTAGATCTACCATTTTGATCTTCTCAATTGAATTTTAAAACCCTCCCCTCACAGGATCTCCCTGCCGAAGTCGGCATAGGTCCCTGCGGCGGAAAGCCTGATCGGGGCGCTGGTTCCGTCTAGCTCGGTTGCCACGGAATCCAGCGCTGCGAAATCGGGGATGGTCCAAACGGCCAAGCCACCGGGTTCGGGAGCCAGCTTCCCGATTCGCTGGACGAGGAGATTGAGGGTAAACTCGGGATGCTGTTTTGCCCGGCTCTCGTAGAAGCTCCTAACGGTATCCGCAGTATCGTGGGCAGCGAAAAACTCGACGTAGTAGGTCCCGTTGCGGGCCGGGACCGGTTCGATCAGCGGATCGTAGCAGCCGGCCACGTCGATCCGCGCGACCTGAAAGAACGGCTGTTCTAGGTCGTCCGCCTCGCCGCTGCGAAAAATCCGGTCCCACGCGTCGATCCGGTCCAGGCCGGCGCTCCGCGTGTGCCAGACCGTCATGTAGCCCGGGTCGGGGCCCAAGCGCCACGTGCGACCGACGGATAGGACCAACTCGTCCTCATACCCGCTGTCCCATCCCTCCTGGCCCTGTGCGGCCTGCGCGCGAAACGTCTCCAGATCAATGCCCGGCAGACGGCTGATGTACTCGATGTACACAAGTCCCATAGCGCTCAGGCTCCTGCCACAGCGACCTCTTGCCCGGACGCTGCCGAGGCATAGAGCGCGTCCATGAGCCGCTGAATTCGCACGATCTCCCCGCCCGCAACCGGAGACGCCTCACCCTCGCGGACGGCGCGCAGGAAATCGTTGATCAGCCGCTTCATATCGTAATCGCAAGGCTTCAACGTGCCCTTGGCGGGGGTCTCCTCGCGCCACGCTCGTCCGTCGTCGGTCCAGATTCTGAGCGGTGAGATGGACGCGGCACCCCGGTCTCCGAGCAAGGCCCAGCCTTCGCGTCGGTCCGAGGGCGCTTGAAGAAAATCCGCTTCCACCGTCAGGATGGTGTTGCCGGACAGCCGAACGAAACCGGCACCAAAGTCCTCGAAATCTGGATCGAGCGACGCCGGATCGATGTCGTCTCGCATGGGTCCAGCCGCCGCCGGGTACGCGGCGACCCGCTGATGGCAGAACGCGCTGGCGGTCAGCGGCTCGGGGTTGCCAAGCAGCCAGAGCACGAGGTCGAGATTGTGGATCGTCCAGTGCGCGAGAACGCCGCCGCCGTTCGCTCCACGCGACCGGTGCGCTCTCCCCGGCAATCCGTAGGCAGACCCTCCCCACGTTCGCACGGCGTGTATGCGACCGAGGACGCCGTCTGCGATGCGGTCTCTCAGGTACCGGGACTCGTCCCAAGTTCGGTATTCAAAGCAGATGCTCAGCAGTCGATTGTTCGCTTCCGCGGCGCGGACCATGTCCCGGGCCTCGCCCGCATCCAGCGCCACGGGCTTCTCGCACAGAACGTGACACCCCGCCTCCAGGCACATCACCGCGAGGTTGCGATGGCTCGAGGGCAGCGTGGCGATGCTCACGACATCGGGCCTAGTCTTTTCGAGCATCTCTTCCGCGTCCTGAAATCCGGCGACTGCAAACTGCTTTTCGGCCTGCGACACCCGTTCGGGGTCCAGATCGCATACGCCCACCAGCGAGCAGACCCCGGCCTCTGCTGCCTCCCGGTAGGCCGGCAGATGTTGGGTGGTTGCGATCTGGCCGCACCCGATCACGGCGACTTTCGTCGGACTCATACGTTCCTCTTCACAGCTCTTGAACGAATCGAACCAATCCTCGGGCAAACCCAGCTAGTCCACGTCATCTTTTTTTGGCAATTTCAGCGATGGTATCGCCGGTTATTTTGACGGTGTGGGTGTCCACTCGCTCAACGTCCTCACGAGCCGATTTGGCCTCGGCACTAGCCGCGGACTGATATTCGGTCGCGAAAATATACGGAGATGGGATGGTATAAGGTGCGATTTCCTCGATCCGCCCCATGGCCTTGCGAGCGCCCTCGCGGATCAAATCCCGAGCTTTAATGGGAGAGAGAGTGAGCGCACCCGTGCGGCTGAGCCCCTCTTTCACGACAACGCCTTCTATGTCGGGAACATAACGCTGGGCCTCGTCCACAGCCGCCCGATCCCCGCTGACGAAAACCGTGGGCACGCCAACCTCACCGGCATGAGCTATGTTAAAACCAATTTCACCGATCAGTTCTTCGTTCAACCAGCAGTTGGCAATGCTGCGGGAACTCCAACTGTGACACAGCACGCCATTCGGTGTGTTGTCCATCGCGTGATGGCCGTACAAAAACTGCGCCGCAAATGGCAATCCCATCTCCCACACAGAGATCCTGGGGCGGCCGAATATCACCCGAGCTTCGCGGTGGATATGTTCGATATTGATTCCACCACTGCCGTGTCCGTCCAGCACGATGGGATCTGTGGCGCCTCCTTCTAGCGCACCGTCTATGAGGGCGTTGATCTCCAGAGTGGCCAGATATTTGGCCTGTTCGTTGTCGCGGCCCCCGTCGTACGTCTGAGTTTCAAAATCTACGACGCCGGCCGTGCCCTCCAAATCGCACAAGATAAGAATTCTCATGGAAAGTCTCCTGATGAACTTGATGGGAAGATATTTTGCCCGTCTCGCTGGGAGGCCCCCCAAAACTGGATTACTTTAGCTGTGAGTTCGCCGGGTATCGGCG
>JAPPEF010000230.1 GCA_028875335.1 Gemmatimonadota bacterium
ATTCGTCCAAGCGGTAGATGGCCATGCTGACCTCGTTGTCAGTCATGCTGTCGGCGATTTCGGGCCACAGGTCGTCGTGGGCCTGTTTGTACTCGTCGTACGCATTGGGGCGCAGCCGCATGGCCAAGCCAATCGAATACATAATGGTCTCCTTAGTTGTTAGGGGATTCACGCCATTTGACGCAGATTGATTGATAAATATGCGGATTAATTAAGAGATATTCAGAAGAGATATTCAGAAAATGACGTAAAGTTCTTTTTTTCTATTCTTAGGCATTTTTTCCTTGACAATATATCACCTTGAAAGTGAAACTAAAAGGCAGTTAAAAACCGTGCAAAAGCAAATTGCACATCACCATGAGAGGAGGGCCTCATATAATGATTCTCTTCGCACGTCGATTCTCGTGTAGTACCCTTAGGAGCAAGCTCCCCGATGGGGGCGGCCATACGGTCCCAAATATGCGGGCTACGAACAGCATCCGCGCGTTGCGCGTTCGTCCCAATCCCTAGGATACACGCACGACTCTTCAGGTTGTGTGCATCGGCTGGCTAAAACGCACAGCCGAATCGGGAACTTACCTCGCATTCGCATCGTCTTAGGCGATTGATTGCGCGTGCAGGGATTTTCCCACGGGGTTTTCGGGACAGCGCTTTCGAGAAGGAGGGCAATTTTGCGTCCCGGAAACCGGCGATACATCGATTTCGATACAGCCGCTTTCCAGCGGCTTTTTTGATGGCTGCGGCGCAAAAATGCTGCGGCTTTTTTTGTTGAATTTCGTCGAACTTCGCACCAAATGAAGATCTGGAGAGAAAACAACTCATGCGCAAAATCGAGCCAGACCGCATCAAGCGCGCGGCACGCATTTACGCGAGCAACCAAGAAGCCAGCCGCGCGCTGGGTATCGCCCCGGGCAGTTTCAGCCGGCTCTGCCGGCTCTACAACATCGAGACCCCCTATGCGCGCAAGCGCCGGCGGCGCGAAGAGTTCTACCGCCAGCGCGACGGCGATCTCTTAGAAGATATCGACCTCGACCTGCAAGAGATCGAGGAGCTAGAGGAGGTCCTCGATCTTAACTAAATAAGCATCGCACACCGCGCTCGGCCAGCGGGGAGCTGGTGGACTTTTCGTCCGCTAGCTCCCCGCTTTTTTGTTCCAATCCACGCGCCGACCTTTATTAGATAGCAAAAAAGGAGGAGATCATGGCTAGCGCGAAATCATTGCAGCGGCTCTGCCGCGAAACTTTGCCACTGATGCTGCAGCAGGCGAATGGGCAGAAGATGATGGCGGTGGTGCGAGACGTGGTACAGACCGATCGGTGGAATTCGTTTGATCGCTTCGGCGAAACGACAGCCACGCTAACCAGCCGCTACGAGGCCGCTGGCGCGCGCGTGGAGGTCGAGTCCATTCAGACCGGAGGGCGGATTGGGTCGGGCCGGTGGATCATCCGCGAGGCTGCCGATGTGGTGGGCGCGACTGTGGATGTGGTACACCCAATCACCAAACGGGTGCTGGATTGGCAGGAGAATCCCTGGCACGTCATCCAGTGGAGCGCGGCAACTCCGGCAGATGGCGTGCGGCTGCGGCTGGTGATTCTCGACCAAGTCGAAGACGTCCAACGCCAGCCAACCGACGGACTCGCTGGTGCGATTGTGCTGACCAAGCTAGACCCGCGCTCCAACCTCGGTCTTTTAGCCGCTAAGGGAGCCACCGCAGTCATCGCCGACCGGCCGGTGCCCAACCTGCCCAACGCAGTGGCGTGGACCAAATTCGGATGGGGTGCAATACCCCTAGCTCATGCGACAGCGCGGTTGGTGGGCTTTGTGATCTCTGAGCAACAAGGGAAGCGACTGCGGCGGCTAGCGCAGCAGCGCGGCCCCTTGACCCTGCACGTACGAGCCGACATCCGCAAATACGTCGGCAGCCACGACGCGGTCAGCGGCGTTATTGAGGGAGCAGGCGATCCGCAGGACGAAGTGTGGGCCATCGCGCACAGCGGTGAGCCGGGAGCCATCGACAACGCTTCGGGCGTAGCCACCACCTTGGAGATCGTCCGCGTGATCGAAGGGCTTATACACGCGGGAAAACTCGCGCGTCCCAAGCGCACCATTCGCCTGCTCAACGCCTATGAATGCTACGGGTTCTTCGCCTATCTAGAAAGGGTGCGGCGCTTGCAGACCCCGTTGGCCGGCGTGTGTATCGACTCGGTCGGCTCCCGACCCGCCGTCTGCGAGGGCCGGCTGGAGTGGCACGCGACGATCCCCATGTCAGCAGGTTTCGTCGACCGAGTCGGCGAGGCTGTTTTGCGGGCTGGGGTGCGGCGACACAAGCCAGGCTATCGAGTACATTTAGAGCGATTCATGGCCACATCTGACACCTTGATCGGCGACCCCCAGTACGGATTTCCCTGCCCTTGGATCACCACGCATCACAGCAAGAGCGGGCGCGGCTTCGACGCCTACCACTCTTCGGCCGACGTGGAAGCACTGCTCAGTCGGCGGGGGCTGGAGACCTGCGCGGCCTCAATGGCGGCCTATCTGTACTACTTGGCCGACATGGGCAGCCGCGAAGTGGGGGAGCTAGTCCGCACCGAAACTCAGCACTTCCTATCCGTATTAGAAAAGAAAAAATGGCCCCGAGCCGAGGCCGAATACGTGCGCGAGGCACACAGCCGCAGCGTGCGGCGGCTCACGCGCTGGCTCTGGGGAGGCAGTCGGCGCGAAATCTTGGAGGCCATGGACGAAAGCGAGCGGCAGGTGGCGGCGGCCGCCACCAAGGCCGCGTTGCCGGACAAGCGAGCGCGACGCACAGCCCAAGCGCGGCTGGTGCCACGGCGCACGGCTGTACTCTCACCGACCGGCGAAAATACGCCAGCCGCGATCAATGAGCGCATCTCGGCCGCACAGCTATCGCCGTGGGCGCTTTTTTGGGCCGACGGATGCCGGAATTTGGGCGAAATCGCCGAGTGCATCGCCTGTGAGGAAGCCGACTATCCGGCCGGGCCGCGAACGGAAGGTTCCGTCTCCGTCGATCGGGTCTACGAGTACTTCGCAGCACACGCTGAATTGGGCTATGCCGCGTTGACCGACCCGGCCAAGATGATCGGCCGCAAGGAACTAGTGAAGGACTTGCGCCGCTTAGGCGTCACCCCAGGCATGGATCTGATGGTCCACAGTTCCCTGTCGGCCATCGGCTTTGTCGAAGGCGGCGCTGAGACCGTCGTCGATGCGCTCTTGCAGGCGGTCGGCAAGCGAGGGACTCTGCTGGCACCTTCGTTCAACCACCGCGCGGCGAAAGTCTTCAACCGGCTGACCTCGCCCACTACCAATGGCGCGATTCCAGACGCGTTGTGGCGGCGCACCGAGGCCGAACGCAGCATGCATCCCACCCACGCGGTAGCGGCGATTGGTCCGCGGGCCAGTGACTATTGCCACGGACACCTAGAAGCCGGCATCTGGGCCCCGGATAGCCCGATCGGCAAATTGGTACACGGCGGCGGCTACATCCTCGCGCTGGGCACGACGCACGATACGAGCACGGCCTATCACGTGGCCGAGATGTCCGTGCCCTGCGGCTGCATTGAATCTTTTGCAATTCCAGACCGCATCGTGCGCGAGGATGGGACCGTGGACGAGGTCTTGGGGCTGGCCTTTCGCAATGGCCCCTGCCCGGTCCCAACCCACAAGCTGGACTCAACACTCGACCGGAGGAAGTTGCAGCGGCGAGGCAAGGTCGGGCAGGCCGAATGCGAATTGGTGAAGGCCCACGTCCTGTGGCAGGTGCGGCGCGAACACCTGCGGCGCGTCTGTCCCACCTGTACCGTCAAGCCTCAAACCGCGCGGTGAATAGATCGCTCCCCTCCCCGTATGGTCGGCATCTCCAGGGCAGCCAAGACGAGGGACTCACCGATGCCGCAGGCCGTTCGCATCTGACGCTGCGCGGCTTTGGGGTCGGCGCGTTCCTCAGCTTTTTCCTGTCCATTGGCGCGCCCTACGCCAACATGGCAATGCGGGCGACCAACATGGCCTTCGATTTCAATACTCCGGGGGCCATTTTTCTATTTTTAGTGCTGGTAGGCTTGCTCAATACGCTCTTCAAGCTCGCCGCCCGCGACTTCCGCCTAGCAGTAGGGCTAGCTCTGCTGGCTACAGGCGGCTTTTGCAGCTATTGGGTCAGTCGTGGCGCGGTCGATTGGTACTCGCCTGGCTTTTGGTTTGGCGCCTTCCTTGCCCTCTCTTCACTGTGGAACGTACCGGTGGTACAGCGCGGCGGCACCCTCGCGCTCAACCGCGCTGAACTCATACTGGTGTACGCGATGTTGCTGGTCGTCTCCGCCCTCTGCACTATGGGGCTGACGCAGCAACTTTTGCCAGCTCTCACTGGCATTTTCTACTACGCCTCTCCGGCCAACCAATGGGCCGAAAAGCTCTTTCCGCTCTTTCCCTCGCAGCGCATCCTCGTCGATGACGGTGAGGGCAACCGCGGCTTTTACGAGGGCGGCGCGCTCGCCGACATTCCCTACGCCACCTGGGTCGAGCCGCTGTGCTGGTGGACGCTGCTACTCTTCTCGCTGTACGTGGCTATGGTGTCGACGGCCGTGATCTTGCGCCGGCAGTGGGTCGAGCGCGAGCGGTTGGCCTATCCGCTGACCCAGCTCGGGGTGGCCATCGTGCAAGGCGAGCGCGGCACTGGGCTGGTCAATGGCTTTCTCAAGCATGGTGCCCTGTGGTGGGGCGCGGCCTTGCCACTCGCGTATGGCAGCCTCAAGGCCCTGAACCAATACTATCCGTCCTTGCCCAATATCGGCCTGATTTGGTGGGTGCCGTTTATCGGCCAGCAGAGCCTGCAAATCTGGATCAGCTTCGCGCTCGTTGGCTTTTCCTATCTGATCAGCACCCAAATAGCGGCTGGCATCTGGATTTTCTATTTGCTCTCCAAGGTCGAAGCCGAATTCCTCGCCCTATCCGGCCTCAAATCCACCAGCAAGTTCGTCTATGGGGTCGCGTACGAGCCGCTCTTGGCCTATCAGGGCGGCGGCGCGCTCATCGCGATGGTACTCTTGGGGCTGTGGACGGGACGCGGCCACTTGCGGGACGTATGGCGCAAGGCCCTCAATCGCAATGCTAACATCGACGACGGCGACGAAATTATGTCCTATCGAGCGGCCGTACTCGGAATAACCTTCGGCACCGGGGGCATTGCCGGCTGGCTGTGGTTGATGGGGACCCCGTTCTGGGTCGGTGCGCTCTTTGCAGTGGTAGCCCTGCTGGTGTTTATGGGCATCTCGCGGGTCGTGTGCGAGGCGGGCCTAGCAGCTATACGCTCGCCCATGATTGCCCCAGACCTCATCGTGCAGGGCATTGGCTCGCAGACGATCGGTGCGGCTGGCGTCTTCAACCTCTCCTTTGCCTATATCTGGTCGGCCGACATCCGCATCTTCCTGTTGGCCATGGTCGCCAATGGCTTGAAGCTGATCCAAAACATGGACCGCCGCAGTCGGCGAGTCGTCTTCTGGGCGGTGGTAGCGGCCATCTTCATCGGCGTGACGGGCTCCTGCTGGATGGTCTTTCACCTCGCCTACAAGTACGGAGGCATCAACCTCGACGGCTGGCGCTTTCACGGCGGCCCATCCACCATCTACAACGCGGCGCAGCGCGCGCTAGAGCCAGCCGGGGCCGACTGGTTGGGGCTGACATTTTTCGCCGGTGGGGCCGTGGTCATGGGCTTGCTGACTTGGGCACGGCATCACGTGTTGTGGTGGCCCTTCCATCCAATCGGCTTCCCAATTGGCGCGAACTTCATGCTCGACAAAATCTGGTCTTGTGTGCTCTTGGCTTGGGCGCTCAAGAAGTTGATCTTGCGTTTTGGCGGGGCAGCGCACTATCGGACGAGCCAGCATTTCTTCATGGGCCTGATCATGGGCGAGGCCCTGTGCAACGGGCTGTGGCTGGTCATCGACTACTTCACTGGCAAGATCGGCAACGCTGTCTTCATTCTGGGGTGACCCCATACTCCTTGACATTGCGGGAGGGTAGAGCTATCTCTTTTGCGCTATGAATAGACTCTTTTTCTGCCTCGCCGCAGCGCTCGTCGCCTGCGTTGGCCCCTTCGCCGGTAAGAAGGTTCCGCCCTGGCTTGCGGATCCTCCCGTGCTCAAAGTGACCTTCTCCAGTGAGGAGGCTGCCGCGCACTTGGTCTGGCACCCAGTGTCTTCATCAGGCTTTCTCTACGGTGAAATCCAGCGCGCCGCAGGGAGCGAGTTCGCGGCTATAGCGCGCGTGGAATCCGCGACCGACACCGCCTATACAGACGGCGGTCTGTTGGCCAACATGCAGTACAGCTACCGGGTCGTCAGCTTCTATGGCGAGGGTGAGACCGTACACGAGCTAGTCAGCACGACGGCCGCAGGCGGGTTCCACCGCCGCGTCGCAAGCTGGGCACTAGCCGAGGGTAAGACCCCCACGCGGCTGGCCATCAGCAGCAACGGCACGGTCTTCGTCGTCGGCGCGGGCAGGGGGAGCGTCGAGCGCTTTGACCGTGCGGGCCGCTCCTTAGACGCATGGGTCTATACTACTGAGCCACTGGCCTGTATGGAAACGAGCGCATTGGACGGGCCGGCACTGGCCCTCGATGACGAAGATCATCTCTACGTGGTGTACAACCTGCACCGCCCAAGCCAGAAGCCCGAGGCCTTTTGGGCAAAATTCGCCCCAGACGGTCGGCTGCTGTGGACGCGTCCGCTAGCCGGGCTGTTCGCCCGCCACATCGTCGTCGATAGCGATGCCATCTACGTCGAAAGCATCAGCCAATTGCAGCTATTCGACCAAGCAGGCGAGCAGCAGATCCAGTACGCCATCCCAGCCCTGCTGGTGGCTAGTCTGCGACTTTGGCAAGGGCGCTTCGCTGCGCTGATCGAGCCATTGGCCCTGCGCGCTGATGACTGGCAGTCACCCCGCCTAGTCGTGTACGACGACCCGCAGCGCGCCACGGCCAGCCGCGTCATTGGCCGAGATCCCAAATCGCATCAGGACCGCGGCAACGGGCTTTTGTTGCGGCCCACCGATTTTGCCGTCGATGAAGCCGCCGACCGCGCTTTCGTGGTCAATGCCGGCCACAGCCGCATCGAGGTGTTCCAGCGAGGGCACTACCTGACGCGCTGGGGCGAAGAGGGCGAAGAGGACGATCAGTTCCGCTTCACAGGCCGGATCCAAGTTGTCGTCGATATGGCTACTGGCCAAGAGGACGAGCGCGAGGTGGTAGCCGGCGGCATCGCCCGCGATGCCGAGGGATTCATTTACGTGGCCGATACGTTCAACGATCGGATTCAGAAGTTCCAACCATGAAGCCCGTGCTCGCATTTCTATTGCTGGCCTTGCTGTGCAGCGAGGGTCAGGCTCAGCGCCAGGACAAGCGGGGGTACAACCTCTGGGCCAAAGAGAAAATCCGCTATCTCAACGCCAAGGTCATCATCGAACCCTACAACCCGCAGCTGCGCGTTCTCCTCGCTAACGCGTACTTTGACGATGGACAAAAGTACGAGGCCAAAAGGCTGCTGCTCGAGGCATTGCAGCTCGATCCCGACTACGCCGAGGCACACTGCAACCTCGCGGTCATTCTCCACGTCCAAGGATACGACCGCGAAGCCGAGCACCACTACGAGGAGGCCCTGCGGCTAGATTCGCTGATGGTCGAAGCCATGGCCGGGCTAGGGACCTTGCTCTGCCGCACCGAGCGTCAAGCCGAGGGTATCGAATACCTAGAAAAAGTCATCGCGGTCCAGCCCGATCACGTCAACGCCCGCTTCAACATGGCCGTGGCGTATCACAAGGTCGGCGACTTCAAAAAGTCCATCGAAAACCTAGAGACCTTGTTGCAGGTCGATTTCACATATCGCGGTGCGCGCCGCGCCCTGGCCCGCGCTTACTACAGCCTCGGGCTCGTGCGACTGCAAGCCCAACAGCCCAAGTTGGCGCTCGCCGTGCTGGCCAAGGCCGTCGAGTACGAGCAAGACAACGAGAGCATGTTCTTCGCCAAGGGCCTCGCCCACCTCGACAGCGGCGACCTCGCCGAGGCCGAAGCGGCCTTTAGGCAGGTCATTGCACTGTCCGCCGATCACATCCCAGCCCTACACAACCTCGGCGCGATTTGCGAAAAGACCGAGCGATATGCGGAAGCCGTCCAATACTACGGTAGGGTCCAGCAGCTAGCTCCGCATCTAGCGACGATCGAAGCGGTCAAACACGCCTCGTACAACGTGAATTACTTGACCGAATGAGTTTGACTTTTGCTCAGTTAAAGCGTACACTTGGCATTCTTTGTACAGCCGCTCTAGCGGCTGCTTTTTACGTGGCGCGGAGAACGCCGCCACCATCTCTTTTAGGCGAGAGCAATGGCCAAAGAAGAAGCGATCGAAGTCCAAGCAGTGGTTAAAGAGGCCCTGCCCAACGGCTACTTCAAGTGCGAAATGGAAAATAACCACGAGATTATGGCCCACGTCTCCGGCAAGATGCGCAAGTACTACATTCGCGTGCTTCCGGGCGACCAGGTCACTGTGGCCCTTTCGCCCTATGATTTGAGCCGCGGACGCATCACTTTCCGCAATCGCTGAGACGCCGCACTATCACCCCAGCGCCGTCTCGACGAGCCTCGCACCCGACGAAGGTCACATGGAGAGGAACCAGACCAATACGCATCGGGCTTGGCCCTTCCAAGAGGCGGCACAGATCGTCAAACAGCGCCAGCCCAGCGAAAACCGCCCGGTACTATTCGAGACCGGCTTTGGCCCCAGCGGCTTTCCCCATCTAGGTCACTTTTCAGAAGGCGTCCGCACCTCTTGGGTGCGCAACGCCTGTGAATACCTCTACGGCCTAAAGACCCGCCTACTCTGCTTCAGCGACGACATGGACGCCCTGCGCAAGGTGCCTAGCAACTTTCCGCAGCCCGACATGCTCGCCGCCCACCTCGGCAAACCCGTACACGCCATCCCCGATCCTTTTGGTTGCTGTACGAGTTTTGGCGACCACATGAACGCCAAGCTGTGCGAGTTTTTCGATGCGTCCGGCTTCGACTACGAGTTTCAAAGCTCACGCGAAGCCTACGTGCGCGGAGACTTCGACGAAGGGCTGTCGATTCTCCTAGCCAAAGCCGAGGAGGTCCGCCAGATTATCGTACCCACGCTGCGGGAACAAAACCGCCAGCACTGGTCGCCCTTCTTTCCGATTTGTCCCAATTGTGGCTCGATCATGGCCACGCGCGTCACCGCCTATCACCCCAGCCGGGGCACCGTGAGCTTCACCTGCGATCTCGACACCGGCCACTACACTGGGTGTGGCGAAAGCGGGGAGCAGTCGGTGCTCGGCGGCAACGCCAAGGTGGGCTGGAAAGTCGATTGGGCACTGCGCTGGTACGCCTACGAGGTCGATTATGAAATGTACGGCAAAGACCTCATCGACTCGGTTCGCCAGTCCTCCCGCATCGTGCGCCTGATGGGCAAGCAGCCGCCGGTCGGCTTGTGCTTCGAGTTTTTTCTCGACGAGGAAGGGCGCAAGGTGGCGAGCAGCACCGGCCGCATGGGGGTGACGGTGGATGCATGGAAAAAGTACGCGCCGATAGAATCCCTGCTCTTTTTCCTGTTCCAAAATCCCAAGCGGGCCAAGCGGCTACACTGGGACATCGTCCCCAAGTGCGTTGATGACTATCTCGATGCGCTGCGGAGCTATCCCGAAGTGGTAGAGGAGCAGCGCCCCGAGCAGGCCCTGTGGCACATCGGCAACCAAGGCGCAGTCGTACCCGAGTACGCATCCCAAGTCAACTTTTCGACGGTCAACAATCTGATCGCAGCCCTCGGAGTGGATTCGGTCGCAGTGTTAGAGGAATATTTGGCGCGTTACGACGCGCAGGCTTCTACTTATCCGCAGGTAACGCAGGCATTGGTAGAGAAGGGTCTTAACTACTACCGGGACGTGGTGTTGCCAAACAAGCAGTTTCGTTCGCCTACAGACGAGGAACGGGCGCTCCTAGGGCAGTTGGCAAAGCGGCTAAGTGCGGCTAACGGAGCTACCGAAGAGGAGTTGCAGGCCATTCCGTTCGACTTGGCCCGCGAGGCCGAAATTCCTCCCAAGGAGTTGTTTCGGATGTTTTACGAAGTGGTACTCGGGCAGGAGCGAGGGCCGCGGTTTGGGTCGCTGGTGCAGCTAGTGGGGAAGGAGCAGGTAGTGAAGATGGTGCGGGAGAAAGCGTAGCGTACATAGAGACATTCGATGGAATTGCGAGGGTGCGGTAGGTACCGCGCCCTCTTTTTTTGCGGAGCAAATCGTGGCAGAACAACAAGACCTTTTTTCCGAAATTATGCCGCCGGCTAAGCCCCGGCACGTCGAGCGAATGCAGCAAGTGCAAGAGGGGCTGCCCGCGCAACTTTTTTTGGGGACGACGAGTTGGTCGAATGAGGATTGGGAAGGGCTGATCTACCCAGAGGGCTGTGCCGCGGCCGACTACATCGAGCACTATGCCAAGGTCTTCAGAAGTGTGGAGATCGACTCGACTTGGTACCGAGTGCCGACGCCAAAAGCAATAGAGGGATGGCTGCGGCGGACGCCGCCGCACTTTTGCTTTACCGCCAAAATTCCCCGCGTGATCAGCCACGAAAAAATGCTCATGGACTGCATGGGGGAAATGGAGGAATTCCTCGACGCGATGGCCCCACTCGGCGAGCGGTTGGGGCCGCTGCTGATGCAGTTTCCATACATTGCGCGGGGACAGGACGCGCACGAAAACGAGTACGGCAGCGCGTTCACCGAGCGCCTAGCGGAATTTTTGCCGCAGCTCCCTACGAGCGAGTTCCGCTTTGCGGTGGAGGTGCGCAACGGGAGCTGGCTGCGAGCAGAACTGTTGGACTTGCTGCGCGAATATGGAGTGGCGCTGGTGCTGAACAACTACTACACCATGCCGGGCTTAGCGGAGACCCTCAACCGCGTCGATCCCGTAACGGCTGACTTTCTCTACGTGCGCTTTTTGGGCGATCGCAAAAAGATGGACGCCTACGTCGAGGAGCGAATTCGCAAGGGCGAACAGGAACGACATTGGGATCGTCTCGTCTGGGACCGCGCCGCTGAGACCCAGCAGTGGGCGCGGCAGGTGCGAGAGTTGGCACAGACCGCACCAGAGCAGCCCGCGTACGTATTTTTCAACAACCACTACGCCGGGTACGCGCCCGGTTCACTCGGCCTTTTTGCCCAGGCGTGGAAGGAATGAGCGACAACTGCGACGCCGAGACGGGTTTGTCGCGGATGGCGAGTAGCCATAAGGTGAATTAGCGAGGACGGGACGGGCTATACGGCTAATTAAATTCAAACATATAATGGTGAAGCGGCGCGGCTCTAATGGGAGCCGCGCCGTTTTTATTTGCATTTTACATGCAATAGATGTATTATTAGTTCAAATAGTTCAAGCTGAGGAGCATACTTTATGGAAATAGTCATCGACACCAGCGATTCAGTGCCGGTGTTTGCTCAATTGATCAATCAAATCAAAAAGGCCGTTCTCAGCGGCGAGCTTCGCTCAGGAGCTGCCTTGCCTTCCATTCGGCAACTTGCAAACGACATGGGCCTGAACCACAACACGGTGGCCAAGGCTTATCGGCTATTGGAACGCGATGCGGTCATTGAGACCAAAGGATATCGCGGTACGTTCATTCATCCGGACGCCAAGGCCAATAGCGCTGTTGATTTGAACGCATGGGTGACGTCCACATTAAGCGAAACAATCAAGACATTAAGAGGATCCGGCGTAACGGATTCCGAAATCCGGATTGCATTCGGGAATGTCATGAACAACCGAGACTAGTGAGGAGCTAGAGATGCCAGACAATACCTTATTTTACGCCGTATTTCTGAGCCAGATTCTTCTTATTTCTTTTTATTTTCCCAGAAAAATGCTCAAGCGGATAAGTTACGTGTTCGCAACGTACCCACCATCGCAATATCCCAGGCTCTACCCAGAACCGATCGAATATTACGAGAAAGCGCGGCGCAATTACCGGAATTTAAACGCGGGTGTACTGCTAGTTGGCCTGTCGTTGCTGGCGGTACTCTTAGGCGATTCGCGTAGTGGTGAATGGGACGTAGGCAATTTCGTATTTCCGTATTTTATGATCCAGTTTTTCCCTATGATGCTCCTAGAAATAAGATCTTTCAAATATTATCGGCTGATGAGAAAAGCCGATTCGCGCACCACTCGCAAGGCCGAGCTGCAACCCCGCCGTTTGTTTGATTTTATTTCACCTACAATGATCGGCCTAGCGGTACTCGTGTATTTCGCCTTTATTGCGCTCATTCTCTATATCCGACAATTCGATTTTCCCTGGTTCGGCGGATATTGGAATATCGTCGGAGTGACGGCCGCCAATGTCTTTTTTGCGGCAATAGTGGCTTGGAACATGTATGGGAAAAAGCGGGACCCGTACCAAGCTTATGAAGATCGCAAAAGGCAGATAGAACTCGTCGTGCAACAGATGGTTTTTATGAGCATTGCGGCAACGACGTTTATGGCGATAGAAGTGATCCTAGCTAGTCTCGATCTGCGCGATCTCCAGCCTACGGTGATGAGTCTGTATTTTCAGTTAATAGCCGTGGTCTGCTTGCGGACCCTGCGCATAGACAACATAAATTTTGCAGTGTATAAAGGAGACCCTTCCCAAGAAAGGGCTGAAATACGGAGCGATGCGGCGAGTGCCCACAATCTTGCCAGCGTGGGGCTATGGGTAGGTCTAGGTCTAGGTCTATTATTTGGTGTTCTTATTCTCGTAGAAGGCGGGACCGTAAAAGGTTTTGCAATGGGAGTGGGGATCGGGACGGTTTTGGGGTTGGTTGTCGGCAGTCTCTTAGAGTCGCGAAGGGGATCTTCCCCAACGGTATGACCGTGTGGCCGCGCTGACCGCTTTGGCGCAGAAGCGGGGCGGCGGCCTGCGCCTCTATTCGGGCAGCGCGATTTGGGGATCGTCGGGGTCGGGACGGTAGAGGAGCAGGGTGTTGCCCAAGACTTGCACTAGGTGTGACTCGGTAGCGGCGGCAAGCTGCTCGCCGGCTTCGCGGCGGTCGAGGGGGATGTTGCGCTCGCAGCGCACCTTGACCAACTCGCTGTTGGCGTAGGCTTCATTGAGCGAGCGGATAACGGCAGCGGAAAGTCCCTCTTTGCCCAAATACACGGTCGGGCGCAGCGCGTTGCCTAGGCCGCGCAAGTAGCGGCGGTCTTTGCCGCGGAGCTTAGGTGCGGGATTGGTCATCTAACCTTCCTTTTTCAAGACTTCCTCTTCTTCTTTCAGTCTTAGCATACAGACTCGCCAACGTCCTGTCGAGTTGGAACGCTTTTTGCGGTTGGACTTGGTATGTCTGCGAGCAAAAAGACGCTCCGGCGGCCCGCGCTGTGGACCGCCCTCGGCTTCGGAATCGGCATTTTCCTAGGGCGGACTGTGGAGATGGGCTTGGTTGCAGCGGCCCTGAGCGGGTTGGCACTTGTCGGCGCGGTCGCAGGCTTCTATCGCAAGGCGCGTTGGACGGGTTGGATGCTGTGGGTGGTCGTCGTCCTGTTAGGCGTTATGCGTTACCACATCGACACAGCTCTGTCCCCTTTGCCGCACCTAGTGGCGCTCGA